>NZ_JBYTEG010000017.1:0-81287 GCF_058792255.1 Cupriavidus sp. CPT47-8839-RL05A | reverse complement strand
TGGCAGGGTGACGGTAGCCAATGCGTGCGGTTCCGCGTCGACGGCAATGTCCGGCGCCACGTCCGGCACAGCCGCGTCCGGTTGTTGCGGTTCCGGCACAGCCGCTTGCGCTACCACTGGCTTGCCTGCCAGCGCCTGCAACTCGGCCAGCAGGTCGAGGGCTTCCTGCCGGATCGCGGCAAGCGTGGCTTCGTCGGCTTCGGCCGGCACGGAATCCGGCGCGATGTCGCCAACTATATCGGTGTCTGCAGACACCGGTTCCATGACAGATGCGTCAGGCGCTGCCACTGCCTCGGGTTCCGCGCTGGCAACCGGCTGCGCGGGAGCGGCCACGGCTTGCGTGGCACCAGTGAGGGCCGGCGCTACGGCGGCGGCTTCGGCCGGCACTGATACGGCGGCAGGTACCGTGACGGAAGCAGTGGCCGAGGCGACGCCCTTGCCGGAAGCCTCGGGCAGCGTCGTAATCGCCGAACGCACCAGCGGCTGCGGCTGGCGGAACGGGCTGCTGACGACCGTGCCGCGCAGGGGCTGCGCCGGGCGCGGCGCCGGAGCCGGTGAAGGGGCTGCCGTCGGGGCCGGCCTGCGCGCCGCCGGCTGGGCCGGACGCGGCGCCGGTGCCGCCGCGGCGGGTGCGGGCGGCGCGCTGCGCGCCGGCTTGACCGCGCCCGGCGACTCGGCGTGGTGCAGCCAGATCTCGCCCGGCTGCGGCGGGGATTCACGCGTGCGGCGCGGCGGTTGCCAGGCGGGCTGGCGGCGCGCCGAAACCGCTTCGAAGCTGCGATGGCGCGTGGCGGGCGCGGTCCAGCCGGGGTTGCCTGCCGCCGGCGCATCGCGGCGCTCTGCCTCGCGCATCGGCTGGGTGGCAGCAAAGGAAACCGGCGGCTCTTCCGGCGCCGCGTCAGGCGCGGCGGCGCGGCGCGGCTTGCGCGAAAACAGGCTGCGCCAGGTTTCACCGAACACCATCGGCGCGGCCAGCGCCAGTACGCCCAGCATCAACAGCAAGGCACCGGTCCAGCCGAACAGGTTGCCCATCATGCCGGCCAGTGCGCGACCAGCCGAACCGCCGGCGCTCGAGTCCGGATCGCTGCCACTGGTCAGTGCTTCCAGGCTGGCGCTCGCGCACAGCACGGTGAGCGTGCCAAGCCAGACGCGCAATGAGCCGGGCCCTGCCAGCCGGCGCTCGCCGGCGAGCCAGCGCGTCACCAGCCGCCAGACCAGCGGCACTATCCAGAAAGTCGAAAATCCGAACCAGCCAAAACCCATTATCGACATGCCATGTTCAAAACTACGGGCAGCGATTGTAGCGGTTATGGCAGGCGGCGATTGAATCGGAAAGCGCAAATATTCGTAACGCAGCGCGTTTCCGGGGCGATTGCGCTACGATCCCTGTGCGATTCCGGATGCCAGCGGCGCCAGACTTTGCGCCATCCGGTGGTTGGCGCAGCGGCGCCGCGCTACCATGCGGGCAACCCCCAATCGAATTGCATTCCAGGCGGCCCGCCGCCTCCCCCTCCCCCATGCCGATCCGCTACGCCAGGCTGCGCGTTCTTGTCGTCGAAGACCATCCGTTCCAACGCGTCGCGGCCAAGGGCATGCTGCGGCATCTGGGCGTGCAGACCCTGGTCTGCGCTGAAAACGGCACGCAGGCGGCCGAGATCCTTGCACGCGAACCGTTCGACATCGTGTTCTGCGACATCGAAATGCCTGGCGGCAACGGCCCCGAGCTGATTGCCGAGCTGCACCGGCGCGGGCAGCATGCCTTTGCCGGGGCGGCGCCGGTGTGGGTCTGGGTGACGGCGCTGGCGGAGGACATCCTGGATTCAAACCGCGGCCTGGCGCACGCCGCCGGCATCCCGCGCGTGCACGCGCTGCGCAAGCCGCTGTCGCGCGATGCAGTGGAAGAGATCCTGGCCGATGCGCTGGTGCGCCAGCCTGCGGGCGAATCCGCCCCGCCGGCGTGGTCGCCCGACGACGCAGAACTGGTCGCCGCCACCCGCTCGGGCACGGACCTGCTGGTCATGCTGCAGCCCCAGCACGAGATTGCCAGCGGCCGGCTGGCCGGTGCCGAGGCGCTGGTGCGCTGGCGCCATCCCGAACACGGCCTGGTGCAGCCCGACCTCTTTATCCCACGGCTCGAAGCGCTCGACGCGGCCGACCCGGTGTTCTTCTTCGTAACCCGCCAGTGCCTGGCAGCGCAGCAGCGGCTGCGCGCGGCGGGCATCCACATCACGCTGGGCATCAATGCCTCGGCGCAAACCCTGTGCCGGCCCGGTGTGCTGGAGACGTTCGATGCCCTGGTGGCCGCCAGCGGCGTGCCGCGGCAAGCGCTGACGGTGGAGTTGACCGAGGGCTATCCGGTGCCCGATACGCTGGCCCTGTCGGTCGCGCTGAACCGCTTGCGGCTGCTCGGCTACGGCGTGGCGATCGACGATTTCGGCGTTGGCATCGCCACGCTCAAGCTGCTGGCGGACCTGCCTTTCACGCAGCTGAAGCTCGACCGCTCGTTCATTGTCGATGTCGACGGACATGGCCAGCGTGCCGCGATCTGCCGCAACATGATCAACCTGGCGCGCGAGCTGGGCCTGGAGTGCGTGGCCGAAGGCGTCGAGACCGACGCCCAGCGCGCAGCGCTGCTGGCGCTGCGCTGCCCACTGGGCCAGGGCTACCTGTGGTCCGCGCCCAAGCCGGCCGAGGTCTTCGTCGCGGATGCCATCGACCGGGCGGCAGTCACGCCGGCGGCGTGAGCTGGCCCCGAGCCCGCGCTACTGCGCGGCCCGGAACGGATACTTGGCAAAGATCTGCGCCACGGTCTTGTCGATGCGCTGCTGGGCGCTGGCCTTGTCGCTGGTGTCCACGCTGCCCACCGCCACGCCTTCCCAGACCAGCTTCATCTGGCGCCGGTCGACCAGGTCGATGTTGACCGTGCCTTCGGTGTAGGTATAGACGTCGTTGTAGAAGCCGTAGCCCGGCCACGGCGCATACAGCCCGCCGCGATAACCGTAGTAGCCCATCATCGGCGTCGGCGCCGGGCTGACCTGGACCTTCTCCTGCAGCCGGGCATTGAAGTTGACCAGCAAGTCCGGCGACTGCGCCGCATAGCGGTAGCCGCGCGCGGTCAGTTCCCGCTGCACGGCGGACTTGAAGTACTGGGTGGTCAGGCTTTCATAGCCCTGGCGATCGGTGCCGAGATGCTCGACGAAGCCAAAGCTGCGGTAGGCACTGAAGTCAGTGCTGCGGTTGTAGTCGGTCTTGATGTCGGGCACGCTGGCGCAGCCTGACAGGACCAGCGCCGCGGCCACGACCGGAAATAGCTGCCGGAAGGGTTTCACGATACATCTCCATGATGTCCGCGGCAGCGCGCACATGCAGCCATGCCGCCACGCGCAAGCGCCACCGGCGCCGGAACGCCGGCGCACCGTACGCCATCTGACCCGATGGGCTAATTCAGCTTGCCATTGATGCCGCCCACGCTGAACCGGCCCGCGCCCAGCAGGGCCACCGCCAGCGCCGCGGCCAGGAACATCCCTTGCAACTCAAGCGCCCAGCCGCCGGTATCGGACAGCATGCCGAGCTGCTTGGTATGCACCAGCGCCACCGCAAACAGCATGTTGATGGCAACGATCAGCGCCGCCAGCCGGCTCCACAGCCCGATGATCAGCAGGATCGGGGCCACTACTTCCCCAATGTAGACGCCGTAGGCCAGCCATGCCGGCAAGCCGGCGTCGGCGACCACCTTCCCCACAAAGCCCATGCCGGACGCACCGGTCAGCTTGGCGATGCCGTGCATCAGGATCAACACGCCAAGCACGATGCGCAGCAGCGCCTTGCCCAAGTCCTGGGAACCCTGAGAGCCACCCATGGCCGTTCTCCTTGCCGTTGTCTGTCGAGTTGGTTGTCGAAGCCAAGCGCCTTTACCCTCACGCGCAAGGTTCGCCCCTGTACCTTAGTGCGAGGCGGCGTGAAGGTAAAGCCGCAAATACGAGACTGCCTGCTGGCCGGGATGCGACCGGCACACCACCTCGCCAATCCCGCCATGCCGTATCCGGGAGGCCTGCGCTACACCAGCCGGTGCATCGCCGGCTGCCGCGGCTCAAGCATGCCGACCTTGGATGCGCATTCGGGCAGGACCTCGCCCAGGAAGTCGAGAAAACGCCGGGTGGCAGGCGTCACGCCCTTGCGGGAGGGGAACACCGCATGCAGCGTGCCGACCGGCATGTCGTACTGCGGCAACACCAGTTCCAGCTCGCCGCTTTCCAGCGCATCGCGGCAATACATCCGCGGCAGCATGGCCACGCCCGCGCCGGCGATCGCCGCCTCGCGCAGCAGCACGAAGTCTTCGGTGACCAGGTGCGGTTCATAGGCAATCTGGATCGAGTCGCTGGTCTTGCAGCGCAGGTTCCAGACATGCTTGCCGTCGTGCGGCGGCTGTCCCACGCCCGGCATGCCGTCCAGCGCCTGCGGTGTGCGCGGGCGGCCGATGCTGTCCAGCAGCGCGGGGCTGGCCACCAGCATCAGCTGGCTTTCACCGAAGGTGCGCACGGCCAGGCTGGAGTCCTCCATGGACTCGCGCACGCGCAGGGCCAGGTCGAAGCCTTCGCCGATCACGTCCACGCGCCGGTTGGTGGTCTCCAGCTCGATGCGCACGGCCGGGTTGGCGCGCATGAAATGGCCGATCGCCGGTGCCAGCAGGATCTGGGCGATGGCGATCGGGCAACTCACGCGCAGCGTGCCGCCGGGCTGCTCGCGCGCCTGCTCGATGACCTCGCGGGCCGCCTTGGCCTCATTGAGCATGGCGCGGCAGCGTTCGTAGAAGGATTCGCCAAGCGGCGTAACGCGCACCTGCCGTGTCGTGCGGCGCAGCAGCTGCACGCCCAGGTCGCGCTCCAGCTGGGCGATGCGCCGGCTCAGGCGTGACTTGGGCACGCCTGAGGCGCGGCTGGCCGCGGAAAAACTGCCGTGTTCGACCACCTGGGCAAACAGGGACAAGTCGTTGAGGTCTTGCATGGATGGCTCCGGGATCACCGTGCGGCCGCCAGGCTGGCGTTGCGTCGGTAGAACAATCATTTGCATTTTGCCTCACTACCGATACCAATGGCCAGCCGCTATCTTTCATCCATCGCAACCGCACCCCTTGTGGAGATAGACATGAACATCCTGCAGATCGATTCCAGCGTCCTTGGCGACAACTCCGTTTCGCGCAGCCTGACCGCCAGCGTGGTGGCCGACCTGGTCGCCGCCAACCCGGGCGCCAAGGTCACCGTGCGCGACCTGGACCAGGACGCTCCGGCGCACCTGTCCGGCAACCTGCTGCCCGTGCTGGGCGGCCCGAAGGAAGGCCTGAACGCCGTTCAGGAAGCCGAGCTGCAGCGCACCGAGCAATGGCTGGCCGAATTCCTGGCCGCCGACGTGCTGGTGGTGGGCGTGCCGCAGTACAACTTCAGCATCCCCAGCCAGCTCAAGGCCTGGATCGACCGCATCGCGCAGGCTGGCCGCACCTTCAAGTACACCGAGAACGGCCCGGTGGGCCTGGCCGGCGGCAAGCGCGTGATCGTGGTGTCGTCGCGCGGCGGCGTGCGCCAGGATGCCAATGAGCTGGACCTGCACGAAAAGACCGTCGACATCGTGTTCCGCTTCCTGGGCATCACCGACATCACCTACGTGCGTGCTCACGGCCTGGCCATGGGTCCGCAGTTCCGCGAAGCCGGCCTGGCCAGCGCCCGCACCGAAATCGCGGCACTGAACGACGCCAGCCGCCTGGCCGCCTGAAGTCCTGTGGCCGGCCGGCGCTGCAGGACGGCGCCGGCTCGCCCCGCGGACGGATCGGGTCTATGATGGATCGGGGCGCTACGGCGCCCCGCGTGCCATGGGCGGCGCGCCGGCCCCGGCTATTTGCCCGCGGCTGTCCTGCCGCCTGCAGTCATCGACCGATCCACTCCCGGGAGCCCGCATGACTTCAGCCCTGTTGCCAGCCGCCGCCCTCCATCCGCCGCACGAACCCGCCCTGCTTTCGCAGTATCGCCACGTACGCACCGCCACCGAGACCCTGGTGGCCGACCTGTCCGATGCCGATGCCACCGTGCAGTCCATGGACGACGCCAGCCCGGCAAAATGGCACCTGGCGCACACCACATGGTTCTTCGAGGAATTCGTGCTGGCTGCGCGGATCCCCGATTACGAGCCGGTGGACCCGGACTACCGCTACCTATTCAACTCGTACTACGAAGCGGTCGGCCCGCGCCACCCGCGGCCGCAGCGCGGGCAGCTGACCCGCCCCTCGCTGGACGAGGTGCTGGCCTACCGCGAGGCCGTGGACGAATCGATGCTGACCCTGCTGGGCAGCGCCCAGACCGATGACGAGGCGGCGCTGATCATGCTTGGCCTGCAGCATGAACAGCAGCACCAGGAACTGCTGCTGACCGACATCCTGCATCTGTTCGCGCAGAACCCGCTGCGCCCCGCCTTTGCCCCGGAACTGCCCGAGCCGGTGATCGCCGACCCTCGGCCCGCGCCGGACTGGATCGGCTTTGACGGCGGCCTGGTGGAGATCGGCCACCGCGGCGAGACCTTTGCCTTTGACTGTGAAAGCCCGCGGCACAAGGCCTACCTGGCACCGTTCACGCTGTGCTCGCACCCGGTCAGCAACCGGCAATGGTTTGAATTCATCGAGGATGGCGGCTACCAGACGGCCGGGCTGTGGTTGTCCGACGGCTGGCGCTGGCTGTGCGAGCAAGGCATCCTGGCCCCGCTCTACTGGGAAGAACGCGAAGGCACGTGGTGGCAGATGACGCTGCGCGGGATGCATCCGGTCGACCCGGACAGCCCCGTCACCCACGTCAGCTTCTATGAGGCCGAGGCATTCGCGCGCTGGGCCGAACGCCGGCTGCCGACCGAGGCCGAATGGGAGCACGCGGCGCGCGGCCTGCCCGCCACCGGGAATTTTGTTGAAGGCCGCGCGCTGCGGCCGTTGCCGGACCGGCAGAACACCTCAGGCGTGCTGCGCCAGATGTTCGGCGATGTGTGGGAATGGACCGGCAGCGCCTTCCTGCCGTATCCGGGCTTCCGCCCGAACGCGGGTGCGGTGGGCGAGTACAACGGCAAGTTCATGAGCGGCCAGATGGTGCTGCGCGGCGGGTCGTGCGTCACGCCCGAATCGCATATCCGGGCGACGTACCGCAACTTCTTCTATCCGCACCAGCGCTGGCAGTTCACGGGCGTGCGGCTGGCGGACGACGTCTGACCGCGCTTTAGCGCGGCGCCAGCCAGCGCCACGCCAGCCAGGCCAGCAACACCCACACCAGCACGATGACCACGGCGGCCGCGCGATTGCGCGGCCGTTTTGCATGCGTGGCCTGCCATGCATCGGCCCGGCCGCGGCATTCATCCTTCACTGGCACCGGAATCATCCGCAGAGCCAGCCAGATGCCCAGCGGCACCAGCAGCACGTCATCGACATAGCCCAGCACCGGGATGAAATCGGGGATCAGGTCGATCGGGCTGAAGGCGTAGGCCACCACCAGCGCGGCCAGCAGCCGCGCGCTCCACGGCGTGCCGGGGTGGCGGCTGCAAAACCATAGCGTCAGCAGGCTCGCCTTGAGCCCGCGCGCCCATTGGCGCAGGCGTGCGCCGACGGCCATCGCCGGCATCAGCGCTTACCAGCCCTTGGTCTTGGGCTGCTGCGCCGCGGGTTGCTGCGCCGCGGGCCGCTGCCCGCCCGGCTCGCCGGTGGGCGCCTTCAGCGGCGGCGCCGCCACGATCGGCGTCTGCGGGTACAGCTTCTGCCAGCGCGCCTTCAGGCCCTTGGCGATCTCGGCCTGGTTGTAGCGCTCGGCGAAGTCGATCACGGTCATGCCCTGCTGGTTCTTCAGGCGCATGTCGGCGCCCTCGTCCAGCAGCAGCTTGACGGTCTCGATATGGCCGCCACGCGCGGCCATCATCAGCGGCGTGGTGCCGTTGGGGCTTTCGGCGTCGATATAGGCGGCATGGTCGACCAGGTACTTGACCACGTTGTTGTGGCCATTGGTGGCCGCATAGTGCAGCGGGGTCCAGCCGGTCTTGTTGATCTCGGCCTCCATCTCGTCGACCATCAGCTTGACCATGTCCAGCTCGCCCTGCAGCGCGGCCATCATCAGCGGGGTCTCGCCGGCCGGGTTGGCCTTGTCGAAGTCGATGTCCTTGGCGCGGATCAGCACCGTGGCCGCCTTCAGCGACTTCTCGCGCAGCGCCAGCACCAGCGCCGGGTTGCCGCGGCTGTCCACCAGGTTGGGATCGACGCCCTTGGCCAGCAGCTTCTTGACGGTGTTGGCGTCGTCGAATTCGACGGCCTTGCGCATGTCGTCGGCAGGCGCCGCCTGCGCCAGGGTGGCGGCGGCCAGCGCAAGGGCGCCGGCGGCGCGTCGGGCAAACTTCATGTCAAACATGCGACTCCCTGTCAATGTGCTTGAATAGATTGAAGAAATTTTCCGTCGTCTGCTCCGCAACCTGTTCCACCGGGACCCCGCGCAGCTGCGCGATGAACTCGCCCACATGGCGCACCCAGGCAGGTTCGTTGGTCTTGCCGCGGTATGGCACCGGCGCCAGGTAAGGCGAATCGGTCTCGATCAGCATGCGCTCCAGCGGCACCTTGCGCGCGGTCTCCTGCAGGTCGGCCGCGCTCTTGAAGGTGACGATGCCGGAGAACGAGATATGGAAACCCTCATCCAGGGCCTGGCGGGCGACGTCCCAGGTCTCGGTGAAGCAGTGCATCACGCCGCCGGCCTCGCGCGCGTTCTCTTCGCGCATCAGGCGCAGCGTGTCGTCGGCGGACGAGCGGGTATGGATGATCAGCGGCTTGCCGGTCTGGCGCGCGGCGCGGATATGGGTGCGGAAGCGATCGCGCTGCCATTCCATGTCGGCGATGCTGCGGCCGTTCAGGCGGTAGTAGTCCAGCCCGGTCTCGCCGGTGCCGACCACGCGCGGATGGGCGGACAGCTCCACCAGGCGCTCCAGCGTGGGTTCCTCGCCCTCTTCGTAGTCCGGGTGTACGCCGACCGAGGCGTACAGGTTGGGATGCTGCTCGGCCAGCGCCAGCACGCGCGGGAAGTCTTCCAGCGTGACCGAGATGCACAGCGCATGCGTGACCTGGTTGGCGCGCATGTTCTCCAGCAGTTCCGGCAGGCGCGCGGCCAGCTCGGGGAAATCGATATGGCAGTGGGAATCGACAAACATGGGGAATCTCTGTTGGCGGGCGGCTCAGTCCACGCGGCGGCCGACGATGATCAGGTCGCGCTCGACACCGTCGAGCACGGCAACGCGCGGCAGGTCGCCCCAGCGCGTAAAGCCCAGCGACGCGAACAGGCCCAGGCTGGGCGCATTGTGGCCGAAGATAAAGCCGAGCAGCGTGTTCACCCCGACCCTGGGCGCATGGTCGATGGCCTGTTGCAGCAGGTAGCGGCCCAGCCCCTGGCCGCGGCGCTGCGCGTCCAGGTAGATCGACACCTCGGCGGTGGCGCCGTAGGCCGGGCGGCCGTAGAAGTCTGAAAAGCTCATCCAGCCGGCCATGCGGCCGTCGGCATCCTCGCACACCCACAGCGGGCGGCGCCCGGGCTGGTGGGCATCGAACCAGGCCTGGCGTGAAGCCACGGTGACCGGTTCGGTATCGGCGGTGACCATACGCGAGGGCACGGTGCTGTTATAGATGGCAACGATGCCCGGCAGGTCGCGGAGCTCGGCAATTCGAAGTGAAAAATTCATTGAAAATCAAAATGTTGTGATAACAACCTCACAACGTTCATAAAGTTTGCGTGGGGCGCCCGGACTCCAGCATCTTGCCCAGGATCTCCTCCACCGCGCGGCGCAGGTTGCGCCCGTTGTCGTCGTCGGGGAAATGCACGCCGACGCCGGGGGTCTTCATCGGCGTGCCCGCCGGGGTAATCCAGGCCACATGGCCCGCGATCTGGTATTTCTGCGGCCGGTCCAGCAGCGACAGCACCAGGAACACCTGCTCGCCCAGCCGGAACGGCCGGTTCGACGGCACGAAAATGCCGCCGCGCGCCAGGAACGGCATATAGGCCGCATACAGCCCGGCCTGGTCCTTGATCGACAAGGACAGCACATTGGGACGCGATGCCGCCCCGCTGCCGGTTGGCGCAGCGGGCGGTGCGCCGGCGACTGCTGTGTTCATGGTTGACCCCCTGAATGACGGTGCTGCTTGTTGTTATGGCTTTTTTTGACTGCCAGGCGTACTACCGGAACAGCTGGCGGTATTCCAGGAATACCGCTTCCATCACCAGCCGGGCCGCCAGCGGATGGTTCTCGCTGCGGCGATGCGCGCTCAACCGGCTGGCAAAGGCCTGCAGGCGGCGCGCGTCGGTGGCCCCGGCGCAGCGCGCCAGCACGGCCCGTTCCTTGGGCAGGTACCGCGGCGTGGCGCTGCCGTCCAGGCGCAGCGTCAGGAGATCGTACGTCCAGCGCTGGAGGATGCCAAGCACGGCAGGCACCGGCAGCTTCTGCAGTTGCTCGGCCGCCGCAGCGGCGTCGAAGGCGGCGGCGGCGCCCAGCTGGCCGACCAGCCAGCGCTGCAGCGGCTGCTCCTCGGCCTCGGCCGCATGCAGCGCGGTCAGCGGCGAACCGCCGGCCAGCGCCAGCTGGGCCTCGGCATCGGCCACGCCCTGGCCGCGCAGCCAGGCCAGCGCTGCCTCCGGCGTCGGGCGCTGGGCCGAGAACTGGCGGCAGCGCGACAGGATGGTCGGCAGGATGCGGTCGAGGCGGTCGGTCACCAGCAGGAACACGGTGGACGGCGGCGGCTCTTCCAGCGTCTTCAGCAGTGCGTTGGCGCCCTCGGTCTGCAGCGCATCGAGCGGATACACCACCACCACGCGCAGCCCGGCCCGGTGCGTGCCCACGCCCACGGCCTCGATCAGTGCGCGCACCTGCTCCATGCGGATGATCTTGCTGGGCGCCTTCTTCTTGCCGCCCTCGTCGGTCTCGGCCTCGGCCGCGGCGTCCAGCGCCTCGGGCCGCACCACGGTGAAGTCCGGGTGGTTGCCCTGGCTGAACCAGTGGCAGGCGGCGCACTGGCCACAGGGCTGGCCGTCCGGCAGCGGCGCCTCGCACAACAGCCCCTGCGCGAAATGCAGGGCCAGGTCGCGCTTGCCGATGCCTTGCTGGCCATGGATCAGCAAGGCATGCGGCAGCCGTTCACGCAGCGCGCCAAGCCTTTGCCAGTCTTCCTTCTGCCAGGGATATAGCATGTGAATCAGTAGGTTGGTGATCTAACTTCAAGTTTTACCTGTGATAGCCCCGTCATTGCAGCTTCCACAATGGCGCAGCACTCATGTCTATCACGCCAGGCATATATCGGCCAGAAATCAGACAGTTGCGATGATTTTTTCAAGTTCATCGCGAATGTCAGCAATGCTGCGGGTGGCGTCGATCACCCGGAAGCGCTGCGGCGACTGGGCCGCGCGGCGCAGGTATTCATCGCGGGTGCGCTGGAAGAACGCGCGCGACTCGGATTCGAACTTGTCAGGCGCGCGCGCGCCGGCCAGGCGCTCGCTGGCGGTTTCCAGCGGCACGTCGAAGAGCAGCGTCAGGTCCGGCTGCAGGCTGCCCTGCACCCAGTCTTCCAGCACTTCCAGGCGCTCGGTGGCCAGGCCCCTGCCCCCGCCCTGGTAGGCGAAGGTGGCGTCGGTGAAGCGGTCGGAAATCACCCACTTGCCGCGCTCCAGCGCGGGGGCGATGACCTCGGCGATATGCTCGCGCCGGGCCGCGAACATCAGCAGCGCCTCGGTTTCCAGGTGCATCTTGCGATGCAGCAGGATCTGGCGCAGGTCTTCGCCCAGCGACGTGCCGCCGGGCTCGCGGGTGGTGACGACACCGGCAATATCGCTGCGTGCGCGCAGGCGGTCGGCGACCCAGTCGATATGGGTGCTCTTGCCGGCGCCGTCGATGCCTTCAAACGTAATGAATTTTCCGCGCATGGAATGCCTATTTGCCGCGCTGGTACTTGTCGACCGCGCGGTTGTGTTCGGGAAGCGAGTTGGAGAAATGGCTGCTGCCGTCGCCGCGGGCGACGAAGTACAGTGCGTCGGATGGCGCCGGCGTGGTGGCCGCCGCCAGCGAGGCCAGCCCCGGCAGCGCAATCGGCGTGGGCGGCAGGCCGGTGCGGGTGTACGTATTGTACGGGGTGTCGGCCAGCAGGTCGCGCTTGCGCAGGTCGCCGTCGAAGCCATCGCCCAGGCCGTAGATCACGGTCGGGTCGGTCTGCAGCATCATGTTCTTGCGCAGCCGGTTGATGAACACGGCGGCGATCATCGGGCGTTCGGTGGCCTGGCCGGTTTCTTTCTCGACGATCGACGCCATCACCAGGGCCTCGTACGGGGTCTTGTACGGCAGGTCGGGCGAGCGTGCGTTCCAGGCCTCGTTCAGGCGCCGCTGCATGGCACGGTAGGCGTGCTTGTACAGGTCGATATCGCTGCTGCCGCGCGCGAACAGGTAGGTGTCCGGGAAGAACATGCCTTCGGGCGAGGTCTCGGCCGCGCCGATTGCCTTCATCAGGTCCGCATCGGACATGTCCCGGGTGTCGTGCCGCAGCGCCGGGCTGGCGTCCACGGCGGCGCGCATCTTGCGGAATTCCCAGCCCTCGATCACCGTGACCACATAGTGGGTGACCTCGCCGCGCGCCAGCTTGCCGATGATCGACAGCGGCGTGGCGCCGGTCACGAATTCATAGCCGCCTGCCTTCAGGTCAGGGCCGTGGCCGGTCAGGCGCACCAGCAGCAGGAACAGCCGCGGGTCCATGCCGACGCCGCCGCGCTGGATCTGGCGGCCGACGCTGGCGACGCCGGAATTGGGCTTGATCACCACTTCCACGGGTGACTTGCTGAGGGGCAGCGGGTGATTGGCCCACCACGCGAACGCGCCCGCGGCCGCCAGCGCGAACACCAGGATGGCCAGGCCAAGACTAAGGAAAAATCGTTTCATGTATCAGGAATAGGGGCGGCTGGCCGGATTCGTCGGAAGGCTTGCGCACCACCGCTTGCCGCCACGTGCTGCCGGCGCCGGCCGAAAATCTCATAGCCCCATATAATAACCGGCAGCCTCGCACCGACCATGCGCCGCGGCGCGGGCGCCGCTTGCCGGCCCGCCCGGCACGGCGCACGACCGGTGCCTTCCCTCTCCCGAATTGCCTCAACGATTGCCACGCAATGCCAGTGATGAATGCCCAAGCCCAGGAACTCGCCGCAACCCTTGAAGCCTTGAGCGGCAGCGGCATCGTCTGCAGCCCGGCCGGGCTCGGCCTGGTCCGTGTGGCCGGCGACGATGCCGGCAGCTTCCTGCACACCCAGCTGACCAATGCGGTCGAAGACCTGAAGGCCGGCGCGGCCCGCCTGGCGGGCTATTGCTCGCCCAAGGGGCGCCTGCTCGCCACCTTCCTGATGTGGCGCGATGCCGGAGGCATCGTGCTGCAGCTGTCGGCCGACATCCAGGCCCCGGTGCAGAAGCGCCTGTCGATGTTCGTGCTGCGCTCCAAGGCCAAATTGTCAGACATCACCCCCACCCATGCGGTCCTCGGCCTCGCCGGGGCCGGCGCTGCCAAGGCCCTGGCCGCTGCCGGCCTGCCCGTGCCGGAGGTCGCCTTTGCCGTGGCCGAAGCCGACGGCATCACCGTGATCCGCCTGCCGGATGGCGCGGGCCAGCCGCGCTGGCAGCTGGTGCTGCCGGCCGAGCGCGCCGAGGCGGTGCGCGCGGCACTTGCCGCCACGCTGCAGGGCGCGTCGCCCGCGCTGTGGGACTGGCTGGAAGTGCAGTCGGGCCTGCCCCGCATCGTCGCGGCCACGCAAGAGCAGTTCGTGCCGCAGATGATCAATTTCGAACTGGTGGGCGGGGTCAATTTCCGCAAGGGCTGCTATCCCGGCCAGGAAATCGTGGCGCGCAGCCAGTACCGCGGCACGCTCAAGCGCCGCATGTGGCTGGTGCAGGGTGAAGGCGAAGTGCCGGCGCCCGCGGCTGAAATCTACCGTCCGGAAGATCCGGGCCAGCCGTGCGGCATGATCGTCAACGCCGCACCGGCGCCCCAGGGCGGCTGGGCCGGGCTGGCCGAGCTGAAGATCGATGCCGCCGCCAGCGCGCTGCGCCTGGGCAGCGCCGAGGGCGCGGCAGTAGCCACCGCCACCCTGCCCTACGAGGTGCCGCTGGGCGAGTCCGCCCAGGCCGCTGGCTGAAACCCACAGGACCTGCCATGAGCGATCACCTCTACGTCTATTTCCGCGTCCCGGAAGCCGTTGCCGCCGAGGCGCTGCCGCACTGGCACCGCTGGATGGAGACGGTCGCCGAAGCAACCGGAATTGGTGGTACGCTGATGCGCAGGCCGGAAACCCGCGCCGGCGTGCAGACCTGGATGGAGTGCTATGCCGACGTGCCGCCCGCGTTCGATGCCACGCTGGAAGGCCTGTGGCGGCAGAGCGGGCTGGACCAATGGGTCGATGGCGAGCGGCGGGCCGAGCACTTTGTCGACCTGGACGTGTTGTAGGCGTCCAGGCTGCCGTTGGACTGAAGTACGCCGGGTGCCGCTGCAGCGCCCCCGGCGGCAAAGGAAGCAAAGCGATGTGTCTGATCCTGGTTGCCTGGCAATCCCACCCGGACTATGCCCTGGTCGTCGCCGGCAACCGCGATGAATTCTATGTCCGCCCCGCGGCGGCCGCGCACTGGTGGCAGGATGCGCCGCAGGTGCTGGCCGGGCGCGACCTGGCGGAAGTCATCGGCGAGCCCGGCACCTGGATGGGCGTCAACGCCGACGGCCGCTTCGCCGCACTGACCAACTACCGCGCCCCGTCCGAAAAACGCACCGACGCGCGCTCGCGCGGCGAGCTGGTGGCCGGCTTCCTGCGCGGGCGCGAGGCACCGTTCGACTACCTGGACGGCCTCGCCGGCGAAGACGGCCGCTACAACGGCTTCAACCTGCTGGCGAGCGACCTGCGTGAACTCTGGTGGTACAGCAACCGCGCCGCCTCGCGCCAGCCGCAACGGCTGCGCCCGGGCCTGTACGGCCTGTCCAACGCCCTGCTCGACACGCCCTGGCCCAAGGTGCGCAGCCGCGTGGGCGCGCTGGCCGAAGTGCTGGCCGCCGACAGCGGCCAGGCCAACGCCAGCGCCGAGCCCTACCTGCAAATGCTCGCCGACGCGCGCCAGGCGGCGGATTTCGAACTGCCTGCCACGGGCGTGGCGCCGGAATGGGAAAAGCTGCTGTCGTCGGCCTTTATCCGCTCGCCGCTGTACGGCACGCGCGCCAGCACGGTGCTGCGCGTGCGCCACGATGGCCGTTTCGACCTGAGCGAGCGCAGCTTCGACGCCGACGGGCGCATCGGCGACGTCAACTTCCACGGCAAGCTGAACCTGCAACGCGACACCGGCATCGTGCCCGCGCCGCGCTGAGGCCCGCTGGAACCGAGGATTCCGGCGCTCAGCCGGCCAGCCGCTTGCGCATCTCCACGTGCGGGATGCCCGCCTCTTCGAATTCCGGCCCCACCTGCGCAAAGCCCACGCGCGCATAGAATGGCGCCGCGTGCGTCTGCGCATTGAGCACCAGTTCCGGGTACCCGAGCTGCTCCGCCTTCTCCATCAGCGCTTCTAATACCAGCGCCCCGACGCCGGTGCCGCGCGCAGTTTTCAGCACAGCCATGCGGCCGATATGGCCATCCGGCAGCAGCCGTCCGGTGGCGACCGGCGTGCCATCCCCGGCCAGCGCCAGCGCGTGCCAGCTCGGCTCGTCCCACTCATCCCATTCCAGCTCCACCGGCACGCCCTGCTCTTCGACGAAGACGGTGTAGCGGATGGCGCGCGCGCGTTCGCGGGCTTCGGACCAGGGGCAGATCAGGACGGTGACTGGCATGGCGGTGCAATCAGGCTGGTTGAATGGCAGGGCCCGAAATCCGGGCGGGCGCTCATGATACGCCTGTGGTGCGGGGCGTGCATATCGCACCAAAGTGGATCAAAGACGGCATTTTCCGCACCAGACTAGGGTTTGCCCGGGGAGGCATCGCCTTAGCAAATTTGTATGATGACCTTATTACCAAATGACCCGGAGACTTCCGTGTTCCAGAAAGTCCCAGCCCGCGCCCTGACCGACAACGTCGCCGAACAGTTGCTGGACAAGATCCAGAGCGGCGCCTTTGCCCGCGGCGCCAAGCTGCCGACCGAGGCGGTGCTGTCCGAGGAATTCGGCGTCAGCCGCACGGTGGTGCGCGAAGCCATCTCCCGGCTCAAGTACGAAGGCGTGGTGGAGTCGCGCCAGGGCAGCGGCGTGTTCGTGACGCTGCAGGCCGGCATCCGGCCGCTGCGCATCGACTACACCGAAACCGGCACGCTGGAATCGGTGCTGCAGATCGTCGAGCTGCGCCGCGCGATCGAGGCCGAGGTGGCCGCGCAGGCCGCCCGCCGCCGCACCGATGCGTCGATGGCAGCCATCGACGCCGCACTGGCCCGGCTCGACGAAGAGGTAGCGCAAGGCGGCGACGGCGTGGCCGAGGACGTGGCCTTCCACCGCGCCATCGCCGAAGCCACCGGCAACCCGTATTTCCTGAAGACGCTGGCCTTCCTCAGCCAGTACCTGGAAGCGGCCACGCGCGTGACCCGCACCAACGAGGCGCGCCGCGCGGACTTTTCGCGCCAGGTGCGTGAAGAACACCAGGCCATCGTCGCCGCCATCCGCGCCGGCGACCCGCTGGCCGCGCGCAATGCCGCGCAGAACCACATGTACAACGCCGCGCACCGGCTGGCCCAGCTGGGTGCGGACGAGAGCGGCGAAGCGCACGGCGCCACCAACTGACGCGCGCGCAAGCCCGAACCATCGAATCATCCGTATCTGTTTCAGGAGTCCCTTCATGTCCAGGAATATCGGCGTCATCGGCCTTGGTGCCATGGGCTTTGGTGTCGCGCAGTCGCTGCTGCGTGCCGGCTTCAACGTGCACGCGTGCGACCTGCGCCCCGAAGTGCTGCAGCGCTTTGCCGATGCCGGCGGCGTGCCGTGCGCCTCGCCCGCCGAGCTGGGCAGCCGCTGCGACGTGGTGCTGACGCTGGTGGTCAATGCGCAGCAGACCGAGGCCGTGCTGTTCGGCGCCAACGGTGCCGCGGCCGCGATGCAGCCGGGCAAGCTGGTGATCGCCAGCGCCACCGTGCCGCCGGGCTTTGCCGAGGCGCTGGGCCGCCGGCTGGCTGAACAAGGCCTGCTGATGCTGGACGCACCGGTCTCCGGCGGCGCCGCGCGCGCCGCCAGCGGCGAAATGACCATGATGACCTCCGGCCCCGCCGAAGCCTATGCGCTGGCCGAGGGCGTGCTGGCCGCCATCGCCGGCAAGGTGTACCGCCTGGGCGCCGCGCATGGCGCGGGCTCCAAGGTCAAGATCATCAACCAGCTGCTGGCCGGCGTGCATATCGCCGCGGCCGCCGAAGCGATGGCGCTGGGCCTGCGCGAAGGCGTGGACCCCGATGCGCTCTATGACGTGATCACGCACAGCGCGGGCAACTCGTGGATGTTCGAGAACCGCGTGCCCCATATCCTGAAGGGCGACTACACGCCGCTGTCGGCGGTCGACATCTTCGTCAAGGACCTGGGCATGGTGCTCGACACCGCGCGCAACAGCAAATTCCCGCTGCCGCTGTCTGCGGCCGCGCACCAGATGTTCATGATGGCCTCCACCGCCGGCCATGGCGGCGAGGACGACTCGGCCGTGATCAAGATCTTCCCGGGCATCGAACTGCCGGGCAAGGCTGAATAAGAGGGAAGCGAAGATGACCGCAGGCACCCTCACCCATCGCCCGCTGTTGGGCTGCATCGCCGACGATTTCACCGGCGCCACCGACCTCGCCAACACGCTGGTGCGCAATGGCATGCGCACCGTGCAGACCATCGGCCTGCCCGACGTGGCCGCCGTGCAGGACATTGGCGAAGCCGATGCGCTGGTGGTGGCGCTCAAGTCCCGCACCATCCCGGCCGTCGAGGCCGTGGCCCAGTCGCTGGCCGCGCTGCAATGGCTGCGCGCGCAGGGCTGCCGCCAGTTCGTGTTCAAGTACTGCTCCACCTTCGACTCGACCGATGCCGGCAACATCGGCCCGGTGGCCGAGGCGCTGCTGGCGGCGCTGGACAGCGACTTCGCCATCGCCTGCCCGGCCTTCCCCGAAAACGGCCGCACCATCTTCCGCGGCCACCTGTTCGTGGGCGATACGCTGCTCAATGAATCGGGCATGGAGCACCATCCGCTGACGCCGATGACCGATGCCAGCCTGGTGCGCGTACTGCAGCGCCAGAGCAAGAACAAGGTCGGGCTGTTGCGCTACGACGCGGTGGCGCGCGGCGCGCAGGCCACCGCCGAGCGCATCGCTGCGCTGCGCAGCGACGGCGTGCGCATGGCGATTGCCGATGCGGTGTCCGACGCGGACCTGTTCACGCTGGGCGAGGCCTGCGCCAATCTGCCGCTGATCACCGGCGGCTCCGGCATCGCGCTGGGCCTGCCCGGGAACTTCCGCCGCGCCGGCCTGCTGCCGCTGCGCGGCGACGCCGACGCAGTTCCCGCCATCGACGGCCCAGGCGTGGTGCTGGCCGGCAGCGCCTCGCGCGCGACCAATGGCCAGGTGGCGCGCTGGCTGGAGCAAGGCCGCCCGGCGCTGCGCATCGACCCGCTCGCGCTGGCGCGCGGCGAAGCCGTGGCCGACGCGGCGCTGGCGTTTGCCGCCGGTCATGACGAACCGGTGCTGATCTACGCCACCTCCAGCCCCGACGAAGTCAAGGCCGTGCAGGCCGAACTGGGCGTCGAGCGCGCAGGACACCTGGTCGAACAGTGCCTGGCCACGGTTGCCGCCGGGCTGCTGGCACGCGGCACGCGCCGCTTCGTGGTGGCCGGCGGCGAAACCTCCGGCGCGGTGGTGCAGGCGCTGGGCGTGCGCGCCTTGCGTATCGGCGCGCAGATTGCACCGGGCGTGCCGGCCACCGTCACGCTGGATGCCAAGCCGCTGGCGCTGGCGCTCAAGTCGGGCAACTTCGGCGGCCCGGATTTCTTTGACGAAGCGCTGCGCCAGCTTGGAGGCCACTGATGAGCACCGAAAGCAAGCTGCGCGAAGAGATCTGCCGCATCGGCGCCAGCCTGTACCAGCGCGGCTATACCGTGGGCTCGGCCGGCAATATCAGCGCGCGGCTGGACGACGGCTGGCTGATCACGCCGACCGATGCCTGCCTGGGGATGATGGACCCGGCCGCGGTCGCCAAGGTGGCCACCGATGGCAGCTGGGTCTCCGGCGACAAGCCGTCCAAGACGCTGACGCTGCATCGCGCGATCTACGACAACAACCGCGAGGCGCACGCCGTGGTGCATACGCACTCGACGCACCTCGTGGCCCTGACGCTGGCCGGTGTCTGGCAACCGGACGACGTACTGCCGCCGCTCACGCCCTACTACGTGATGAAGGTCGGCCATATCCCGCTGATTCCCTACCATCGCCCCGGCGATCCGGCCGTGGCCGCGCGCGTGGCCACGCTCGCCGCGCAGGTGCGTGGCGTGCTGCTGGAGCGCCTTGGCCCGGTGGTGTGGGAATCCAGCGTCTCGCGCGCCGCGTTCGCGCTGGAAGAACTGGAGGAAACCGCCAAGCTATGGATGACGATGAAAGACTCGCCGGGCTTCGCCGCCCGCGCGGCGCTGCCCGACGGCGCACTGGCTGAGCTGTGCGACGCCTTCCAGGCGCGCTGGTAACAACCGCTTTTCCCCGATAAACGACGGCTTCACCCGGCGCGGTTGCCTTGCGGCCACCGTGCGGGGGACGCGCATGCCTGCAGTCCGCGCGCCGCCGCATTAGACCCACCACCATACCCGGAGACCACCGTGAATCCAAACCAACCGGCGGCGAGCGTGCCCGCCCTTGACAGCCTGGGCGGCAACGCCCGGCTGGACACCGAAGCTCAGATCGAAAAACGCGCCTACAGCAAGGTGTTCTGGCGCGTCATGCCGTTCCTGATGCTGTGCTACGTGGTCGCCTACCTGGACCGCGTCAATGTCGGCTTCGCCAAGCTGCAGATGGGCCAGGACCTGGCCTTCTCCGAAACCGTGTTCGGCCTCGGCGCCGGCCTGTTCTTTATCGGCTACTTCCTGTTCGAGGTGCCCAGCAACCTGCTGATGCATCGTATCGGCGCGCGCATCTGGATCGCGCGCATCATGATCACGTGGGGCATCATCTCGGCGCTGTTCCTGTTCGTGAAGACGCCGACCCAGTTCTACGTGATGCGCTTCCTGCTCGGCCTGGCCGAAGCGGGCTTCTATCCCGGCGTGATCCTGTACCTGACCTACTGGTTCCCGGCCAACCGCCGCGGCAAGATGATCGCGCTGTTCATGTCGGGCATCCCCATCGCGGGCATGTTCGGCAACCCGCTGTCGGGCTGGATCATGGACGCGTTCAACGGCACCCACGGCATGCGCGGCTGGCAATGGATGTTCCTGCTGGAGGCCCTGCCCGCGCTTGTGATCGGCGTGGTGACGGTGTTCGTGCTGCGCGACGGCATCGACAAGGCGCCGTGGCTTGACGCCGATGAAAAGCGCGTGCTCAAGCGCAATATCGAGGAAGACCAGCGCAGCGCCCATAACGCCGCCAGCGCCGCCGGCAAGGCCCACGGCCACTCGCTGGGCGCGGTGTTCTCCGACCGCCGCGTGTGGTGGATGTGCCTGATCTACTTCTGCTTCGTCACCGGCCAGTACGCACTGACCTTCTGGATGCCGACGCTGGTGAAGGCCAGCGGTGTGACCGGCAACCTGAACATCGGCCTGCTGTCCGCGATCCCGTTCATCTGCGCCGTGATCGTCATGAACATCCTGGGCCACAGCGCCGACGCGCGCCGCGAGCGCCGCTGGCACCTGATCGTGCCGGCGCTGATGGGTGCCACGGGCTTTGCCATTGCTGCCTCGTTCACCAACAATACAACGGTGGCCATCGCCGCACTGTCGCTGGCCGCTGCCGGGGTGCTGACCTGCGCGCCGCTGTTCTGGTCGCTTCCGACCTCGTTCCTGTCGGGCATTGCCGCCGCTTCCGGTATTGCCGTGGTGAATTCGGTCGGCAACCTGGCCGGCTTCGTGTCGCCGTACATGGTCGGCGCGCTGAAGGACATGACGCAAAGCACGCAGTTGCCCATGTACGTGCTGTCCGCAATTCTGGTCGTCGGCGCCGTGCTGGTGTGGCTGACGCCCGCTAAACTGGTCAACCGCTGATCCTGGCCGGCCCGCTTTCGACGTAGTCTCGATCGGGCCGGATCCGTACTACCGCTTTGGAGTTCCGAATGCCGCGCTTCGCCGCAAACCTCTCGATGATGTACAACGAGCACGCCTTCCTGGACCGCTTTGCCGCAGCCGCGGCCGACGGCTTCCGGGCGGTGGAGTTCCTGTTCCCGTACGAGCACGCCGCCGCCGAGCTGCGCGCGCGCCTGGACGCGAACGGCCTCACGCAGGCACTGTTCAATGCCGCGCCGGGCGACTGGGCAGCAGGCGAACGCGGCCTGGCCGCCCTGCCCGGGCGCGAGGCGGATTTCCGCGGCACCATCGGCCGCGCACTGGAATACGCCGGCGTGATCGGCAATGACCGCATCCACGTGATGGCGGGCCTGATCCCTGCCGCTGCCGACCGCGCGCGCTGCCGCGCCACTTACCTCGAGAACCTCGCTTTTGCCGCCAGCGCTGCCGCCGCCCAGGGCGTGACCGTGCTGATCGAGCCGATCAACACGCGCGACATGCCGGGCTATTTCCTGAACCGCCAGGACGACGGCCAGGCCATCTGCAAGGAAGTCGGCGCGGCCAACCTGAAGGTGCAGTTCGACTGCTACCACTGCCAGATCGTCGAAGGCGATGTCGCGATGAAGCTCAAGCGCGACATCGCGGGCATCGGCCATATCCAGATCGCCGGCGTGCCCGAGCGCCATGAGCCGGACGTGGGCGAGCTGAACTATCCGTATCTGTTCGAGGTCATGGACACGCTCGGCTACGACGGCTGGATCGGCTGCGAATACCGCCCGCGCGCCGGCACCTCGGCGGGCCTCGGCTGGCTCAAGCCCTACCTGGGCCGCTGATCGCGACCAACCCCAAGAACAACCGCTCCCATCCTGCCATGAACGTACTGATTACCGGCGGCGCCGGCTTCCTCGGCCTGCAACTCGCCCGCCTGCTGCTGCAACGCGGCACCCTGAACCTTGACGGCCAGCCCGTGGCCATCAAGCG
Source organism: Cupriavidus sp. CPT47-8839-RL05A (assembly GCF_058792255.1). NCBI lineage: Bacteria > Pseudomonadati > Pseudomonadota > Betaproteobacteria > Burkholderiales > Burkholderiaceae > Cupriavidus > Cupriavidus sp. CPT47-8839-RL05A. Next base: position 59,067 of record NZ_JBYTEG010000017.1, on the reverse strand, counting down.
CCTGACGCTGCTGGACGTGGTGGCGCCGCAAGGCCTGGACGATGCGCGTGTGCGCGTGGTGACGGGCGACCTGTCCGACCCGGCGGTGCTGCGCCAGGCCATCGACATCAACACTGGCGCCGTGTTCCACCTGGCGGCCGTGGTCAGCGGCCAGGCCGAGGCGGATTTCGATCTCGGCATGCGCGTCAACCTCGACGCCTCGCGCGCGCTGCTGGAAACCTGCCGTGAACTGGGCCACCAGCCGCGCGTGCTGTTCACCAGCTCGGTCGCGGTCTACGGCGGCCAGCTGCCGCCGGTGGTGCAGGACGATATCGCGCTGAACCCGCAATCGTCATACGGCGTGCAGAAGGCCATCGGCGAGCTGCTGCTGTCGGACTACAGCCGCCGCGGCTTCGTCGACGGCCGCGTGCTGCGCCTGCCCACCATCAGCGTGCGCCCGGGCAAGCCCAATGCGGCGGCGTCGTCGTTCGCCAGCGGCATCATCCGCGAGCCGCTGTCGGGTGTTGCTGCCAACTGCCCGGTGGCACCGGAAACGCCGCTGTGGCTGCTGTCGCCGCGAGCTGCCGTGGCGGCGCTGGTCAATGGGATCGAGCTGGCTGGCGAGCGGCTGGGCAACCGTCGTGTGATCAACCTGCCGGGGCTGTCTGTGACGGCCGCCGGCATGGTCGATGCGCTGTGCCGCGTGGCGGGCAATGCGGTGGCGGATCGTGTCACGTGGGAACGTGAGGAACGCGTGGAGAAGATCGTCGGCACGTGGCCGGCGGCGTGGAATGCGGACCGCGCGTTGTCGCTGGGATTCCAGAGTGACGCGAGTTTTGATGACGTGATTCGGGCGTATATGGAGGACGCTGGGCTGAACAAGTAAGCCGCCCATGCCTCGTTGTTGCGACGGCTCCGTTATCTACTGAGAGCCGGTCCCCCTCGCGAGTCACGCGCCGCCCTCTCCCCCGCCCCTTTCGCATGCGGGAGAGGGGCGCAAACCAGTAGCATTGGTCAGGTCCTCGGCTAAATCAAGCCGCCGGCTTCACCACCTCATACCCCTCGATAATTTCCCGCACCTGCCCCGGAATCGCCGCCGATTTCTGCGTGGCCGGGTCCGCGCACACATAGACGATCTCACCGGTGATCAGGTGTTCGTCGCCGCGGAACATCTCCACCCGGAACAGCATGCTCGAGCGCCCCAGGCGCGACATGCGTCCGCGGATTTCCAGCTCGTCGTCAAAGCGTGCCGAGGCGTGGTATTCCAGCGTGGACTTGACCACGAAGATGTCGACGCCATGCGCGTGCAGCACGTCTTCCGGGTAGCGGATGCCCAGCGCGCGCCAGTATTCGGTCACGCAGATATCGCAGTACGTCAGGTAGTGCGCGTTGAAGACGATCGACTGCGGATCGACTTCGGCCCAGCGCACGCGCAGCGGGATGCTGTGCCGGAAATCCTCTTTGGCCATCGGCTTGGTCTCCTTGTTTGTCGTGGCTTGTCAAAGCACCAGGCCGCCGGCCCGCCGGACAGGGCCGACAGGCGCGGCGGCCTGGATCGATGGTGGCGGCGGCAGGCTGATTGCGCTTATTGCGCCTTGGCCAGCCCCAGCTTCTCGATGATCGCCTTTTCCTTCTTGACGGTCTCGGCCGCAAACTGCGCGTATTGCTGGCTGTTCATGTAGTACGGCTCCATGTCGAATTTGGCCAGCGATTCGCGGTAGTTGGGCATGTCCATGGCCTTCTTGAAGGCGTCATGCAGCTTCTGCACGATCTTCGGGTCGGTGCCTTTGGGCGCGACCAGGCCGAACGGCGAGGTCTGCACGATGCCGATGCCCAGTTCCTTCAGCGTCGGCACGTTGGGGAAGCGCGCCGAGCGCTTCTCGCCCCAGGTCGACAGCAGGCGCAGCTTGCCCTGCTCAACGTACGGTGCCCATGCCGGCGTGTCGGCCACCGACATCACGTGGCCGCCCAGCAGCGCCTGCATCGACTCGGAATTGCCCTTGTAGGGGATGTGCGAGAACTGCACGCCCTGCTTCATGGCCAGCTCTTCCATGGTCAGGTGCAGCGTGGTCATGGAGCCCGGCGAGCCGTAGGTCAGCTTGCCCGGATTGGCCTTGGCGTAGGCGATGTACTCCTGCATCGTCTTGATCGGCGAATCGGCCGGCACCACCAGGCCGAACGAATAGCCGGCGAGGTTGATGATGTAGCTCAGGTCCTTGACCGGGTCCCAGTTGATCTTGGTGGTGTACGGCAGGCGGTAGACCGGCATGGCGACCTGGGCCAGCGTGTAGCCGTCCGGCGCGGTCGTCTGCATCATCTGCGCGGGCAGCACGCCGCCCGCGCCGGGCTTGTTCTCGACGATCACGGGCTGGCCCAGGATCTTGGAGGCGTTGTCGGCGAGCACGCGGAACGGGATATCCGTGGAGCCGCCGGCGGTGTAGCCGATCACCAGGCGGATCGGGCGCTGCGGGAACTTGTCGGCCTGTGCCTGGGCGGGCATGGCGGCAAGGCCCAGTGCCGCGGCGGCGGCGGCGATGCCCGCGCGGGCGATGAAGTGGCGGCGTTGCATTTGACTATGTCTCCTTGTGCTGCAAGTCACTGCTGAAAATGGAAGGCCGGGGCCGGTGCGGCCCTGACCGTGGCTGCTGGTCTAGTTGTGCGGTGTGCCGAACGCGGCGCGCAGCGCGGCAACGGCGTCGGCATGTGCCTGCGCCACCGCCGGCACGAAACGGCCCAGCTTGAAGAAATCATGGATCATGCCGGGGTAGTCCGCCAGCGTGGCGGCGACGCCGGCGGCGCGCAGCTTCTCTGCGTAGGCCACGCCCTCGTCGTGCAGCGGGTCGTAGCCGGCCACGGCGATCCAGGCCGGGCATGTGCCGCGCACCTCGGCGCCGGCGCCGCCGCCATCCAGCGGGGCGAAACGCCAGTCGTCGCGGCTGGCTTCCTGGTCCAGGTACTGGGCAAAGAACCAGCGGATCATGTCCGCCGTCAGCAGGTAGCCATCGGCCAGCGCGCGGTGCGACGGCGTGTCCTGGCGCGCACAGGTGCCGGGATAGATCAGCAACTGCAGCACGGGCGCCAGGCCCGCATTGCGGGCCTCCACGGCACACGCCGCGGCCAGCGTGCCGCCGGCGCTGTCGCCACCCACGGCGATGCGCGCCGGGTCGGCCCCCAGCCGGCCGGCTTCGGCGAAGACCCAGTGCAGCACATCGAAGGCGTCGTTGGCCGCGGTCGGGAAACGCCATTGCGGCCCGAGCCGGTAGTCCACCGACAGCACCATGCAGTCCGCCTGGCCACACAGCAGCCGGCACAGCGGATCGTGCGAATCGACGCTGCCGACGGTGAAGCCGCCGCCATGGAAATACACCAGCAAGGGCAGCGGCTCGGTCCAGCTGGCCTCGCGCGGGGTGTACAGCCTGAGCGGGATGGCGTGGCCGTCGCGCGCCGGCGCCAGCAGGTCTTCCGCCATATGCACGGGCGGCGGGTTGATATCCAGGATCGGCGCGCTTTTCTCGTAGGCGAGCTTGGCGTCCTCGGGCTCCATCGCGTGGATCGGCGGCCGCTTGGCGCGCGCGATCAGCTCCAGCAGCGCGGCCACCTGCGGGTCGAGCGGGCTGGACGGCAGGCCGGGCGTGGCGGGCGCATCAGGGTTGGAAGGCGGTGCGGCGGACATAGGGAATGACGCGGATCCGGACCCGGTGCCAGCGGCGCGCACAAGCTCTGGCGCGTCGCCCGCATCGGGACAAGTTCGAATTGTGAACGATCGTTCGATTTTAGTATGATGCCAGATGTTCCAGGGGCCCGGCAGTACGAGATAACCCCGAAAAATCGCTGTCAGCCTGCCACGCGGCAAGTTTTTGCGCGATGATCGGCTGAAGCGGTCCCGAGGACTCCGGAAACGCAGTAGTGCAGGTCCATTGAAACCCAAGACAGCGTGCCTGGCGAGCATCCGCTCAGGCCCGTGCAGAAGACAATTTGGCGGCAGATCCCGGCAGGAGACAAGCAAACATGGCGTTTATCTACTATCTGACCCACATCCACCTGGATTTCGGCGCGGTAAGCCTGCTCAAGTCCGAATGCGAGCGCATCGGCATCCGCCGCCCGCTGCTGGTGACCGACAAGGGCGTGGTCGCCGCGGGCGTGGCGCAGCGTGCCATCGATGCAATGCAGGGCCTGCAGGTTGCGGTGTTCGATGAAACCCCGTCGAACCCGACCGAGGCCATGGTGCGCAAGTCCGCCGCGCAGTACCGCGAGGCCGGCTGCGACGGGCTGGTGGCGGTGGGCGGCGGCTCGTCGATCGACCTGGCCAAGGGCATCGCTATCCTGGCCACGCATGAGGGCGAGCTGACCACCTATGCCACCATCGAAGGCGGCAGCGCCAGGATCACCGACAAGGCGGCGCCGCTGATCGCGGTGCCCACCACCTCGGGCACCGGCAGCGAGGTGGCGCGCGGCGCCATCATCATCCTGGACGACGGCCGCAAGCTGGGTTTCCATTCCTGGCACCTGCTGCCCAAGTCCGCCGTCTGCGACCCGGAACTGACGCTGGGACTGCCAGCCGGGCTGACCGCGGCCACCGGCATGGATGCAATCGCGCACTGCATCGAGACCTTCCTGGCCCCCGCCTTCAACCCGCCCGCGGACGGCATTGCGCTGGACGGCCTGGAGCGCGGTTGGGGCCATATCGAGCGCGCCACCCGCGACGGCCAGGACCGCGACGCGCGCCTGAACATGATGAGCGCATCGATGCAGGGCGCGATGGCGTTCCAGAAGGGGCTGGGCTGCGTGCATTCGCTGTCGCACCCGCTGGGCGGGCTGAAGATCGACGGCCGCACCGGCCTGCACCACGGCACCCTCAATGCGGTGGTGATGCCCGCGGTGCTGCGCTTCAATGCCGACGCGCCCACGGTGGTGCGCGACGACCGCTATGCACGCCTGCGCCGCGCCATGCACCTGCCCGACGGCGCCGATATCGCGCAGGCCGTGCACGACATGACCGCGCGCCTGGGGCTGCCCACCGGGCTGCGCCAGATGGGCGTCACCGAGGACATGTTCGACAAGGTGATTGCCGGTGCGCTGGTCGACCACTGCCACAAGACCAACCCGAAAGAAGCCAGCGCCGCGGATTATCGGCGTATGCTTGAGCAGTCCATGTAGCACACAGCAGCTTCCCGCCGGTCAGACCGACCAAGCGGCTGTCCGGCGGCCCTCCCTCCACAGCGCAGGAGACAACATGAGCGGCGAGCATTTGCAGGTAGTCCATGGCGATATCACCCGGATGGAAGTCGATGCCATCGTCAACGCGGCCAATAGCGGCCTGTTGGGCGGCGGCGGCGTCGACGGGGCCATCCACGGGGCCGGCGGCTCCGCCATCAAGGAGGCCTGCCGCGCGATCCGCGACGCGCAGGGCGGCTGCCCCACCGGCGAGGCGGTGATCACCACCGGCGGCCACCTGCCGGCGCCATACGTGATCCACGCGGTCGGGCCGGTCTGGCAAGGCGGCGACCAGGGCGAGGACGAACTGCTCGCCAACGCCTACCGCAACAGCATCCGGCTGGCGGCGCAGCATCACCTGCGCAGGCTGGCGTTCCCCAATATCAGCACCGGCATCTACGCCTTCCCGCGCGAGCGCGCGGCGGATATCGCCATCGCCGCGGTGCGCGAGGCGCTGGCCGGGGCGCCAGATATAGAGCAGGTCACTTTCGTCTGCTTCGACGACGAAAACTACCGGCTCTACCGCGAGCGTTTGACCTGAACGTCATGTGCGGCTGCCCCGGGGCAGCCGCACGTCCGGGTCAAGCCGGCAGCGCGCTGCGGATAAGCTGGTTGACGCGTTCCGGCTGTTCGTGGATCACCCAGTGGGTGCCCTCGGGGATGCGCTCGACGCGCAGGTCCGGCACGAAATCGGCCAGCCCGTCCACCAGCGACTTCGGCAGCGCGCGGTCGCGCTCGCCCCAGATCACCAGTGTCGGCACCCTGACCACAAAGGCGGCCGGATCCAGGCGCGAGATGTCGGGCGGCGGCTCGCCCTCGCCGGGCGGGTGCATGGGCGAGGCGCGGTAGAAATTGACGCCGCCGGTAAGCGGATGGACGCCGGCGTCCTGGCCTTCGCCCGGCTGGGACCATGCCGCGTGGTACCTGGCGCGCGTCTCGGGCGTGTACCAGGCCGCAGGTTTGCCGTCGGCATCGGCCAGCATCCGGTCCAGCAGCGCGAAGTCGTTGGCGGCGAGCGCCTTTTCCGAGCCCGGCTTGCGCAGCCAGTTCATGTAGGCGGAAGCGGCTTGCTGCCCGGGATCGGTGGCCAGCGCGCGCGCAAACAGGTACGGATGCGGCGAGTTGACGATGATGAGCTGGCGCACCAGTTGCGGGAACTGGATTGCAAGGTTCCAGCAGATCGCCCCGCCCCAGTCGTGCGCCACCACCACGGCCTGGTCATAGCCCAGCGCGCTGACCAGCTGCACCAGGTCTTCGACGATATGGCGCGGCCGGTAGGCCTCGACCTCGGCGGGCTTGCTCGACAGGTTGTAGCCGCGCAGGTCCGGCGCCACGGCAAAATGCGTGCGCCCGAACTCGGCCAGCTGGGCCTCCCATTCGAACCAGAATTCAGGAAAGCCGTGCACGAACAGCATCAGCGGCTTGCCGCGCTCGCCCGCGCTGGCGTAGTGCAGGCGGGTGCCGTTGGGCAGCGTGGCGTACTGCAGGTGGCGGATCACGGCGGCGGGGGCAGCCATGTTGTTCTCCATATGCGGTCCTCCTCGTTGTGGCGTTGTGCTGGCGTCAGCCGCGCAGCGCGGCAACGAGGCCCGCGCGGACCTCGGGCTTGTCGGCAAACGGATCGCCGGGATTGCGCTGCCCGACGATGTCCTCGAAGCGCTGGCGCACGGGGGCGAGCGCCTGGGGGTGGGAATAAATATAGAAGCTTTCGTCGCGGATGGCATCGAAGGTCAGCTGCGCGACCTCGGCGGCGGTCACCTTGCCGGAGCCGACGGCCTTGTCCGACAAGGCCTGCGATACCAGCTGCGAGCGCGTCGGCGGCGCCTGGTTGGCCAGGTCGGCGGGCCGGTTGCGCTGTGACTGGTTGATGCCGGTCGGCACGAAGTACGGGCACAGCACCGAGCACCGCACCTGCTCGGTCACCAGGCCCAGGTCCTGGTACAGGGTTTCAGTCAACGCCACCACCGCGTGCTTGGACACGTTGTACACGCCCATTGCCGGCGGGTTCAGCAAGCCCGCCATCGACGCCGTGTTGACGATGTGGCCCTGGTAGGCCGGATCCTTCTCTGCCGCGGCCAGCATCAGCGGCGTGAAGATGCGCACGCCGTGCACGACGCCGTACAGGTTGACGCCCAGCACCCACTCCCAGTCCTTCTCGGAGTTCTCCCAGATCAGGCCGCCCGCACCCACGCCGGCGTTATTGAACAGCAGGTTGACCTGGCCGAAGGCTTCGATGGCGGCATCGGCCAGCGCCTGCACCTGGTCGGCACGCGAGACGTCCGTGCGCAACCCGATCACCGGCACATTGCGTGCCTTGAATTCCGCCACGGTCGCGTCCAGCGCGTCTTCCTGCACATCCGCCAGCACCAGCTTCATGCCGAGATCGGCGGCAATGTGGGCAAACTCCTTGCCGAAACCCGAGGCGCCGCCGGTAATGACAGCCACCTTGTTGGAGAAATCCTTCATATCGTCTGTCCTGTCGCGTGTTTCGTTTGGGGAACGGCGGGCCGTGTGCCATGCGCGCGCTCAGGCGGCGCGCTGCACCTGGTAGCCCTGCCGCGGGAAATGCACATTGAGCGCACCGGCGCGCGGATCCTGGCGGCGCAGCGTGACGCGGCGCGCGCTCAGCGCCAGCAGCACGCCGGCCACCGGATCGCGCGCATAGTCGGTGGGCGTGACGGTGACGGGGTCGCCGGCCTGCAGGCCTGCATCCACGACCACGCCCTCATCCAGCGCCAGCGGATCGGCACTGCGCGCGGCGCCGATCGCGTCCTCGCTGTCGATCACGCGCGGCCGGCCATGGCCGAAGGTGTTCATGCGCGCATACCAGGCCTGCATGCGCGGATAAGCCTCCAGCAGCTGCGCCAGCGCGCCGGCGCGGCGGATAAACCAGAGGTTGTGGTACAGCGAGAAATCGGCAACCGACAGCGCCGGCCCGGCCACATGCCCGATCCCGGCCGCGAACTGCGTTTCCAGTTGGCCGAACGTTTCATGCAGCAGCGCGGTGGCTTCGGGCAACGGCATGCGCAGCGCATTGGTGTCGCCGCGCATGGCCTTGCGGTCCGCGCTAAAGGCCTGGACCTGCGCCGGCGACAGGTGGCCCAGCATGCTGGCAACGCCGGCCGGCTGGAACACATAGGTCACCGAAGCCGTGAACAGCGCCGCATCGAACCAGGCTGCCGCGACCCGCGCCGCCGCAGCCTGGGCCGGCGGATACAGCGCCGGCGTGGGCGCCAGCGCGTCCAGCACCTCGCAGATCAGCGCGGTATCGCAGTAGATATCGGCACCGACCTGCAGCACCGGCGTGCGGCGGTAGCCGCCGGTCAGCGCCAGCAGGTCAGGCTTGGGCAGGATGGCGGGGATTTCCACCGCCTGCCACGCCAGTCCCTTGGCGCCCAGCAGCAGGCGGACCTTCTCGGCGAATGGCGAAGTTGCGTACTGGTGAAGAATGATGTCGGCCATGCGATCCAACTCCATGTTTGCCAGCGGGTGCCGTGCGGTTCAGTCCAGCAGGTCCGGCTGTTCCTTGACGATGCGGGCATAGAGCGGCTGGAACTGGAACCAGCCCGCCTGCGCCGTGCCGACGATCGAATAGGCCTGGCGCGCGGCCGCATCGGAGATCAGCTTGAGCGGCGCCTGGGTGCGCGCCGCGGCGGCTTCGGCCAGCAACTGGACCTGGCAGGAGCGCTCCATGGTGATGAACCACCAGGCGGCTTCGTCCACGGTCTTGCCGACCGTCAGCAGGCCATGGTTCTGCAGGATGGCGGCCTTGTTCTGGCCCAGCGCATTGGCGATGCGCTGGCCCTCGTCGAGCTCCACCACCACGCCGCCGAAATCGTCATAGACCGCATGGTCCTGGTAGAACGCGCACACGTCCTGCGTGAGCGGATCGAGCGGGCGGCCCAACGTGGACCACGCGCGGCCATGGGTGCTGTGCGAATGCGCTGCCGCGACCGCGTCGGAGCGGGTCTGGTGCACGCGCGAATGGATGGCGAAGGCCGCGGCATTGACCGGGTAGTCGCCCTCGACCACGTCGCCGTGGTGGTCGCAGCGGATCAGGTTGGAGACCTTGACCTGGCTGAAATGGACGCCGAAGGGATTGACCCAGAAGGTATCGGGAAACTCCGGGTCGCGCGCGGTGATATGGCCGGCCACGCCTTCGTCGAAACCGAACCTGGAAAACAGCCGGAAGGCCGCGGCCAGGCGCTGCTTGCGGTGCAGGCGCTCTTCGGCGGCGGTGGCGAACTGCGGCGGGCGCGGCAGGTTGCGGTAGCGGGCCTTGACCTCTTCGGGCAGGCCGGCGCCGATCTCGTCGTCGCTCTGGATTTGCGGGGCTTGCGGGGCATTCATCGGTGTCTCCATTTTTTTGGTGAAATCCGTTGCCCGCGGCGTGCCCGGCAGGCGCGCCGCGGCCCTGCATGCGCCGGTCAGACCAGCTTGACCAGCTGCTTGCCGAAGTTCTTGCCCTTGAGCAGGCCGATAAAGGCTTCCGGTGCGCTGGCCAGGCCTTCGGCAATGCTCTCGCGGAACTTGAGCTTGCCCTGTGCGACGGCGGTGCCCAGTTCCTTCAGTGCCTGCGGCCAGACTTCCATATGCTCGGAGACGATAAAGCCTTCGATGGTCAGGCGCGACACCAGGATCAGCTGCGGGTTCTTCAGCGGCAGCGGCTGGCCGTCATAGCCCGCGATCATGCCGCACATGGCGATGCGGCCGAAGGCGTTCATGCGCGTCAGCACGGCGTCCAGGATATCGCCGCCGACATTCTCGAAATAGCCGTCGATGCCGTCCGGGGTGGCTTCCTTGAGCATCTTGTAGAGCTCCTTGGGATCCTTGGCCGCCTTGTAGTCGATGCAGGCATCGAAGCCCAGCTCATTGACCACGTAGTCGCACTTGTCCTTGCCGCCGGCAAAGCCGACCGCGCGGCAGCCGGCCAGCTTGGCCAGCTGCCCGACCACGCTGCCCACCGCGCCGGAGGCCGCGCTGACCGCGATGGTCTTGCCCGGCTTGGGCAGGATGATCTTGTTCAGGCCATACCAGGCGGTCACTCCCGGCATGCCGACCGAACCGAGGTAGGCCGACAGCGGGATATGCGTGGTGTCGACCGGCTGCAGGCCGGTGCCGTCGCTGACGCCCATCTCCTGCCAGCCGAACATGCCGACCACCTTGTCGCCCGGCTTGAACTTGCTGTTCCTGCTTTCCACCACTTCGCCCACGGTCCCGCCGATCATGACCTCATCGAGCGGCTGCGGCGCGGCATAGGACTTGCTGTCGTTCATGCGGCCGCGCATGTACGGGTCCAGCGACAGGTAGTGGTTGCGCACCAGCACCTGGCCGTCGGCGATCTGCGGCACGGGCACTTCTTCCAGGCGGAAATTGGCCGGCGTCACCGCGCCTTCGGGACGCGAGGCCAGGACGATGCGCTTGAACGTTTTGGACATGGTCGATTCCTTTCAGTAGGAAACTGGAACGGCTTGAATACTGCGTCGGGAGGGACAGCCGCGCTGCCCCGTCTGCTGCATAGGCGCCGGCGCTCAGCCGTCGGCACCGGTATCGGTTTCACCCGGGCGCTGCGGCGGCATGCGCCGGATGTACTTGAAGGTGCCCGAGCCGCGCGCCACGGTCTTGCCGTCGGCATCGACGATCTCGCCTTCGCAGAACACCATGGTGGTGGTGCGGTGCACGGTAGTGCCGCGCGCGGTCAGCGCGCCGCGCCCCGGCGCCATGAAGCTGGTCTTCATCTCGATCGTGACCACGCCCCGGCCGTCCGCGTCGCTGCTGCGGCCGGCCACTGCCATGGCCACGTCGAGCAGCGTCATGATCACGCCGCCGTGGGCCATGTCCCAGCTGTTCTGATGGCGCTTCTCGATCGGCAGCGCGATCTCGCTGCGGCCGCCTTCGGCGAGGCTGCAGGTCACGCCGAGGTCGGCAAGGAAGGGGATGTGGGTCAGGGGGCCTTTGAACTGGTTCATGGCAATTGCGAGTCCGAGAATTAGGTGCCGGCGAGGCCGAGGCCTCGCGCCGGCCCCAAGTTTGAGGGCAATCCGGGATTCCGCCAAGCCGCACGGTGCGGCTTGCCCGGAATGCGCCCTGCCCGGCTCAGACCGCGCTGACGCCGCCGTCCACCGCCAGGATCTGGCCGGTGATGTGCTTGCCGGCGTCGCTGGCAAACAGCAGCGCGGCGCCCTTCAGGTCTTCATCGTCGCCCAGGCGATGCAGCGGCACGCCGGCGCACATCGCCTCAACGCCCATGCGCTCGAGCGAGCCCTTGGTCATCTTCGACGGGAAGAAGCCCGGCGCCAGCGCGTTGACGGTGATGTTGTGCTCGCCCCACTCGGCCGCCAGCGTGCGCGTGAAATTGACCACCGCACCCTTGGAGGTGTTGTAGGCAATGGTCTCCATGCTGCCCGGCGGGTTGCCGGCCAGGCCTGCGATCGACGCCACGTTGATGATGCGGCCGTAGCGGCGCGGGATCATCGACAGCTTGCCGATGCGCTGGCTCAGCAGGAACAGGCCGCGGATGTTCAGGTTCATCACCTTGTCCCAGGCTTCGACCGGATGGTCTTCGGCCGGGGCGCCCCAGGTGGCGCCGGCGTTGTTGACCAGGATGTCGACGTGGCCCAGTCTGGCGATGGCTTCGTCCGCCAGGCGCGCGACCTCCGACTCCTGCGAGCCGTCGGCGGCGATCCAGTCGGCCTCGATGCCGAGCGACTTCAGGTGCGCCTGCGCCGCCTGCAGCTCGTCGGCCTTGCGCGCCGACAGCACCAGGCGCGCGCCCTGCTCGCCCAGCGCCTCGGCAATCTGCAGGCCAAGCCCGCGCGAGCCGCCGGTGATCAGCGCGGTCTTGCCTTTCAGGTCAAACAGTTGCTGGATGGTACGCATATTGTCTTCCTTCGTTCTGTAGTGTTCGGGGATGGGCAAGCGCCGCTCAGAACCACGCGTCCTGCATGTCGAGCGTGGTGCGGTCGAGCGATTCAAGCAGCGCCAGCTGCGGGCCCGCCTTGGGCAGCTCCCAGCGGAAGAAGTAGGCCGCCGCGGCCAGCTTGCCGCGGTAGAAGTCCTCGTCTTCCTTGCCGTTCGCGCGCGGCAGCGCGGCTTGCGCCAGCAGTGCCTGTTCCAGCCAGATCCACGCCACCACCACGTGCCCGAAGGCCTCCAGGTAGACCGAGGCATTGGCCAGCGTCACGTTGGGCTCGCCCGCGCTCCACAGCGCCTGCGTGACCTCGGCCAGGCGCTTGGTGGCGGCGCCGAGGGCGCCTGCCTGCTGCGACAACTCGGCATTGCCGGCGGCGAGCGCGCGGGCGATGGTGTCCTGCACGCGCTCGCCCAGCAGCTTGAAGGCGGCGCCGTCCTTCATCACCACCTTGCGGCCCAGCAGGTCCAGGCCCTGGATGCCGTGCGTGCCTTCGTGGATGGGGTTCAGGCGGTTGTCGCGGTAGAACTGCTCGACGTTGTACTCGCGCGTGTAGCCGTAGCCGCCATGCACCTGGATCGCCAGGTTGTTGGCCTCCAGGCACCATTGCGACGGCCAGCTCTTGGCGATCGGGGTCAGGATATCGAGCAACAGCGCCAGGCGCGCATGCGCGGCTTCGTCGCCGGCGGCCGCAGCGGCCTCTTCCTCGTCGACCAGGCGCGCGCAATAGAGGTTCAGCGCCAGGCCGCCTTCGACATAGCTCTTCTGCGCCAGCAGCATGCGGCGGATATCGGCGTGCTCGACCAGCTTCACCTGCGGGCTGGCCGCATCCTTGCCGCCGGGGCCGACCGCGCGGCCTTGCGGGCGGTTGCGCGCGTAGTCCAGTGCGTGCAGGTAGCCGGTATAGCCCAGCATCACCGCGCCCAGGCCCACGCCGATGCGCGCCTCGTTCATCATGTGGAACATGCAGGCCAGGCCCTTGTGCGGCTCGCCCACCAGGTAGCCGATCGCACCGGCCTTGCCGCCCGGCTGGTACTTCATGCCTTCGCCGAAGTTGAGCAGGCAGTTGGTGGTGCCGCGGTAGCCCATCTTGTGGTTCAGGCCGGCCAGCACCACGTCGTTGTGCTCGCCCAGCGAGCCGTCTTCATTGACCAGGTACTTGGGCACGATGAAGAGCGAGATGCCCTTCACGCCCGGGATCAGCTTGCCGTCCGGGCCGGGGATCTTGGCCAGCACCAGGTGGACGATATTTTCCGACAGCTCGTGCTCGCCGGCAGAGATCCACATCTTGTTGCCGCGCAGCCGGTACTGCGCGCCCAGCGGCGATTCGCCCTCGTACTCGGCGCGCGTGGTGATGTCCGACAGCGACGAGCCCGCCTGCGGCTCGGACAGGCACATGGTGCCGAAGAAGCGCCCTTCCATCTCCGGCTTGACGAAGGTCTCGACCTGCGCCGGCGTGCCGTGCGCGAGCAGCAGGTTGGCGTTGCCGATAGTCAGGAACGGGTACGAACTGGTACCGACGTTGGCACCCTTGAAGTAGGCAAAGCCGGCCTTCTCGACCACCACCGGCAGCTGCATGCCGCCCAGTTCATAGTCCTGGCCGGCGGCCATCAGGCCGGCCTCGCAGAAGACCTTCAGCGCGGTGCCGACCTCGGGGATGATGCTGACGGTCTCGCCGTCGAAATGCGGTTCCTGCTGGTCGTTCTTCTTGTTGTGCGGCGCGAACAGGTCGGTGGCGATTTTCTCGCAGGTGTCCAGCGCGGCGTCGAAGGTCTCGCGCGAGTGGTCGGCATAGCGCGGGATGCGCGTGAGCTCGTCGACCTTGAGCCATTCGTACAGCACGAAATTCAGGTCGCGGCGGGAAAGGATCATCGACATGGTGTCTCCATGCGGCGCACTGCGTGGCGTGCCGCGAATTCTTTTTGCCAGCGTGGAAGGCGCCGGGCGCGATCAAAAAAGGGCGCTGCCGCGCCCTTCCCTGCCTGCCGCTCAGGCGCCTTCGCCAAGGCGCGCGATCGTTCCCTGCGCGACCGCGCAGAGCTTCTCCTCGCCATCCTTGACGACGAACACATCGCAGCGCACCACCGCCTGCTGGCGGCCGGCGCTGACGCATTCGGCGCGGGCGACCAGCATCTCGCCGATCGCCGGGCGCACGTAGTTGATCTTGTACTCGGATGTCACCACCGGCACCGCCATGGCCGCACCGCCCGCATAGGTCAGCGCGTTGTCGGCCAGGTAGCTGACCACGCCGCCGTGCAGGAAGCCATGCTGCTGCCGCAGATCCTGGCGGATCGGCAATCGCAACTCGGCCTTGCCCGATGACAGCGCCGCCAGCTCAGTGCCGACCAGGACCGAGAAAGGCTGGCTGGCCAGCACCTCCCGGCCCCAGGCGAGCATGTCGGCAGGCCTGGCCTGCCCGGTGCCCGCAGCGGACATCAGAGCACTTCGAAGAGGCCGGCTGCGCCCTGGCCGCCGCCGATGCACATGGTCACGACCACGTACTTGACGCCGCGGCGCTTGCCTTCGATCAGCGCATGGCCGACCAGGCGCGCGCCCGAGACACCGTAGGGGTGGCCCACGGCGATGGCGCCGCCGTTGACGTTGAGGCGGTCCATCGGGATGCCCAGCGTATCGGCGCAGTACAGCACCTGCACCGCGAAGGCTTCGTTCAGCTCCCACAGGCCGATGTCGTCGACCTTCAGGCCAGCCTTCTTCAGCAGCTTGGGCACGGCAAAGACCGGGCCGATGCCCATCTCGTCCGGCTCGCAGCCAGCCACCGCAAAGCCGCGGAACACGCCCAGCGGCTGCAGGCCGCGGGCCTCGGCCACGCGTGCGTTCATCACCACGGCAGCCGAAGCGCCGTCGGAGAACTGCGAGGCATTGCCGGCGGTGATCACGCCACCCGGCACGGCGCTGCGGATCTTGGCCACGCCTTCCAGGGTGGTGTCGGCGCGGATGCCTTCGTCGGCGGAGATGGTGACTTCCTTGGTCACCAGCTGGCCGGTGGACTTGTCGGCCACGCCCGCCAGCACCGTCATCGGCACGATCTCGTCCTTGAACTTGCCGGCTTCCTGCCCGGCGGCGGCGCGTTGCTGGCTGCGCACGCCGTACTCGTCCTGGCGCTCCTTCGCGATGTTGTAGCGCTTGGCCACGTTCTCGGCGGTCTGCAGCATGTTCCAGTAGATTTCCGGCTTGTTCTTCAGCAGCCAGCTTTCCTGGACCATATGGCGGTTCATCTCCTGCTGCACGCACGAGATGCTTTCCACGCCGCCGGCGACAAAGATGTCGCCCTCATCGGCGATCACGCGCTGCGCGGCCATGGCGATGGTCTGCAGGCCGGACGAGCAGAAGCGGTTGACGGTGGCGCCGGGCACGGTCACCGGGCAGCCGGCGCGCAGTGCGATCTGGCGTGCGATGTTGGCGCCGGTGGCACCTTCCGGGTTGGCACAGCCCATCAGCACGTCTTCCACTTCGGCGGCCTCGATCTTGGCGCGGGCAATGGCGTGCTGGACGGCATGGCCACCCAGCGTGGCGCCGTGGGTCATGTTGAAGGCGCCCTTCCAGCTCTTGGCCAGCGGGGTCCGCGCGGTGGATACGATGACTGCTTCGTTCATGTCTTGCTCCTCGGAATCTCTTGTGTCGTTCAGTTCGGTGGTTCGGTTCAGCCCTGGCCCTTGAGCAGTTCAGCGGACGTGACACGCGCAACGCCGGCGGCGCCGAGGTCCTGCCATGCCCTGGCCAGCGACCCGTCCAGGTCGATGGCACGGCACGCATCCTCGATCACCGCGGCTGCAAAGCCCGCGGCGCGCGCATCGAGCGCGCTCCAGGCCACGCAATAGTCCGTCGCCAGACCCGCGCAGAACACGCGCTTGACGCCATGCTCTCGCAGGTAGCCGGCCAGCCCGGTGCGCGTGGTGCGGTCCGCTTCCAGGAAAGCGGAGTAGCTGTCCACGTCGGCATGGTGGCCCTTGCGGATCACCAGCCGCGCATGCGGCACGTGCAGGCCCGCATGCAGCGCAGCGCCGGGCGTGTCCTGCACGCAGTGCACCGGCCACAGCACCTGCTCGCCATACGGCAGCGTCAGCGTCTGGAACGGCTGCGTGCCCGCATGGTTGGCCGCGAACGAGACGTGGCTGACGGGATGCCAGTCCTGCGTCAGCACCACATGACCGAACGCACGCGCCAGCCGGTTGACGACGGGCACCACTTCATCGCCGTGGGGCACGGCAAGCGCGCCGCCCGGCATGAAGTCGTTCTGCACGTCGATCACCAGCAGGCAATCGTCCGGTCCGATGGTGGTGTTCATCTCAGCTCCAGGCTGAACCGTGTGGCGGTATTAACCGTTGAAGCCCTTGCCTTCGTCCGCCAGCTTCTGCAGCAGCGGCGCGACCTGCCACGCTTCACCGTGGTAGCCCTTGGCGTAGCGCTTCATCGACAGCGCCACGTTGTACAGGCCGACCTGGTCCGCGTACAGCATCGGGCCGCCGCGGAACAGCGGGAAGCCGTAGCCGGTCAGGTACACCATGTCGATATCCGAGGCCTTGGAAGCAATGCCTTCTTCCAGGATCCTGGCGCCTTCGTTGACCAGCGCGAACACCAGGCGCTCGACGATCTCTTCGTCAGAGATCTTGCGGCGCGTGATGCCCAGGTCCTTCGAGTGCTGCACGATCATGTCGTTGACCTGCTGGTTCGGGTACGGCTTGCGGTCGCCCGCCTTGTAGTCGTACCAGCCCGCGCCGGTCTTCTGGCCGAAGCGGCCCATCTCGCACAGCAGGTCGGCGGTCTTGGAATACTGGATGTCCGGCTTGTCCACCGCGCGGCGCTTGCGGATGGCCCAGCCGATGTCGTTGCCGGCCAGGTCGCCCATGCGGAACGGGCCCATGGCAAAGCCGAACTTCTCGATGGCCTTGTCGACCTGCTCCGGCAGCGCGCCTTCGTCCAGCAGGTAGCCAGCCTGGCGGCTGTACTGCTCGATCATGCGGTTGCCGATAAAGCCGTCGCAAACGCCCGACACCACCGCGGTCTTCTTGATCTTCTTGCCGACCTGCATGACCGTGGCCAGCACGTCCTTGCCGGTCTTCTCGCCACGCACCACTTCCAGCAGCTTCATCACATTGGCCGGGCTGAAGAAGTGCATGCCGACCACGTCCTGCGGACGCCTGGTGAACGAGGCGATCTTGTTGACGTCGAGCGTCGAGGTGTTCGAGGCCAGGATCGCGCCCTGCTTGGCGACTTCATCCAGCTTCTTGAACACGGTCTCCTTGACGCCCATCTCTTCGAACACGGCCTCGATGATCAGGTCGGCGTCCTTGAGGTCGTCATAGGACAGCGTGGTGGTCAGCAGGCCCATGCGCTGCTCGACCTTCTCTTGCGTGAGCTTGCCCTTCTTGGCGCTGTTCTCGTAGTTCTTGCGGATGATGCCGACGCCGCGGTCGAGCGCTTCCTGCTTGGTTTCCAGGATGGTGACCGGGATGCCCGCATTGAGGAAGTTCATGCTGATGCCGCCGCCCATGGTGCCGGCGCCGATCACGGCGACCTTCTCGATCTTGCGGGTCGGCGTGCCTTCGGGCACATCGGGGATCTTGCTGGCGGCACGCTCGCCAAAGAAGGCGTGGCGCAGCGCGCGCGATTCCGGCGTGGTGACCAGGTAGAGGAAGCCCTCGCGCTCTTGCTTCAGGCCCTGTTCGAACGGCTTGAGCGAGCCGGCCACCGCTTCCAGGCACTTCAGCGGCGCCGGGAAGTTCTTGGCCATCGCGGCCACGGTGTTGCGGGCAAAGCCCAGGTAGCCTTCGGGGTTCTCGTGGCGCACCTTCAGGTCGCGCACCTTCGGGTGCGGGCCGGTGGCGGCGCCAACGTTCTGCGCGAACTTGACCGCGGCGGGCAGCACGTCACCGTCGACGATTTCATCGAAGAGCTTGGTGCCGGCAAACTTCTCGGACAGCACCGGGGTGCCCGACACGATCATGTTGGCCGCGGCCTCCAGGCCGATCACGCGCGGCAGGCGCTGCGTGCCGCCGGCGCCCGGCAGCAGGCCCAGCTTCACTTCCGGCAGCGCGATCTGGGCGCCCTTGGACGCCACGCGGTAGTTGCAGCCCAGCGCCAGCTCCAGGCCGCCACCCATGGCGACCGAGTGCACGGCGGCCACCACCGGCTTGGACGAGCCTTCCAGCACGCGGATCACCGAGTGCAGCGTCGGCTCCTGCATGGCCTTGGGCGTATTGAATTCACGGATGTCGGCGCCGCCCGAGAAAGCCTTGCCAGCGCCGGTGATGACGATGGCCTTGACGGCGGCATCGTCCAGCGCACGGGTCATGCCTTCGACGATGCCAAGCCGGGTGCTGTGACCCAGGCCGTTGACAGGGGGATTGTCGAGCGTGATGACGGCTACGCCGTCCTGAACCTGATACTGCGCTGTCATGCTGGTTCCTTTGGTGTCAAAAGTTGTCTCGGGATTCGAATTCTCGAATTCATTTTTTACTGCACGGCGCGGCCGGCGGCGGCCGACGACTGCTGCGGGAGGCGGCCGTCATGAGCGGGTAAACCCTCCGCCCGACCTGCCGCTTTCCCGCGTCCCGCAACGCCTTCCGGCGCTTGGGCGAAACAAGCATACACAAAATAGCACGGTCGTTCAATTTCAATTTTCGGACTTTTCCGGCGACATGCGCGGCGCGAATGCCGCCCCTGACCGCGATGCATGGCGGGGGCGCCTAACCCGGTGCCAAATCGCCCTGCCATGGCGGATAAAGCACTTGCCGACTGCGACTGAGTGCCGCCTCTAAACCAGTATCGGACTTTATTTGTCCGACACGGACAAATCGCGCTGGCCGACCCTGTAAACTCGCGGCTTTTCGTTTTTTGCCGTCCGGGTTCCACAAGATGCCGGATCGGCGGACGGTCCAGCGACCCTGATGTCTTCCCCCTCACACTCCCACGCCCACGAGCACCAGCACCCGGTGGTCGAGCACGACCACCTCAAGCGCAGGCTCAAGGCCCGCCACCTGAGCATGATTGCCATCGGCGGCGCAGTCGGCACCGGGCTGTTCGTGGCCTCGGGCGCCTCGATCGCGCAGGCCGGCCCCGGCGGCGCGCTGCTCATGTATATGCTGCTCGGGCTGATGGTCTATTGCCTGATGACCAGCCTGGGCGAGCTGGCGGTGCATATGCCGGTGGCCGGCTCCTTCGTCACCTACAGCGCACTCTATGTCGACGAAGGCTTCGGCTTCGCGCTGGGCTGGAACTACTGGTTCAGCCTGGCGGTGACCATCGCCGTGGAACTGACCGCGGCGCAGCTGGTGATGCAGTACTGGTTCCCCGAAATGCCCGGCGTGGTCTGGAGCGCCGCGTTCCTGCTGCTGATGTTCGGGCTCAATGCGTTCTCGGTGCGCGGCTTCGGCGAGGCCGAGTACTGGTTCGCGCTGATCAAGGTGGTGACCGTGATCGTGTTCCTCGGCGTGGGCCTGCTGATGATCTTCGGCATCATGAAAGGCGGCCCGCAGTCCGGCTGGCACAACTTCACCATGGGCGACGCGCCCTTTGTCGGCGGCATCCCGGCCATGATCGGCGTGGCGATGATCGCGGGCTTCTCCTTCCAGGGCACGGAAACGGTGGGCGTGGCCGCCGGCGAGGCGGAGAACCCGGCCAGGACCATCCCGCGCGCGATCCGGCAGACCTTCTGGCGCATCCTGCTGTTCTATGTGGTCGCGATCCTGATCATCGGGGTGCTGATTCCCTATACCGATCCCAGCCTGCTGCGCAACGACGTCACCGACGTGGGCGTGAGCCCGTTCGCACTGGTGTTCCGCCACGCCGGCCTGGCCTTTGCCGCGGGACTGATGAACGCGGTGGTGCTGACCGCGCTGCTCTCGGCCGGCACCTCCAGCATGTATGTATCGACCCGGATCCTCTACGGCCTGGCCGTCAGCGGCCGCGCGCCGCGCGCGTTCGGCAAGCTGACCGTGAGCGGCGTGCCGTTCAACGCGCTGCTGGCCACCACCGCCGTGGGCGCGCTGTGTTTCTTCAGTTCGCTGTTCGGGGACAAGGCGGTCTACCTGTGGCTGCTCAACACCTCGGCCATGACCGGCTTCTTTGCCTGGCTGGGCATTGCCATCAGCCATTACCGCTTCCGTCGCGGGCTGGTGCACCAGGGCTATGACGTGGGCATGCTGGCCTACCGCTCGCCGCTCTATCCCTTCGGCCCCATCTTTACCGTGGTGCTGTGCGTGGTGATCGTGGCCGGGCAGAACTACCAGGCGTTTGCGGATATTCCGAACCGGTGGCCGGAGATCGTGGCGACCTATATCGGCGTGCCGGCGTTCCTGGCGCTGTGGTGGGGATACCGGGCCGTGAAGAAGTCGCGGCTGATTGATTACGACGATATGCCGTTTGACTTGCCGAAGCCACCGGATCGCTCCCGTCTCCCGCTTGCGGGTGACGGGCAGGGAGTGAGGGCCGGCGCTGGCATGTCACCGGAATGACTTAGCCGGGGCGCCCCGCCCTCGCCCCGACCCTCTCCCGCAAGCGGGAGAGGGAAACACACAGCTTGTGCAGGCCGTGGTTGTCGAACTCCGGCCGCAGTAGCAATCAGAACCTGAAGTTCGCCGTCAGCATGCCAAAGCGCCCTGCGCCCAGTGCGCCGTAGTGGTTGTGCGCCTTGGTGTAGTACGTCTTGTCGAACAGGTTCTGGATATTGAGCTGCAGCGACAGGTTCTTGTTCACCTTGTAGGCGCCCATCAGGTCAAAGCGCCAGTACGACGGCACATACAGCGAGTTGGCCGGGTTGGCATAGACCTTGTCGACATAATACGCACCCGCGCCCACCGTCAGCGCCGGCAGCAGCTGGTAGGTGGTCCACAGGCTGAAGCTGTTCTTCGGCGTATTGGGGAACTGGTTGCCGTTGTTGGCCGCGTTGACTGCCTGCGGACCGTTGTCGATCAGCTCGCTGTTCAGGTAGGTATAGCCGCCGAACACGCCCCACTTGTCGGTCAGGTTGCCGGCAAAGCCCAGTTCGAAGCCCTTCACGCGCTGCTTGCCGGCATTGATCGTGGTGTTGGCGTCAACCGCGACCCGCGCGTTGTTCTTCTCGATCTGGAAGATCGCACCGGTCAGCGACAGGCGGCGGGCCAGCAGGTCCCACTTGGTGCCGATTTCCACCGAACGCGAGGTCTCCGGCTCCAGGTTGCGCTGCGCCGCGGTGATATTGTCGGCGCCGTCGCCGTTGGTCGAACCCGGCGGCGTCGACGAGGTGCCGTACGACACGTAGATGCTGGCATTCTCCACAGGCTTGTACACCACGCCAGCCTGGTAGTTGAAGAAGTGCGACTTGTTGCGGACATCCAGCTGCGCCACGGCCGCGCCGGTGTTCGGGTTGGTGTACGCGTTGGCGAAAGCGTGCGTGTCGTAGTTGTCGTAGCGGATGCCGCCGTTGACCAGCCACTGCTTGGTGATCTCCACCGTGTCGAACAGGTAGACCGACTGCGTGTTGGTGGTCGTGGTGGTAGTGACCGGCATCTTGCTGATGCTGCCGCGCCACGGGTCGTTCGGGTTCGGGTTGGCCAGCGGCGCGCAGTCGAAGCTGGCCACCAGCGACGCGTTGCAGATGCCCGCTGCCGCCGCCCGGTTGGCCGAGACCACGTTGTACGGGGTGTTATCGGTATCGTCGCGGCTGAACTCAAAGCCGAACAGCACGGTGTGCTTGAGGCTGCCGGTGTCGAACTTGGCGCTCAGGTCGGTCTGGTTGGTCAGCGTCTCGGTCGCCGAATCGCGGCTCTTGGTGTTGCGCCAGACAAAGCCGCGCGGCACGTTGCCCTTGCTGTCGTCAGGGTTGGTGACGATGTAGTCGTTGGTCGCGCGGCCCCAGCGAGTGGTGTTGCTGAACACCAGGCCGTTGCGGAAGTCATGCTTGACCGTGGCCGTGGCGATATCGGACTGCGTCTTCTGGAAATCGCGATTGGTCAGGCCGTAGAAATTGTTGCGGTCGACACTGGCCGGCTGCGACGGGTTGGCCTTGCTCGACTGGCTGGCGGGGCGGGAATACGGAATGCTGTAGTCCGGCATGCCGTTGCCCTGCAGGTGGTAGTACGACAGCGTGACCTGCGTGGGTGAGTTCAGGCCAAAGGTCACGGACGGCGCGAAGCCCCAGGAGTTCTGGTCGACCTCGTCGCGGCCGGGCACGTTGGCGGTATACCCCAGCGCATTCAGGCGCACGGCAGTATTGTCGTTGAGCACGTAGTTGCCGTCTGCCGTGGCGCGGAAATACGAGTCCGTGCCCACGCCCACCGAGCCCTGCACGAAGTTCTCGCTGGTCGGCAGCTTCGACACGATGTTGATCATGCCGCCGGCCGAGCCCTTGCCGCCAAAGGCCGAGCTCGGGCCCTTGATGACTTCGATGCTTTCGATATTGAAGGTGTCGCGGGTCTGCGAAGCGGTGTCGCGCACGCCGTCGACATAGATGCTCGACATCGAGTCGAAGCCGCGGATGAACGGACGGTCGCCGATCGGGTTGCCGCCTTCGCCGGCGCCGAAGGTGATGCCCGGCGTGGTGCGCAGCGCGTCCTGCAGCGAGTTGGAACCGGTCTGCTGCACCACCTGTGCCGGCACCACCGTGACGGACTTGGGGGTATCCAGCAACGGCGCGGTGAACTTGGCCGACTGGGCCTCGTCCACCTTGTAACCATCATCCTTCGCTCCTGTCACCGTCACGCTTTGCAGCGTCACGGGCTTGGTGTCGGCACTGGCCGCGGCGGCAGGCTGGCTCTCCTGTGCCGCAGCGCCCTGCATGGCAAACACTGCCACGGCGCCGGCCAGCGCCCCGGCAAGCGGATTCAGCCGGAACGTGTCCTGTTGTTGTTTCACGATCTACCTTCCCTTTGTTGCTTTGTAGTTTTCTTGACTCGATCTGTGCGTGGTCATGAAGACAGGGCTCAGGCAGCGTGAAAGCTTTGATTCATGTCATCCATAACGGCGGGCGATTATAAGATGGCCGAAATCAAAACACAAACAAGAATCATTCCTATTCAATCATCAAAAATATCGAATATACGGTCGGAAATGGCAGAAATGGCTGCATATGCCACTTTTTTCGTGACAATATAGTCATTTTCCGGTAATACGCGGCAGCTTGTTGACTAGTCTACTTAGCAGCAGCGGGCGCGCCTGGCGCCTGTAGGAGTGCCCGCGCGGCGGGGATTTCCCGTCACTGCCAGGGGCTGACAAACCATTGATTTTTCTGATGTTTCAGCCCGGCTGAAGCTGTGCCGCAGGGTGCGGCGGGGCCTTGGCGCCGGGTCGAGGCAGACCCGGCGCATATCCACGGCGAGCGCCGGATCAAACCTCCAGCCACTCCTTTCTCACCTGCGAGTTGGCCTTCAGCTCCGCGGGCGTGCCTTCGAACACGATATGCCCGTGCCCCATCACGTAGACGCGCTGGGAAATATCCAGCGCAATCGCCAGCTTCTGCTCGATCAGCAGCACGGAAATACCCCGCTCCTTCAGCGTCTTCAGGTAGTCCCCGACCAAGGCCACGATCATCGGCGCGAGGCCTTCGGTGGGTTCGTCGATCAGCACCAGGTCGGGGTCGCCCATCAGCGTGCGGCACAACGTCAGCATCTGCTGCTCGCCGCCGGAGAGCACGCCGGCCGAGGTGTTCTCGCGCTCCTTCAGCCGCGGGAACATGTTGAACATGTCCTCGACGGTCCAGCGCGGCCTGGCCTGCCTCGGGTTGCGCTTCTCCCCCAGCAGCAGGTTCTGCCGCACCGTCAGCGTCGGAAAGATGTCCCGGTTCTCCGGCACATAGCCAATCCCGAGGTGCGCGATCTCGAAGGTGCGCCGCCCCAGGATCTCTTCGTCGCGAAACCGCACCGAGCCCTCGGCCTTGACCATGCCGAGGATGGCCTTGGCCATGGTCGAGCGCCCCACCCCGTTGCGGCCCAGCAGCGCGACGATCTCGCCTTCGCCGATATGCGCGTCCACGCCGTGGAGGATGTGGCTCTTGCCGTAGTAGGCGTGCAGGCCCTGGACGTTCAGCATGCGCTTGCCCATCAGTGCGCTCCTTCGGTGGCTTCCTCGTCGAGGGTTGTGCCCAGGTAGGCTTCCTTGACCTTGCGGTTGTTGCGGATGGCTTGCGGGGTATCCGTGGCAATCACTTCGCCGTAGACCAGCACAGAGATGCGGTCGGCCAGGCCGAACACCACGCTCATGTCGTGCTCCACCATCACCAGCGTCTTGCCGACGGTGACCTTGCGGATCAGCTCCACCGCGTGATCGGATTCGGAGCGGCTCATGCCCGCGGTGGGCTCGTCCAGCAGGATCACCTCGGCGCCGCCGGCGATGGTGATGCCGATCTCCAGCGCGCGCTGCTCGGCATAGGTCAGCAGGCCCGCCTGGCTGTCGCGGCGGTGCTGCATGCCAATCAGCTCCAGCACCTCCTCCGCGCGCTCGCGCGTGTCGCGCAGGCCCTTGAGCCGGTGCCAGAACGAATACTTGTAGCCGAGCGACCACAGCACCGCGCAGCGCAGGTTCTCGAACACCGACAGCCGATGGAAGATGTTGGTGATCTGGAAGCTGCGCGACAGCCCCATGCGGTTGATCACGAAGGGCTGCAGCCCGCCGATCTCCGCGCCGTTCAGGCGCACCGTGCCGCTGGTCGGCGCAAAGCGCCCCGAGATCAGGTTGAAGGTGGTCGACTTGCCCGCCCCGTTCGGCCCGATCAGCGCATGGCGCTCACCCTTCGGGATGCTCAGGTTCACGCCGCGGATGATCTCCGTCTGGCCGAACTTCTTGCGTACATCGGTCAGTTCCAGTGCCGCTGTCATGCCCTGCCTCCTGCGATTTCCATCTGTACCTTGTCCCACGCGCTGCGCACCCGCGCCGCCGCCAGGCGCCACGCGAACAGGCCAGCCGCCCACAGCGCGGCCGCCACCAGCCATGGCGCCCAGCTCGCGGCATCGAAGCCGACGCCGAACAGCGACATCGTGGTGCCGTTGGCGCTGTCGACCTGGACCTTGTAGACCAGCTCGACCGTCAGGATCATGGCCAGCAGCAGCACCACCCCGGCGCCGCCGGCACGCGCATAGGACGGCAGCATGCGGCCCAGCTTGCCCTTGCCCAGCAGCGGCACCTGCATCAGCAGCAGGCTGGCCAGCCCGCCCGGCACGAACATCACCATCAGCACGAAGAACAGGCCCAGGTACAGCAGCCAGGCCTTGGTCAGGTCCGACAGCGCCACCGCGAACAGCACGAACACCACCGCGCCGATGATGGGCCCGAAGAACACGCCCGCGCCGCCGATGAACACCGCCAGCAGCACGCCGCCGGAGCGCACCGCGCTGACGTTCTCGGCCGAGACGATCTCGAAGTTGATGGCGCCCAGCGCCCCGGCGATACCGGCGAAGAATGCCGACAGGATCAGCACCAGGTAGCGCACGCGCTGGGTGTTGTAGCCGATGAACTCGACCCGCTCGGGGTTGTCGCGCACGGCGTTGGCGATGCGGCCCAGCGGCGTCTGCGTCCAGGCGTACATCGCCACCATCGACAGCAGGCACCACGCCGCGATCAGGTAGTAGACCTGGCGCCCGGGCCCGAAGGTGATGCCCAGGAACGGGTCGCCGACCACGCGGTTGGTGGAGATGCCACCCTCGCCGCCGAAGAACTCCGGGAACATCAGCGAGCTGGCGAACACCATCTCGCCGATGCCCATGGTGATCATGGCAAAGGTGGTGCCGGACTTCTTGGTGGTGACGTAGCCGAAGATCACGCCGAAGAAGGCGCCGGCCACGCCGCCCACCAGCGGCAGCATCGACACCGGCAGCCAGACCTTGCCCGCCCCGACCATGTTCAGCACATGCACGGCGATAAACGCGCCCAGGCCGGAGTAGACCGCGTGGCCGAACGACAGCATGCCGGTCTGCCCGAGCAGCATGTTGTACGACAGCGCAAAAATGATCATGATGCCCATCTGCGACATCAGCGTGATGGCGAAGCCCCCGGTGAAGATCAGCGGCAGCACCAGCATGACCAGCACGGTCAGGCTCCAGATGATCCAGCGCGCCAGGTTCAGCGGGCGGTAGCGCAGGGTGCGGCCGGTCACCACCGGCTCGCGGGGTTGTTGCATCGCTTGCTCCATGGCGTCAGCTCTCCCGGGTTCCCATCAGTCCACGCGGGCGGAAGATCAGCATCACCACCAGCAGCAGGTACGGCAGCACCGGCGCCACCTGGGCCACCGTGAGCTTCCACAAGGAATAGAACGGCGTGGCCTCGCTGACGGCCAGCCCCAGGCTGGTCATCAGGCCCGCCAGCGAGGCGTCGATGGTGACCGCGAAGGTCTGCAGCACGCCGATCAGGATCGACGCAATGAAGGCGCCCACCAGCGATCCCATGCCGCCCACCACCGCCACCACGAACACGATCGACCCGACCGCCGCGGCCATCGACGGCTCGGTGACGAAGGCATTGCCGCCGATCACTCCCGCCAGCCCGGCCAGCGCGGCGCCGCCGCCAAACACCATCATGAACACGCGCGGCACGTTGTGGCCCAGCGCCTCGACCATTTCCGGGTGCGTCAGCGCGGCCTGGATCACCAGCCCGATGCGGGTACGCGTCAGCACCAGGTAGATCGCCACCAGCATGCCCAGCGACACCAGCATCATGAAGGCGCGGTACTTGGGGAAGGACGAGGTGAACACCGTGAACAGCGGCCCGTCCAGCTCCGCGGGGATCCGGTACGGCACCGCCGCCAGGCCCCACACCAGCTTGACGCCCTCTTCCATCAGGTAGGCCAGGCCGAAGGTGAACAGCAGTTCGGCCACGTGGCCGTACTTGTGCACCGTGCGCAGGCCGAAGCGCTCCACCAGCGCGCCCGCGCCGGCCACCAGCAGCGGCGCGAAGATCAGCGCCGGCCAGAACCCGACCTTGCTGGCGATGGTGTAGGCAAAGTAGGCGCCCAGCATGTAGAAGCTGGCATGGGCAAAGTTGAGCACGCCCATCATGCTGAAGATCAGCGTAAGGCCCGATGACAGCATGAACAGCAGCAGCCCGTAGCTGATGCCGTTCAGCAGTGAGATGACGAAGAATTCCACAGCGTGTCCTTCAAGCTGGCGCCGCCATGCGTGGGCATGCCGGCGTCCGTCCGGTTGGATTGAGGGTGAGCGTCGCCCTCCGGGGGCGGATGCCCGCCCCGGACGCTCCCCGGTATCGACCGAAAAAGACTGAAAGTATGCAGGATCGGGCGGCCACTTTGTCAGCGTGGCCGGCCCGTCACGGACAGGATCAGCCCGGCCGCTTCATCTGGCAGGAGGTCGGCTGCGCCGACACGTACTGGTCCATCAGCGCGTTGGTCTTCCAGCCGTAGCCGGTGTTTTCCTGGTCGTACTTGATTTCCTTGCCGTCCACCTTGGTCCAGGTGGCGACCACCAGCGACTGCTGCGCCTGGTGGTCCGAGTTGCGCATCTCGACCGTGCCGTTCATGCTGTCGACCTTGATGCCCTCGAGCGCCTTGGCAACCTTGGTCGGATCGGTCGAGCCGGTGTCCTTGAAGGCCTTGGCCAGCATGGCAATGCCGGTGTAGGAGGCCATCACGTAGAAGTCGTCGTTGTACTTCTTCTTGAAGCCCTCGATGACATCAGCCCCCTTGAACCCCTTGTTGTTGGGGTTGTAGTAGCCGACATACTTGACGTGCTCGGCGCCGGTGGCGCCCATCGCCGTGGGCACGCCGGTGGTGCCGGCGTAGTAGGTGTAGTAGTTGGCGGTCAGGCCGGCATCCTTGCCCGCCTTGATCAGCAGCGCCAGGTCGCTGCCCCAGTTGCCGGTGATCACGGTATCGGCGCCAGAGGCCTTGATCTTGGCCGCGTACGGGGCAAAGTCCTTGACCTGCGCCAGCGGGTGCAGGTCTTCACCGACGATCTGGATGTCCGGGCGCTTGCGCTTGAGGTAGTCCTTGGCGGCGCGCGCCACCTGGTGGCCGAACGAGTAGTTCTGGTTGATCAGGTAGACCTTCTTGACGTTCGGGTCCTTGGCCAGGAAGGTGGTCAGCGCCTCCATCTTCATGTCCGAGTTGGCGTCGAGCCGGAAATGCCAGTAGTTGCATTTGGCATTGGTCATATCCGGGTCCACCGCGGCGTAGTTCAGGTAGACGATTTCCTTGCCCGGGTTGCGCTCGTTGTGCTTGGCCACCGCGTCCTGCAGCGCCAGTCCGACCGACGAGCCGTTGCCCTGCACGATATAGCGGATGCCCTGGTCGACCGCCTGCTTGAGGATGGTCAGGCTTTCCTGCGGCGACAGCTTGTTGTCGAAACCCACCACCTCGAACTTGTGCGCGCCGGCCCAGTTCTTCTGGTTGGCGATGTCGGCGACATACTGCCAGCTCTTGAGCTGGTTCTGCCCAACGGGAGCCATCAGCCCCGAGAGCGGGTCAATGAAGGCGATCTTCACCGTATCCGCGAGTGCGGTACCTGAAACCAGCGCAGAACCCAGTGCGGCAAACACGGCCACACCGGCCACCAGCGGACGCATTTTGGTCATACCTGTCTCCTTCACTCTTGTCGTTGGCTTGTCGTTGAATTTGGCTGGCTGCGCGGCGTCCTCCATGCCACGCCGTGCAGCCGGCCCCGAACACGCCATGCCGCAAGCAGGCATGGCGCACCGGAAAGCGCGTGCCGGCGTCAGGCGGTCGGCAGCTTGTAGTCCTTGAACTGCTCGCGCAGCTTGAGCTTCTGCATCTTGCCGGTGGCGGTCAGCGGGATCTCGGTGACAAAGGCCACGTCGTCCGGGATCCACCACTTGGCGACCTTGCCCTCGAAGAACTGCAGCAGCTCTTCGCGGGTGACTTCGGCGCCGGGCCTCTTCACCACCACCAGCAGCGGGCGTTCATCCCACTTGGGATGGTAGGCCGAGATGCAGGCCGCCATATGCACCGCGGGGTGCGCGGCGGCGACGTTCTCGATATCGATCGACGAGATCCATTCGCCGCCGGACTTGATCACGTCCTTGCTGCGGTCGGTGATCTGCATGAAGCCGTCGGCGTCGATGGTGGCGACGTCGCCGGTCGGGAACCAGCCGTCGGCCAGCGGGTTGGCATCGTTGCGGAAGTAGCGGTCGATGATCCACGGCCCGCGCACCATCAGGTCGCCGAAGGCCTTGCCGTCCCACGGCAGCTCGTTGCCGTCGCCATCGACGATCTTCATGTCGACGCCGAAGATCACGCGGCCCTGCTTTTCCTGGATCTTGTGGCGCTCGGCGTCGGACAGGTCCTGGTGCCTGGCCAGCAGCTTGCACGACGTGCCCAGCGGCGACATCTCGGTCATGCCCCAGGCGTGGATCACCTCCACATCCAGCGCCTCGAGTGCGCGGATCATCGCCGGCGGCGCGGCCGAGCCGCCGATCACGGTGCGGCGGAAGCTGGAGAACTTGAGCTGGTTCGACTGCACGTGCTGGAGCAGGCCGAGCCACACCGTCGGCACGCCGGCGGAGAAGGTCACCTTCTCCTGCTCGAACAGTTCATAGATCGAGGCCCCGTCCAGCTTGGCACCGGGCAGCACCAGCTTGGCGCCGACCAGCGGCACCGAGTACGGCAGGCCCCAGGCATTGACGTGGAACATCGGCACCACGGGCAGGATCACGTCGCTGGCGGAGCAGCCCAGCGCGTCGGGCAGTGCCGACGCGTACGAGTGCAGCACCGTCGAGCGGTGCGAGTACAGCGCGCCCTTGGGGTTGCCGGTGGTGCCCGAGGTGTAGCACAGGCTCGACGCCAGGTTCTCGTCGAACTGCGGCCATTCGTAGTTGCCGTCCTGCGTGTCGACCAGTTCCTCGTAGCACAGCAGCGGCACCTTCGATTCGGCCGGCATATGCGCGCGGTCGGTCATCGCCACCCAGCCCTTGACGTTGGGGCAATGCGGCGCCACGCCTTCCACCAGCGGCAGGAAGGTCAGGTCGAAGAAGATATAGCCGTCTTCCGCGTGGTTGACGATATAGGCGATCTGCTCGGGGAACAGGCGCGGGTTGATGGTATGGCAGACGGCGCCCATGCCGGACACGCCGTAGTAGATCTCGAGGTGGCGGTAGCCGTTCCAGGCCAGCGTGCCGACGCGCTCGCCCCGCTTCACGCCCAGTGCGCCGAGCGCCTGCGCCAGCTTGCGGGCGCGCAGTTCGCAATCGCGGTACGTGTAGCGATGCAGGTCGCCCTCCGTGCGCCGCGAGACGATCTCGGTGCTGCCGTAATAACGCGCGGCGTGTTTGATGATGGAGGAAATGAGCAGCGGCGCGCTCATCATTTGACCCATCAATGCCATGAACCTGCCTCCTGAAAGTCTTGTCTAGTTCGCCTGAAAACGAACAACCGTACTATTTTTTGGCGGTCGTTTCCATGCACCAAATCGGCGTCCGGCCGATCTCGTTGTGCACTGCTGTACTGTCGTTGTGTATTGCCGTCGGGGTTGCCGCCGGTATTGCCATCGAATTCGGGGCCGCAATTCTGCGAAAAGCCCATGCACCGGATTCATGTGCGCACTGAAGGAGGAAAATAACGTGCGGTGCATGGCGGCATTAACTCGGTCGAGCGGTCGAGTGCCGTTGAGGACGTACAATACTGCGTGGCATGTTGCACCTCAACATGTCGTTTTCCCTAGCCACCACCGCATTTTCGTGCCCCCGGCATGCCGCGCTGCACCGCTTTTTACGCGGTTCGCCGCACATCGACGAGCGCACGGAATTCGCACCGCCCCTTGCGCCCCGAGGCGCCCCTACGCGATGCCAGACACGCCCCAGTCACAAGCTCCGCAGCCCTCCGACGCAGCCACGCCGGCAACGCTGTCCGCGCCCTGGCGCACCGCGCCCGGCTTCGCCGAACTCGGCGCGCAGTTCTTCACGCGGCTGCGCCCGACGCCGCTGCCAGCACCCTACCTGGTGGGGGTGGCGCCGGCCGCTGCGGCCCTGCTCGGCTGGGATGCCGGCATCGGCAGCCAGCAGGACTTCATCGAGACCTTTATCGGCAACCAGGTGCCGGACTGGGCCGACCCGCTCGCCACGGTCTATTCCGGGCACCAGTTCGGGGTCTGGGCTGGCCAGCTCGGCGACGGCCGCGCCATCCGCCTGGCGCAGGCCGAGACCGCCACCGGCCCGTGGGAAATCCAGCTCAAGGGCGCGGGCCTGACGCCCTACTCGCGCATGGCCGATGGCCGGGCGGTGCTGCGCTCATCGATCCGCGAGTACCTCTGCTCCGAAGCCATGGCCGCACTGGGCGTGCCGACCACGCGTGCGCTGTCTATCATGGGCTCGGACGCGCCGGTGCGGCGCGAGACCATCGAAACCTCCGCGGTGGTGACCAGGCTGTCGCCGACCTTTATCCGCTTCGGGCACTTCGAGCATTTCGCCGCGCACGACGACGTCGCCGCGCTGCGCAAGCTGGCGGATTTCGTCATCGACAACTTCATGCCCGCCTGCCGCGACGACACCCAGCCCTACCAGGCGCTGCTGCGCGAGGTCTCGCTGCGCACCGCCGACCTGATCGCGCACTGGCAGGCAGTGGGCTTCTGCCACGGGGTGATGAACACCGACAATATGTCGATCCTGGGCCTGACCATCGACTACGGTCCATTTGGCTTCCTGGACGCGTTCGACGCCAACCATATCTGCAACCACTCCGACACGCAGGGCCGCTACGCCTACAGCCAGCAGCCGCAGGTGGCATTCTGGAACCTGCACTGCCTGGCGCAGGCGCTGCTGCCGCTGTGGCTGCCGCCAGAGGATGCCGACCAGGAAGGCGCGCGCGACGCCGCCGTGGAAGCCGCGCGCGCGGCGCTGGACCCGTTCCGCGACCGCTATGCCGCGGCATTCTTCCGCCACTACCGTGCCAAGCTGGGCCTGCGCCCGCCCGCCGGCGGCGATGACAAGAGCGATGAGCCGCTGCTGACCAGCCTGTTCCAGCTGCTGCACGGCCAGCGCGTGGACTACACGCTGTTCTGGCGCAAGCTGTGCGGCATTTCGTCCGCCGATGCCTCGCGCGACGCGCCGGTGCGCGACCTGTTCCTGGACCGCGCCGCCTTCGACGCATGGGTGGCCGACTATCGCGCGCGCCTGCGCGCCGAGCAGTCGCACGACGCCGCGCGCGAACTGGAAATGCTGGCAGTCAACCCCAAGTACGTGCTGCGCAACCACCTGGCCGAAACCGCGATCCAGCGCGCACGCGAGAAGGACTTCACCGAAGTGGACCGCCTGCTGGCAGTGCTGTCGCGCCCCTTCGACGAGCAGCCGGAAGCAGAGCACTACGCGGCGCTGCCGCCGGACTGGGCCTCCGGCCTGGAGGTCAGTTGCTCGTCGTGACGCCATGTCATCCGCGCCCTGCACGCCGGCCCCAGCCGGTGTAAGGTTCGCGCAGTTTGCACGACCAATGCCTTAACTGAGGAACCCAGCCGAGGAAGCCCTGCGAGGACAAGACCATGACCACCACCAAGACCGACGCCGAGTGGCGTGAACAACTCTCCGACATCGAATACCGCGTGACCCGCGAGGCCGCCACCGAGCGCCCGTTCACCGGCCGCTACTGGGACCACTGGGACAACGGCATCTACCACTGCGTGGGCTGCGGCACGCCGCTGTTCGAATCCGCCACCAAGTTCGATGCCGGCTGCGGCTGGCCCAGCTATTTCCGCGCCATCAACGGCGAGGTGATTGCCGAGCACGTCGACCACAGCCACGGCATGACGCGGGTGGAGGTTCGCTGCAAGGAATGCGGCAGCCATCTCGGCCATGTCTTCGAGGATGGCCCCGCCCCGACCGGCCTGCGCTATTGCATCAACTCGGCTGCGCTAAAATTCGATGATCGCGACCCGGCACAGCGTGCGGCGGATGAGGCCCACGCTGCCGGCAGCGACGACAAACCCCGGCGCGACCCGCAGCGCTGAATGCTCCGGCAAGCACGCCGGACACAACCTGGTACCGCATGAAATTCCTGTTCGACCTGTTCCCGGTCATCCTGTTTTTTGCCGCCTTCAAGCTGGCCGACATCTACACCGCCACCGCCGTGGCCATTGGCGCCACCGTGCTGCAGATCGGCTGGGTCTGGTTCCGCCACCGCAAGGTCGAGCCGATGCAGTGGGTCAGCCTGCTGATCATCGCGGTGTTCGGCGGTGCCACGCTGGTGCTGCACAACGAGACCTTCATCAAGTGGAAGCCGACCGTGCTCTACTGGATGTTCGCGGTGGCGCTGCTGGGCTCGGTGATCGGCTGGCGCAAGAACCTGATCCGCGCCATGATGGAGAAACAGGTGACCCTGCCCGACCCGGTGTGGGCGCGCCTGAACGCCGCCTGGGCCGGCTTCTTTGCCGCCATGGGCGTGCTGAACCTGTACGTGGCCTACCAGTTCTCGACCGAGGCCTGGGTCAACTTCAAGCTGTTCGGCAGCATGGGGCTGATGCTGGTGTTCATCGTCGCCCAGAGCGTCTGGTTGTCGCGCCACATGCCCGAGAACAGCCAGGACTGACGCCCCCCGCCCCCGCACCCCACGAACTGAAGGAAACCATTGATGGCAGCCGATCCCGCCACTATCGAGGCGATGCTGCGCGAAGCGCTCGCCCCCAGCCACCTGGCCGTGCGCGACGACAGCGCGCTGCACGCCGGACATGCCGGCGCCGCATCGGGCGGCGGACATTACGACGTGACAATCGTCAGCGAGCGCTTTACGGGTCACAGCCGGGTTGCGCGACACCGCATGGTGTATGATGCGCTGCGCGGTCTGTTCCCCGCGCAGATCCACGCACTTGCCGTGACTGCGTTCACCGACCAAGAGTACCAATCCCGCGCATCATCACGCGATTCTTCCAGCAACTCTCAGACCTGATTCCATGAAGACCACCGTCCTCTCGTTCAGCCTGGCGGCTGTGCTTGCTGCCGGCAGCCTGCCGGCCATCGCCCAGAATGCCGCCGTCGTGAATGGCAAGGCCATTTCGTCGGCAAAGCTGGACAAGTTGATCGCCGGCACCGGCCAGCCCGACAACCCGGAGCTGCGCTCGCGCGCGCGCAACATGCTGATCGACCGCGAACTGCTCGTGCAGGAAGCCAACAAGCGCGGCCTGACCCAGCGCGACGACGTGCAGGAACAACTGGAACAGGCCCGCCTGAACGTGCTGGCCGGCGCCGTGTTCGAAGACTACGTGAAGACCCACGGCGCCAGCGACGCCGAGTTGCGCAAGCAGTACGACAAGATCAAGTCGCAGTTCGGCAACGGCAAGGAATACCACGCCCGCCACATCCTGGTGGAAAAGGAAGCCGACGCCAAGGCGATCATCGCCAAGATCAAGGGCGGCGCCAAGTTCGAGGACATGGCCAAGGCCTCGTCCAAGGACCCGGGCTCGGCAGCCAACGGCGGCGACCTGGACTGGGCCAACAGCAGCAGCTACGTGCCTGAGTTCTCGGCTGCCATGACCGGCCTGAAAAAGGGCCAGCTGACCGATACCCCGGTCAAGACCCAGTTCGGCTGGCATATCATCGAACTGGTCGACGTGCGCGACGCCAAGATCCCGTCGTTCGAAGAGGTCAAGCCGCAGCTCACGCAGATGCTGATGGGGGACCAGAACTGGCAGCGCGAGCAGTTCCAGGCCATGATGAAGTCACTCAAGGACAAGGCCAAGATCCAGTAAGGCACGGTCCGGTCGCCCCCCGCCGGTCCTGCAAGATTCAAGGATGCAGCGCGTGGAGTCGACTGGCCGCTACTGGCAACTCTGGCATCTCTCATCCCGGGGCATGTGCTATTGCGCACTGGCCTGGGCGACCCTGGATGGCGCCGCCCCCGGCTGGCGCCAGCTCCACCCCTATCTCCCGTTGCGTGACCGTTACGCGCCCGAGAAGATCCTGCACGCCGTGGTGGCGTACAAGGAGGCTCGCGGCGAGATCAGGCCGCCCCCTGGTTTTGAAGCCGGGCGGATGCTGACTTATGCGTATGCGTCGTGGAGTTCACGCCTGCTCCCTCCGCTTGCCGGCTGAACCAGCCTTCACTGGCGCAGGTCGTAGCGCCACCCGGTTTCGTCGAGCTGCCTGATACTGTCACCAGTCCGACCAGCGCGTCCAGCATCTTGCTGCCCGTTTCCGCGCTGGCCCAGGTCGGGTATGGCCGTCGCCATTTGGGCTTTGGCCGCTTGCATCGCCGAAAAACTAAAAAGCCACCGGCGCTGCCGGTGGCTCTGGGTGCGTTCCTGACAAAGGATGACCAACTGGGTACTCCCTCTCCCGCACGCGGGAGAGGGAGAAAACAGCGGGCGACGCAAACCTGCAGCTGATGCTTACCCCACCCACTTCCGCGCATTCCGGAACATCCGCATCCACGGGCTGCCACCATCGGCAACCTGTTTCCACGCGTCCGGCGCCCAGCTCATCGTCGCGGCGCGGAATACACGCTCCGGGTGCGGCATCAGCACGGTGAAACGGCCATCGACGGTGGTCACCGAGGTGATGCCATCGGGCGAGCCATTCGGGTTGAGCGGATAGGCCTGCGTGACCGCGCCGTAGTTGTCGACAAAGCGCAGCGCCACGTGGGCCTGGTCGATATTGCCCTGCTGCGAGAAGTCGGCAAACCCTTCGCCGTGGGCGACAACGATCGGGATGCGGCTGCCTTCCATGCCGGCGAAGAAGATCGACGGCGAGGACTGCACTTCCACGGTCACGTAGCGCGCTTCATACTGCTCCGACTGGTTGCGCGTGAACTGGGGCCATGCACCTGCGCCCGGGATGATCGGGGCCAGGTTGCTCATCATCTGGCAGCCATTGCACACGCCCAGCGCGAAAGTGTCCTGGCGGTTGAAGAAGGCCGCGAACTGCTCGGCCATCTGCCCGTTGAACAGGATGGTCTTGGCCCAGCCCTCGCCCGCGCCCAGCACGTCGCCGTAGCTGAAGCCGCCGCATGCGACAAAGCCGGAGAAGTCGGCCAGATTGGCGCGGCCGGCGATCAGGTCGCTCATGTGCACGTCGTGCGCATCGAAGCCGGCGCGGTCCATGCTGTACGCCATTTCGATCTGCGAATTGACGCCCTGCTCGCGCAGGATCGCCACGCGCGGACGCGCGCCAGTGGCGACAAACGGCGCGGCGATGTCCTCCGCCGGATCGAACGTCAGCACCGGGCTGATGCCAGGGTCGGCAGCATCCAGCAGGCGATCGTACTCGCTGTCCGCGCAGGCCGGGTTGTCGCGCAGTCGCGCGATGCGCCAGCTGACTTCGCTCCAGTTGCGCTGCAGGTCCGTACGCGAGGCGCCGAACACTTTCTTGGCATCCCGGTAGATCTCGACCTGGTCGGTGGTGTTGGGCTTGCCGACCACGTGGCTGCACGCCGACAGGCCCGCCTCGCGCAGCACCGCGAACACCGCGTCGCGGTCCTGCATGCGCACTTGCACCACGGCACCCAGCTCTTCCGAGAACAGCGCGCGCAGGGTCTGGTCGTTGCGGCGCTCGGCGATCTGCTGGGCCCAGTTCTTGGCGTCGCCGTAGTCCTGTTCCTGCTGCGGATCCAGCGCCAGCATGTCGACGTTGAGCGAAACACCGCAATGGCCGGCAAAGGCCATTTCGGCCAGCGTGGCCATAAAGCCGCCGTCGGAACGATCGTGGTAGGCCAGCAGCTTGCCTTCGCGGTTCAGGCGCTGGATCACGTTGAAGAAGTTCTTCAGGTCCTCGGCATTGTCCACGTCCGGGGCACTGTCACCGACCTGCTGCATGACCTGCGCCAGGATGCTGCCGGCCATGCGATTCTTGCCGCGGCTCAGGTCGACGGCGATCAGCACGGTGTCGCCGGCGTCGGTGCGCAGTTGCGGCGTCAGCGTGCGGTTGACGTCGTCCACCGCGGCGAAGGCCGAGATGATCAGGGACACGGGCGCCACCACTTCCTTGTTGACGCCTTCATCCTGCCACTTGGTGCGCATCGACAGCGAATCCTTGCCGACGGGGATGCTGATGCCCAGTGCCGGGCACAGTTCCATGCCGACCGCATGCACGGTGTCATAGAGCTTTGCGTCCTCGCCTTCCACGCCGCAGGCCGCCATCCAGTTGGCCGACAGCTTGACCTTGCCCAGGTCCTTGACCGGCGCGGCGGCCAGGTTGGTCAGCGCCTCGCCGATCGCCATGCGGCCCGAAGCCGGCGCGTCGATCACGGCCAGCGGGGTGCGCTCGCCCATGGTCATCGCTTCACCGGCATTGCCCTTGTAGTCGAGCGTGGTCACGGCCACGTCGGCCACCGGCACCTGCCACGGCCCGACCATCTGGTCGCGCGCGTTCATGCCGCCCACGGTACGGTCGCCGATGCTGATCAGGAACGACTTGTTGGCCACGGTCGGATGGCGCAGCACGTCGCGCACGGCCTGCTCCAGGCTGATGCCGGTCACGTCGACGGCCGGCAGCGCCTGCTCGACGCGCTTGACGTCGCGGTGCATGCGCGGCGGCTTGCCAAGCAGCACGTCCATCGGCATATTGACCGCGAAGTGTTCCTTGAGCGCGGCGTCGACTTCGGCGTCGACCAACTGCAGTTGTTTTTCTTCCGTGGCGATGCCGACCACGGCGAACGGCGAACGCTCGCGCTCGCACATGGCCTGGAACTGCGGGAAGCTGTCCGGCGCGATCGCCAGCACATAGCGCTCCTGCGACTCGTTGCACCAGATTTCCGCCGGCGACAGGCCGGACTCTTCCAGGTGCACCTGGCGCAGGTCGAAGCGCGCGCCGCGGTCGGCGCCGTCCACCAGCTCAGGGAAGGCGTTGGAGATGCCGCCCGCGCCGACGTCGTGGATCGACAGGATCGGGTTGGCATCGCCGAGCTGCCAGCAGGCGTTGATCACTTCCTGCGCGCGGCGCTCCATTTCGGGGTTGCCGCGCTGGACCGAATCGAAGTCCAGGTCGGCGGTATTGGTGCCGGTCGCCATCGAGCTGGCGGCGCCGCCACCCATGCCGATGCGCATGCCCGGGCCGCCCAGCTGGATCAGCAGCGTGCCGGCCGGCAGCGGGTTCTTGTGCGTGTGCGAGGCGTCGATATTGCCGATGCCGCCCGCGATCATGATCGGCTTGTGGTAGCCGCGCACGGTGCCGCCCACGTTCTGCTCGTAGACGCGGAAGTAGCCGCCCAGGTTGGCGCGGCCGAATTCGTTGTTGAACGCGGCGCCACCCAGCGGGCCGTCGATCATGATCTGCAGCGGCGAGGCGATGCGGTCGGGCTTGCCGGTCACGCCGGGCTTGTCGTCGGGGTTGCGGTGCGCCACCGGCTGGGCGGCGTCGCGGTCGTTTTCCCACGATTCGACGGCGTCGGGCAGCATCAGGTTGGACACCGTGAAGCCGGTCAGGCCGGCCTTGGGCTTGGCGCCGCGCCCGGTCGCGCCTTCGTCGCGGATTTCACCGCCGGCGCCGGTGGAAGCGCCCGGGAACGGCGAGATCGCGGTCGGGTGGTTGTGCGTCTCCACCTTCATCAGCGTGTGCGTCAGCGCCTCGTGGCGGTCGTACTTGTGGTCGTTGCCGCGCGGGAACCAGCGCTCGGCCACATCGCCTTCCATCACCGCCGAGTTGTCCGAGTAGGCCACGATCGAGCCTTGCGGATTGAGCTGGTGCGTATTGCGGATCATCGCGAACAGCGACTTGTCCTGCTGCACGCCGTCGATGGTCCAGGTGGCGTTGAAGATCTTGTGGCGGCAGTGCTCGCTATTGGCCTGCGCGAACATCATCAGCTCGACGTCGGTCGGGTTGCGCCCCAGCTTGCCGTAGGCATCGACCAGGTAGTCGATCTCGTCCTCGGACAGCGCCAGGCCCATCTCGACGTTGGCCGCGGCCAGCGCGCTGCGGCCGGCGGCGATGTCGATAAAGCGCAGCGGCTTGGCCGGCAGTTCCTGGAACAGGCCGGCCGCCTCGTCACGCGTGGCGACCACGGTCTCGGTCATGCGGTCGAACAGGTGCGCGGCCACGGCGGCGCGGGTGTCCGCGTCCAGCGACTTGCGCCCGCGCAGCAGGCCCTTCTTGCAGATCACGGTGATCTCGATGCCACGCTCGATGCGGTGGATATGCGTGAGGCCGCAGTTATGGGCGATGTCGGTGGCCTTGCTGGCCCACGGCGAGATCGTGCCGAAGCGCGGGATCACCACGAAGCGGTCGCCGTCGGGCTGATCGGCGAACGGTGCGCCGTAGGTCAGCAGCGCCGCCACGCGGGACTGCTCTTCGGCCGACAGCGGCGTCTGTGCGTCGACAAAGTGCAGGAACTGGCCATGCACCGATTCAATATCGGCGTCGATCTGCCGCAGGGCGGTGAGCAGGCGTTGCTGACGGAAGGCGGAAAGCGCCAAAGCGCCGGGGAAGCACGAGAAATGCGCCATGATCGTAGCGGTCGGGAGGCGGTGAGGTAGGGGCTGCTGCTTAGCCGGCACCGCTGCATGGGGTGCCGACTGGCGGGAAACCGCTATTGTACCTTGCCGGCACCCGGATTTTGCACTGCGACATCACGACGGCGCCGTGTTACTCCCCATCATGATAATGCTTATGCGTCACTTTTACCGAATGGACGGCTCAGAGTGACGTCGCCGAGCGCGCGGCCTGCTCGTACAGGCCGGTCAGCACCCGCATCAGCCGGGCGAGCTCCCCGATCTCGGCATTCTCTTCGCTGCCTTCGGTGAAGTTGCTGGTCAGGCATTGTTCGCGGATCTCGCGATAGCGTGCGCAGGCCTCGGCACCGGCCGGGGTGGTCGAATAAGTGGCCTCCTTGCCGACCCGCTCCCCGCTCACCAGCCCCAGCCCCTGCAGCTTCTTCAATGCGTAGGTCACCAGGTGGGTGTCTTCCACGTTCAGCACGAAGCAGATATCGGCCAGCCGCTTGGGCCGGCCGCGATGGTTCACGTGATGCAGCACCAGCACGTCCAGGAAGGTCAGGTCGCGCACCCCCGCCGCCCCCATGCAGCGCACCACCCAGCGGCTGTAGGCGTTGTAAGCGGTATTCAGCCCGAACTCGAACTCGGACAACTCGGGGCTGCGCACCGACACCAGGTGCGAGGACGACACGATATTGGCCCCGGCCGCGCGCGACAGCGCGGTGGCCGGCCTTGCCTTATCGGCAACGGCAGGGGCATCGGCCACGGCGGCGGCGGTATGCCCGCTCTCGGCTGGCTTGCGTGGCATGCGGGAGACTCCTTTCGATGGGACGGCGCTGGCGTGCTAGGTATAAGCCCGGAGCGCGCCCCGGCAATTTTAGCTTGACAGTTTATTGGCGAATTATGAGCATGAACACCTAATAAATACAGGTAAAGCATGAGGGAGGACGCCGGCCACGACTGGCCCTGCGCATGTGCACCGCGCCCTTCCCCGTGCCGGCAGGCGGCCGCCACCATGGCGGTGCCCGCCCCGCCCTCGCACCCCGTTTGCAGACCCATGCCATCCATGCTTCCCGACCTCGACACCCTGAACACCCGCCTGCGCGACGGCGCCACCAGCCGTGCGCAGATCATCGAGCAGGCGGCCGCGCTTGCGGCCGCGCCGGCTGCCGAGGCCGTGTTCCTGCACCGCACCTTCGAGGCCGCGGCCCAGGTCGCGCGCGCAGCCGATGCCGCCGGCCGCGCCGGCAAGGCGCTGCATCCGCTGGCGGGGCTGCCGGTTTCGGTCAAGGACCTTTACGACGTGGCCGGCGAAGTCACCAGCGCAGCCTCGCTGGTGCGCAAGGATGCCGCGCCGGCCACGGCGGACGCCACCGTGGTCGCCCGCCTGCGCGCTGCAGGCGCAGCCCTGGTCGGGCGCACCAACATGACGGAGTTCGCGTTCTCGGGCGTGGGCATCAATCCCCACTACGGCACGCCGGCCAACCCGGCCGGCACCGATGGCGTGGCGCGCATCCCGGGCGGCTCGTCGTCGGGTGCGGCCGTTTCGGTGGCGCTGGGGCTGGCGGTCGCGGCGCTTGGCAGCGACACCGGCGGCTCCATCCGCATCCCCGCCGCGCTGTGCGGCATCACCGGCTTCAAGCCCACCGCGCGGCGCGTGCCGCTGACGGGGGCCTTTCCGCTGTCCTACACGCTCGACACCGCCTGCGCGATGGCGCGCACGGTCAGCGACTGCATTGCCGTGGACAGCGTGATCGCGGACAGCGCAGTGATCCCGCGCGTCACCAACCCCGCCGCGACGCGGCTGGCGATCCCGCGCCAGGTCCTGCTGGACGACCTCGACCCGGTGGTGGCGCGCGCCTTTGACCGCGCGCTGGGCCGGCTGTCGGCCGCCGGCGTGCAGCTGGAGCATGTCGACCTGCCCGAGCTCGGCGAACTGGCGGGCCTGAACGCCCAGGGCGGCTTCAGCTCGGCTGAAGCCTTTGCCATCCACCGCCACCTGCTGGCCGCCCGGCGCGACCTGTACGACCCACGCGTGGCCTCGCGCATCGACCGCGGCGCCAATGTCAGCGCCGCCGACTATATCGACCTGGGCCGCGCCCGGCTGGACTGGATCACCCGCATGGAAGCGCGCCTGGCCCGCTTCGACGCCGTGGTCTGCCCGACCGTGCCGATGGTCGCGCCCGAGATTGCGCCGCTGCGCACCGATGATGCGCAGTTCTTCCGCGTCAATGCCCTGCTGCTGCGCAATACCTCGGCCTTCAATTTCCTTGACGGCTGCTCGATCTCGATGCCCTGCCACGCGCCGGACGAGCTGCCCGTGGGCCTGATGCTGTCGCACGGCCCGATGCGCGATGCCGACCTGCTGGGCACGGCCCTTGCGTTGGAACGCATCGTGCAACCTTCACAGCGCGACGACTGAGCCCTGCCGCCGCGCCGTTGATCTTGCGCCGGCGTGCCCGCCAATGCGGGCGCGACCGGCACCAGGTAGTACGCAACCAGCAGTACCACCGCGCCCCCGCGCGCACACCAGGAGAGATCGAGATGCGAGTCAAGGCAATCGTTGCGGCCGGCCTGATGCTGGCCGCCGTGGCGGCACAGGCGGATACCAAGTGGGACCTGCCGACCGGCTATCCGGCCAGCAACCTGCACACCGAGAACCTGCAGCAGATGGCCAACGACGTGGACAAGGCCACCGGCGGCAAGCTCAAGATCGTGCTGCACCCCAATGGCTCGCTGCTCAAGGCCAACGAGATCAAGCGCGGCGTGCAGACCGGCCAGGTGCAGATGGGCGAGATCCTGATGTCCTTGCTGGCCAACGAGAATCCGGTGTTCGGCGTCGATGCGGTGCCGTTCCTGGCCACCAGCTATGCCGATGCCTACAAGCTGTGGCAGGCCTCGCGCCCGGTCACCGAGAAGGTGCTCGACAAGCAGGGCATGAAGCTGCTGTACGCGGTGGCCTGGCCGCCGCAGGGCATCTATGCCAACAAGCCAATCAATTCGGCCGCGGACATGAAAGGCCTGAAATGGCGCGCGTACAACCCGGCCACCTCGCGCATCGCCGAGCTGGTCAGCGCCCAGCCGGTGACCATCCAGGCTGCCGACCTGGCGCAGGCGCTGGCCACTGGCACGGTCAACTCCTTCATGTCGTCGGGCGCCACCGGCGTCGACACCAAGGTGTGGGAGAGCGTGAAGTACTTCTACACCGTGGACGCCTGGCTGCCCAAGAACATGCTGGTAGTCAGCAAGAAGGCGTTCGCGGCGCTGGACAAGCCGACCCAGGAGGCGCTGCTCAAGGCCGTCGCCGACGCCGAGAAGCGCGGCTGGCAGGTGTCGGAGCAAAAGACCAAGGAGTACCTGGCGACCCTGTCGCGCAACGGCATGACGGTGCAGCCGCCGTCGCCGCAGCTCAAGGCCGACATGCAGAAGGTGGGCCAGACCATGGTGGATGACTGGGCCAAGGGCGCGGGCGAGGACGGCAAGGCCATCCTGGACGCCTACCGCAAGTAGGCGGCCTGCCCGCCTCCATGAACTCCCCGCCCTTGCCGCGCAGGCTGGCATGGCGGGGAGCCCCTCCCTCCCTGACGCCGTCCATCATGCCAACTGCCCCCTCCTCCAAGCGCTGGCTCGACCGCCTGCTTGACCTCGTTGCCGTGCTCGGCGCGCTGTGCATCCTCGCCGTCTGCGTGATCATGATCCTGATGTCGCTGTCGCGGGAGACCTCGGTGATCTTCAAGGGTGGCGATGACATCGTCGCCTGGCTGTGCGCGGCGTCCGCCTTCCTGATCCTTGGCCAGACCTTCCAGCATGGCGGCATCGTGCGCGTCGAGATGCTGCTGGGGGCCGTGGGCCCGCGCCGGCGCCGGGTGCTGGAGCTGGTCTCGCTGACCATCTGCCTGGCGTTTGCCGCCTACGCGGCCTGGGCACTGGGCACCTTTGCGTGGCAGAGCTGGGAAATCGGCGATGTCTCGCAGGGCCAGATCGTGATCCCGCTGTGGATTCCGCAGAGCTTCGCGGTGCTTGGCTGCGTCGGCTTCCTGCTGGCGGTCGCCGATGAATGGCTGCGCGTGGTGCGCGGGCACAAGCCGCGCTACCAGGTGGCCCATGAAGAAAAGCTCGCCGCCGGCGATTTCGGGGAGACGGTCTGATGAGCACAGTCGTGGTTGCACTGATCCTGCTGCTGGTGATGATCGTCTTCCTGGCGATCGGCGCGTGGATCCCCGTGGCCATCGCGGTCACCTCATGGGTCGGGCTGGTGGTGTTCTCGGACCGCGAGGCGCTGGTCAGCCTGGCCAACGCATGGTGGTCGTCGAGCGCCTCTTACACGCTGGCGTCGCTGCCCCTCTTTGTCTGGATGGGCGAGATCCTGTTCCGCACCAAGCTGTCCGAGCAGATGTTCAGCGGGCTGTCGCCGTGGCTGAGCTGGCTGCCCGGGCGGCTGATGCACGTCAATATCCTGGGCTGCGGCATCTTCGGCTCGGTGTCGGGGTCGTCAGCGGCCACCTGCGCCACCATCGCCAAGTCGGCGCTGCCGGAACTCACGCGGCGCGGCTACGACGAGCGCACCACGCTCGGCTCACTGTCCTGCGCCGGCACGCTCGGCATCCTGATCCCGCCGTCGATCACGATGGTGGTGTACGCGGTGTCGGCGGACGTGTCGATCATCCGCGTGTTCCTGGCGGGCT
Source organism: Cupriavidus sp. CPT47-8839-RL05A (assembly GCF_058792255.1). Taxonomy (NCBI): domain Bacteria; kingdom Pseudomonadati; phylum Pseudomonadota; class Betaproteobacteria; order Burkholderiales; family Burkholderiaceae; genus Cupriavidus; species Cupriavidus sp. CPT47-8839-RL05A. The sequence continues at coordinate 14,983 of NZ_JBYTEG010000017.1, read as the reverse complement.
TCATACCCGGCCTGCTGCTGATGCTGCTGTTCTCCGGCTACATCGTGGTCTGGGCGCTGGCCAACCCGGACAAGACCCCGCCGTCGGAGCACTTCAACTGGCGTGCGCGGCTGGCATCGATCCGCCAGCTGCTGCCGTGCATCGTGCTGATCGCCTTTATCACCGTGATCATGGTGACCGGCTACTCCACCGCGACCGAGGCCGCAGCCTATGGCGTGGTGGCTTCGCTGGCGCTGGCGTGGGCGGGCGGCTCGCTCACGCGCGCGGCGTTCTGGGACAGCCTGATGTCGGCCACGCGGCTGACCGCGATGATCATGTTTGTGCTGGGCGCGACCTCGTTCCTGTCGGTGACCATGAGCTTTACCGGCATCCCGCGCGCGCTGGCGGAATGGGTGGCGGCGATGCACCTGTCGCCGTGGGCGCTGATTGCCGTGCTGACAGTGATCTACATCGTGCTGGGCACGGCGCTGGACGGCATCTCGATGATCGCGCTGACCACCGCGACGGTGCTGCCGATGGTGCAGGCGGCCGGCTTCGACCTGGTCTGGTTCGGCATCTTCATCGTGCTGCTGGTGGAGATCGCCGAGGTGACGCCACCCGTGGGCTTCAACCTGTTCGTGCTGCAGAGCATGACAGGCAAGGACAGCAACTACATCGCACGGGTCTCGCTGCCCTTTTTCATGATGATGGTGGTGGCGATCGCCATCGTCACGATCTGGCCGGGCGTGGTCACCTGGCTGCCGGACATTGTCATGCAGCAGGAAGTCAAATAGCATTGGCCGGCCCAGCCCGGCCATTTGCTGCCGGCGCGGCAATATGGAGGGTCCCAGTCCGATGCATGTGATCGTCATCGGCGCCGGCGCGATCGGCGTCAGTTCCGCCTGGTACCTGCGGCAGGCCGGTTTCGACGTGACCGTGCTCGAACGCCGCGCCGCGCCGGCGCAGGAAGCCAGCTTCGGCAATGCCGGCGTGATCGCGCCCGGCTACGTCACGCCATGGGCGGCGCCGGGCATGCCCGGCAAGATCCTGCGCACGCTCTTTGCGCGCGAGGCGCCGGTCCTGTTCCGCCCTTCCGCCGACCCGGCCATGTGGCGCTGGATCGCGCGCTGGCTGCGCGAATGCCGGCTGGAGCGCTACCGCGCCAACAAGCTGCGCATGCAGCGGCTGGCGTTCTACAGCCGCGGGTGCCTGCACCGGCTGCGCAGCGAGCTGGAGATCGACTACGAGCAGTCGCAAGGCTACCTGCAGCTGTTCCGCGCCGCGCGCGACCTCGACCTGGCCGCGCCCGCCGTGGCCCTGCTGCGCGAGAACAACGTGTCGCACCGGCTGGTCAGCGCGCAGGAATGCCGCCGCATCGAACCGGGCCTGGCTGCCGACACGCCGCTGGCCGGCGGGCTGCACCTGCCTGAAGACGAATCCGGCAACTGCCCGATGTTCGTGCGCGCGCTGCACCGGCATGCCGAGGCCGCGGGCGTGTCGTTTCGCTTCGACACCCAGGTGGCGCGCGTCAGGCCCGACAACGCGGGCAAGCTGCAGGTCGAGCTGCAGCACTCCGACAAGAAGCGCCTTGGCCAGGTGCTGAGCGCCGACCGCGTGCTGGTCGCGGCCGGCGCCGACAGCACCGCGCTGCTGCGCCCGCTGGGCCTGCGCGTGCCGCTGTATCCGGTCAAGGGCTACTCGGTGACGGTGATGGTCCGCGACGAACTGCAGGCGCCGCTGGGCGCGCTGATGGATGAGTCCTACAAGGTCGCGATCACGCGCATGGGCAACCGCCTGCGCGTGGCCGGCACGGCCGAGCTGGGCTCACGCGCGCTTGATCTGCGGCCGGCCGCCCTGAACACCCTGGTCAAGGTCGCGCGCGACTGGTTCCCGGTGGCCGGCAACTACCAGGAAGCCACGCAATGGGCGGGCGCGCGGCCGATGCTGCCGGACGGGCCGCCGCTGATCGGCCCAACAGCCGTGCCCGGCCTGTTCCTCAACCTCGGCCATGGCTCGACGGGCTGGGCGATGAGCTGCGGATCGGGCAAGATTGCGGCTGACCAGATCGCCGCCAGCGCCGGCACCCATGGTGGCCCGGACATCGACATGGAGGGCCTGCTGCCCGACCGCTACGGCCTGGGGCCGGCAAGATAACCAGACATGACACCCTCTGCCTCTACCGCCACCTCGCCCGCAAGCGGCGACGGCTGGTTTGCACTCGATGCCGCCGCCTCCGCACCGGTTCCGCTGTACGACGTCGCCGCCATCCGCCGCATCGAGAACGCCGCCTTCACGCAACTTCCCGCCTTTACGCTGATGTCGCGCGCCGGCGCCGCGGCCGCGCGCTGGCTGGCCTGCCATGCACCCGCCGGCCCGCTGCTGTTCCTGGCGGGCCCCGGCAATAACGGCGGCGATGCGCTGGTGGCCGCCACGCAATTGCACGGCGCCGGCCGTGCAGTGCAGGTATGGCTGACGGCGGACCCGCAGCACCTGCCCGCCGACGCCGCGACGGCATGGCAGCAAGCGCACGCAGCCGGCGTCCCGGTCAGCGTGGTCGCAGGCATGGCTGCCTCGCATGACGCGGACTGGCCCGCGGGCACCGCTGCGCTCGTCGACGGCCTGCTCGGCATCGGCCTGAACCGCCCCGCCGACGGCACCATGGCGTGGTGGATCGGACAAATCAACCGCAGCGCGCTGCCGGTGTTTGCGCTGGACATCCCCAGCGGCCTGTTCGCCGACACCGGCGCGGGCGCGCCGGCAGTGCGCGCGCAGCGCACGCTGACCTTTATCGCCGCCAAGCCCGGGCTGCTGACGCTGGACGGGCGCGACTGCGCCGGCGAGGTCGATATCGCGCCGATCGGCCTTGACTATCCGCCGGACGAAGCGCCCCATTGCCTGGTAAACGGCCCCGCGCTGTTCAGCACGGCGCTGCCGCGCCGCCACCATGCCAGCAACAAGGGCACGCATGGCTCGCTGGCGGTCATCGGCGGCAACCTGGGCATGACCGGCGCGCCGCTGCTGGGCGCCAGGGCCGCGCAGTTCCTCGGCGCGGGCAAGGTGCATATCGGCTTCCTGGCGCAGCCCGCACCGCTGTTCGATCCGCTGCATCCGGAGCTGATGCTGCATGCCGTGGACGCACTGGCCCTCGCTGCGATGTCGGCGCTGGTGATCGGTCCTGGCATGGGCACGGACGCCAACGCACACAAGCATTTTGCGCGGCTGCTGCAAGCCGCGCCGTTGCCGCGTGTGCTGGATGCCGATGCCCTGAACCTGCTGGCCGCCGATCCGGCGCTGGCCGGGGCCCTGGCCGCCAGCGGCGCGGCTTGCGTGATGACACCGCACCCGCTCGAAGCCGCCCGGCTGATGGGCGTTCCCGTCGCCGAGGTGCAGCGCGACCGGCCCGCTGCTGCCGCGGCACTGGCTGCGCAATGGCAGGCCGTGGTCGTGCTGAAGGGATCGGGCACCGTGATCGCGGCGCCTGACGGCAGTCCATGCACGCTCAACCCGACCGGCAATGCCGCACTTGCCAGCGCCGGCACCGGTGACGTGCTGGCCGGCATGCTGGGGGCGCTGCTGGCGCAAGGCATGGCGCCGCTGGCCGCGGCCCAGGCGGCGGTGTGGATCCACGGGCGTGCCGCCGATGCCCTTGTCGCCCAGGGCACCGGGCCGGCCGGCGTCACCGCAAGCGAACTGTACGCGCCCGCGCGCACCCTCTTCAACCAGTTGCTGGCCGGGACCCGCGCATGATGCGCGGCGCGCTGCTGCGCGATCCCGCCGACCGTCGCCACCTGCTCACCGGCATCGCCCTGCTGGTCATCGGGCAATGGATCCTCAGCCTGCTCGATGCCACCAGCAAGACCCTGACGCAGCAAGGACTGCCGCTGGTGGCCGTGGCATGGGTGCGTTATGTCGGGCATGTGGTCGCGATCTTCCTGCTGCTCGGCCCCGCCGGCTGGCGGCGCCAGTGGCGGCCGGCGAAGCCTGGGCTGCAGTGGCTGCGGGGCGCGCTGATGCTGGTCTCGACGCTGGTGTTCTTCAGCGTGCTGATGCTGATGCCGCTGGCGCAGGCCACGGCACTGAATTTCTGCGCGCCGCTGTTCGTGGTGGCATTGTCGCCGTGGTTGCTGGGCGAGCGCCCCGGGCGCCATGCCCGCTGGATGCGCTGGACCGGTGTGGTGGTCGGCTTTGCCGGCATGCTGGTGGTGGTGCGCCCGGGCGGCCAGCTCAGTCCGCTCGGTGTCGGCCTGGGCCTGGTGTCGGCGCTGGTGTTCGCGCTGATGCAGATGCTGACACGCCGCATTGCCGCGCACGACACACCGATGACCACGCTGATCCAGAGCGGCGTAACCGGCGCCTGCCTGACCACGCTGATCGTGCCCTTCTTCTGGTTCAGCGCCTGGCCTACGCCGATGCAATGTGCACTGCTGTTGTCCGCGGGGATCACCGGATCACTTGGCCATTATTTCGTCATCTGGGCCTTCCAGTACGCGGATGCGTCTTTCCTGAGCCCCTTCCTCTACCTGCAGATCCTGTCCGCGACGGTGATCGGCTACCTGGCCTTCGGCCAGTTGCCCGACTGGACCACCGCAATCGGCATCGGCATCATCTGCCTGGGAGGCTTGTGCGTGGCTGGGGGAGAACCCGTGCTACGCGCCATCGCGGCCCGGCTCGGCGGCGCGCGCCGTCAGACAATGTCCGATACTTAGCCTGCGCCCAGGCTGGTATGTTGCAAGTGGTAACGATATGACGCCGCCGCCAGGCCGGATCCCGGCAGCGCTGACGATATACTTGCAACTCTGCCTTGTGAGCCGGCAACGCCACGCGGCTCGCGCAACATCGATTGTCCTGCATGCCCACTGACCTTCACGCCTGGAACGCCCTGCTGCGGCACCACGACACCCTTCGCGACGCCCAGATGCGCGACGGGTTCGATCGCGAAGGCGCGCAGCGCGTCGCGCAATTCTCGCTGGAAGCCGCCGGGCTCTATCTCGACTACTCGAAGAACCGGATCACGCCCGAAACCATGCGCCTGCTGGTGCAGCTGGCAGCCGAGGCCGGCGTGACCAGACGCCGCGACGCGATGTTCGCGGGCGAGCATATCAACACCACTGAAGACCGCGCGGCCCTGCACGTAGCGCTGCGCGCGACCGCCGGCGCCGGCTACAAGGTCGACGGCGAGCAGGTCATGCCGGCAATCCAGAAGGTGCTGGTACGCATGCGCGATTTTTCGGAACGCGTGCGCAGCGGCGCCTGGAAGGGTGCCACCGGCGAGCGCATCACCGATGTCATCAATATCGGCATCGGCGGCTCCGACCTGGGGCCGCGCATGGTGTGCCGCGCGCTGTCGCACCTGGCCGATGCCGATGGCAATGCCGCGCCGCGCATGCACTTTGTTTCCAACGTCGACGGCACCGACCTGGCCGAGACGCTGGTGCGGCTAGACCCGCAACGGACACTGGTGATCGTCTGCTCCAAGACCTTCACCACGCTGGAAACCATGGCCAACGCGCGCAGCGCGCGCGCCTGGTTTGTCGCCAACGGCGTGGCCGAGCATGACCTTGCCAAGCATTTCGTCGCAGTCTCGACCAATACCGAAGCGGTGCGCGAGTTCGGCATCGACCCGGCCAATATGTTCGAGTTCTGGGACTGGATCGGCGGACGCTTCTCGCTGTGGTCGTCGGTCGGCCTGTCGATCACGCTGGCAGTAGGCTTCAATGCCTTCGCCGACCTGCTGGCCGGCGCGCGCGCCATGGACGAGCACTTCCGCACCGCGCCGCTGGAGCGCAACATGCCGGTGATCCTGGGCATGCTGGGCATCTGGTACCGCAATTTCTGGCATTTGCCGACCAGCTGCATGGCGCCCTACTCCACCTCGCTGGAGCTGTTTCCCGCCTTCCTGCAGCAGCTGGAGATGGAGAGCAACGGCAAGTCAGTGCAGCTTGACGGGCAGCCCGTGCGCACGCATACCTCGCCGGTGGTGTGGGGCACGGCCGGCACCAACGGGCAGCATGCCTACTTCCAGCAGATCCACCAGGGCTCGCAGGTGGTGCCGGTGGATTTTGTCGCGCCGCTGGTGCCGCCGCGCCGGCTGGCAGGCCATCACGCCAAGCTGCTGGCCAACTGCTTTGCGCAGGCCGAGGCGCTGATGCGCGGGCGCAGCGCCGATGAGCTGCGTGCCGCCGGCCTGAAGGACGAAGTCCGCATCGCCCATATGGTGTTCGAGGGCAATCGCCCCAGCAACACCTTGCTGATGGAAAACCTGACGCCGCATGTGCTGGGTGCGCTGATTGCGCTGTATGAGCACCGCACCTTCGTGCAGGGCGTGGTCTGGAAGATCAATTCCTTCGACCAGTGGGGCGTCGAGCTGGGCAAGATCCTGGCCCGACCGATCGAGGCCGAGCTGACCGGGAATGCCGTCGGCCAGCACGATGCCTCCACCACGTCGCTGATCGAGCGCGCCCGCGCGGTGCTGAAGGCGGGCGCCGCCAGCTAGACCTCCGCGCCCATCCATTCATCGCTGGCCACGCGGCCGGCGTCGATGGTCAGGATGCGGCCACAGCGCGCCGCCACCGAGCGGTCATGCGTGACCAGCACCAGCGTTGAGCCGGCATCGCGGTTAAGCTCGAACATCAGCGCGATCACGGCTTCGCCAGTGGCGGTATCGAGGCTGCCGGTGGGCTCGTCGGCAAACAGGATGTCCGGGCGCGCCACGAACGCGCGCGCCAGCGCCACGCGCTGCTGCTCGCCGCCCGACAGCGTGCGCGGATAGTGCCCCAGCCGCGCGCCCAGGCCCACGCGCTGCAGCATGTCCAGGGCGCGCTCGCGCACCTGCGACGTTTCGCCGCGCAGCTCCAGCGGCAGCATCACGTTTTCCAGCGCGGTCAGGTGGCCGACCAGCTGGAACGACTGGAACACAAAGCCGACATGGCGGCCCCGCACGGCGGCGCGCTGGTCCTCGTCCAGCGCGAACAGGTCCTGGCCCTGCAGCCGTACCGTGCCCGTGCTGGGCAGGTCCAGCCCCGCCAGCAGCCCGAGCAGCGTCGACTTGCCCGATCCGGACGCCCCCACGATGGCGAGCGTTTCGCCCGGCGTGACGGAAAAGGTCACGTCGTGCAAAATCGTCAGCGAACCGGTCGTGTCGGCAACGGTCTTTCCGAGGGACTCGACAGCGAGAATGGAAGAAGACATGGATATTGGGATCCGAGGCAAATGGCGCCGGCTGCTGCTGGCAACCGGCATGGCACTGACGATATCGGCCGGGGCCTCAGCCCAGGCTGCGGCCCCGGCACTGCTGGTGCTTGGCGACAGCCTCTCCGCCGAGTACGGCATCGCGCGCGGCGCGGGCTGGGTTACGCTGCTGCAGGACCGCCTGCGGCAGGAGCGCTTCGATTATAGCGTTGTCAATGCCAGCATCAGCGGCGAGACCACCATCGGCGGCAAGACGCGGCTGCCGGAGCTGCTGTCGCGGCACCGCCCGGCCATCGTGGTGGTGGAGCTTGGCGCCAACGACGCGCTGCGCGGATTGCCGCTGCAGACCACCGAGGCCAACCTGCGCAACATCGTCAGCACGGCACAGAAGGCCGGCGCGGGCGTGCTGCTGATCGGCATGCGCATCCCACCCAACTACGGGCAGGACTACACCGAGAAGTTCGTCTCGCTGTATCCGAAGCTGGCCGGCGAGTACAAGGTGCGGCTGGTGCCGTTCTTCCTCGACAAGGTCATCGCGCGGCAGGACTGGTTCCAGCCCGACCGCATCCACCCGACCGCCGCGGCACAGCCGGCGCTGCTCGATACGGTGTGGCCGCAGCTCAAGCCGATGCTCAAGCGTGGCACGAAGTAAGCATAAATAAAAAACCCCTGCCGTCTGGCAGGGGTTCTTGCTTGCAGCGGCGCTGATCTGGCGCTTACTCGGCGCCTTGCGCCTGCGTGGCGCCCACCGGCGTCAGCATCTTGACCTTGGAGCGGGCCTTCAGGCTTTCATAGAAGGCCTGCAGGTCGGTCTGGCCGGCCAGTTGCGAGAGCTGCTGCGCTTCGGCCTGGCGTTGCGCCGGGTTGGCCTGCATCGGCTGGCTGACCTTGGTGATACGGTAGACCGCGTAGCCTTCGGCCCCCAGGTCGACACCCACCACCGCAGGCAGCTTGTTCGCGTCGGCGCGCAGCACCGCTTCGACCGCCTTCGGCGCCATGCCCTCGGCCTTGGCGCGCGACACGGTCTGCACCGCGCCAAAGCCGTCGGCGCTGTCTGCCTTCTTCAGCGCGGCAAGCCGGGCCTCGCCGTCCTTGCGCGCCAGTTCGGCCGCCTGCTGGGCGATATAGCCCTCGCGCACCTTGGCTTCGACTTCCTCGAACTTGCGCACGGCCGCCGGGCGGTACTCGACGATGCGCGCGGCCACCAGCGTGTTCGGGGCCACCTGGACGGCCTCGGTGTTGCGCTTGTTCTTGATCGCGTCGTCGCTGAACAGCGCCTTGAGCAGCTTGTCGTTGTTGAGCGGGCTCTGCGCGCCCAGCGCCGGGTTCGGCTGGCGCGTGACGTTGTCGGCGGTCTGGATGGTCAGCTTGAACTTGTCGGCTGCGGGCTTGAGGCTGTCAGCCTGCTCATAGACGGTGTTGCCGAAGGCATCGGCCTGCTCGGCAAACTTCTTGTCGGCGAACTGTTTGCGCAGCTCAGCTTCGAGTTCCGTGCGCACGGCTTCCAGCGGCTTGGTCTCGGCGGGCTTGACGCCAGTCAGCTTGATGATGTGGTAGCCGTAGTCGGTTTCCACCACGTCGCTGACCTGGCCATCCTTGAGCGCATACATGGCGTCCTCGAACGGCTTGACCAGCGCGCCGCGGCCCATGAAGCCCAGGTCGCCGCCCTTCTCGGCCGAGCCCGGGTCCTGCGAGTTCTTGCGCGCCACGTCGGCGAAGGTGTCAGGGTGCTTGCGCAGGTCCTCCAGCAGCTTGGTGGCCTTGTCCTTCGCGGCCTGGCGCTGGGCGGCCGGCGCATCCTTCGGCGCGCTGATCAGGATATGGCTGGCGCGGCGCTGCTCGTCGATACGGAAGCGCGCGATATTGCTGTCATAGTAGGACTTCAGCTCTTCGGGCGTGACCGCCTGCGTCGCGGCCAGGGCCTCGCCCGACAGCAGCAGGTACTCGACCTTGGCTTGTTCCGGCACCGAGAAGGCCTGCTGGTGGCTGTCGTAGTAGGCCTTCAGCGCGGCTGCATCGGGCTGCACCTTGGCGGTGTAGCCGGCCGGCTTGAACAGCAGCGCCTGCACATCGCGCTGCTGGTCACGCACGGCGATCAGGCGATCGAGCAGCGACTTGGGCACGAAGGCCGTCGCGGCGACCGATGCGCCCAGCTGCTGCGTGGCCAGCTCGAAGCGCATGCGGGCATCGAACTGCTCGGGCGTCATGCCCTGCGACTGCAGCAGCTGCAGGTAGGCCTTGTCGTCGACCTTGCCGTCCTTGGTGCGCGGCAACTGCGCGATCGCCGGCAGGTTGCTGATTTCCTCGAGCAGCTTGGCGTCGGACACGGTCAGGTGCTCACGCGCCACGGCACTGGCCATCACGCGTTGCAGGATCAGCTGGTCCAGCACGGCCTTGCGGGCGTCCGGGCCTTCGAACTGGCGCGGGTCATAGCTGGCGCCCAGGACCTGGCGCGCGCGTTCGCTCTGGTCGCGCACGACGTTGTCGATCTCCTGCACGCTGATGGCGCGGCCGTCGACCTTGGCGGCATCGTGCGAGCTGTCCATGAAGCGCGAATAGCTTTCCACGCCGAAGAACACGAACGACGGGAAAACAAGCACCAGCAGCAGCAAGAGCATCAGGCGCCGGTTGTTGCGTACGAAATCAAGCATGCGGATTCGGGTAGTGGATTGGCACGAAAGACAAACTCCACGATTCTATCAGGAGCCGCTGGGCGCGCACCCTTTGTGCAGGGTGGGAAACATGAATGAAAACGCCCGCTGATGCGGGCGTTTCCTTAAAACTGGCGGAGTGGACGGGACTCGAACCCGCGACCCCCGGCGTGACAGGCCGGTATTCTAACCGACTGAACTACCACTCCTGTGTCGGTGCTTGCTGCCGGCAATGCACATGTCCTTGCGATGGAGAGTTGTGGGTGCTGAGGATGCCTTGCAAGGGAACAAATTTCCTTACAAATCATAAGCCTACAACGCCTACCAACCTTCGCTTGCCGACCGTGCCCTGCTGCAAGAGGCCGAACTATAGCTTGTGTTCATCATCTGCGCAATACCCGGATGACTCAATCTTGTACCCTCGGCTGCCAAGTCCGCCTGCACGCTCAGGCGCACATGCGCGCCTGGAGCGCCGTCAGCTCGTGCTTGACGACCTTGCCCGCGGCATTGATCGGCAGGGCCGCCATGAAGGCCACGGAACGCGGCACCTTATAGTTTGCCAGGCGGGCTCTGCACCATTCCAGCAATGCCTCCCCACTCATGCTCTCGCCTTCGCGCAACACCACGAAGGCGCGGCCAACCTCGCCCAGGCGCGCATCGGGTACGCCGACCACCGCGACCTGGGCCACCGCCGGATGCGTGCCAATCAGGTGCTCGATCTCCGCGGGATAGCAGTTGAAGCCGCCCACGATGAACATGTCCTTGAGCCGGCCGGTGATACACAGGTTTCCGTCGGCGTCGACGCTGCCGATGTCGCCTGTATGCAGCCACCCCGCGTCGTCGATGGCCTCGCGTGTGGCGGCCTCGTCGTCGAAGTACCCACGCATGACGTTGTAGCCGCGGATCCACACTTCGCCCGGTTCACCGGCGGCGACGTCGTTTCCTTCAGCGTCTACGCAGCGAATCTCCACACCGGCGAGCGCACGCCCGCTCGTGTTGGCGATAGTCTGCAGCGCGTCGCCGAGCCGGCAGACCGTCGCCAGGCCGCAGCACTCGGTCTGTCCGTAAGCAGTGAGCACCACGTCAAAACCAAGCACCTTGCGCATGCGCCGGATCAGCTCTGGCGCGATCGATGCCGCCCCCGTGACCGCCACGCGCAGCGATGACAAGTCGTATGCATCCAGCCGCGGATGGGCAAGCAAGCTCAGGTAGAGCGTGGGCGAGCCGGGCAGGAAGCTGACGCGGTACCGCTCGATGCGAGCGAGCACGGTTTCGGCGTCGAACTGCGCCAGCGGCAGGATGGTGGCGCCGCGAAGCAGGGCCGCGAGCCAGCCGGCCTTGTAGCCGAAGGCATGGAAGAAGGGATTGATGATCAGGTAACGGTCGCCGGGGCGCAGGCCGACGATGCCCGACCAGTCGGAGAAGGCGCGCAGATTCTGCCCGTGTGTGGTGATCACGCCCTTGGGCCGCCCCGTGGTGCCGGATGTGTAAAGCAGGTCGGACGGACTGTCCGGTGTCAGCGCGGCGATGCGCGCGTCAAGCATGACCTCGGGTGTGTCTTCGGCACGGGCGAGGAAAGCCTCCCAAGACAAAGCGCCTTCGCGTTCGCCGCGCAGAATGACGCGGTGGCGCAAGGCCGGCAGCGCATGCCCACACAGCATCTCGGGATAATCGACGCCAAGCAATTCGCCGATGCAGATCAGCGCCCGCGTACCGCTACGCCCGAGAATATCGGCGGCCTCCCCGCCCTTGAGCCGGGTGTTAAGCGGTACCAGCACGCCGCCGGCCATCTGGATACCGAGCGCTGCGACCATCCACTCGTGCAGGTTAGGCGCCCAGATGGCAACGCGCTCGCCGGGCGCTACGCCCAGCGCCATCAGCGCACGCCCTGCGACTCGCGCCGTCTCATGCAGCGCGCCATAGCGCAAGGACAGGCCGTCTTCCTCGATGGCTACCGCATCCGCGCGCAGCCGCGCCGTGTGTGCCACGGCATTGGGTATGGTTGAAATCGGTGCGAGGCAGTCGCTCACGGTTGCAAGCCTCCCTGGGGAAGGATCTGGCCACTCGCGGCAAGCTCCGCGGCGGCCGGGTAGTCGGTGTAGCCATGCGCTCCCGGCGTATACAGCAGCGTGCGGTCGAACGCGGCCAGCGGCGCACCGTGCCGCAGGCGCGCAGGCAGGTCGGGATTGGCGATGAAATGGCGGGCGAACGAAACCGCCTCGCCGACGCCGCCGGCCACTGCACGCGCGGCGCTCGCGCCGTCGAAACCGACATTGACGATGACCGCACCGCCAAAACGCCAGCGGGCCAGCGCAAATGCATCGAGCGCAGGATCCGGCGAGCGGCTCACGTGCAGGTAGGCCAGCCCGATCGGCGCCACGGCATCGAGCAGCGCGCTGTACGTGGCGGTGGGATCGTCATCGTGCATGTCGTTATACGGGTTGCCGGGACAGATACGCAGACCCACGCGCCCCGCCCCGATCGCCCCGGCGATGGCCTCGAGCGTCTCCACGACGAAGCGCAGCCGCGCCATCAGCGAACCGCCGTAGCCGTCCGCGCGCTGATTGGTGCAAGAAAGCAGGAATTGCATCGGCAGGTAGCCGCTACTGCAATGCAGCTCGACGCCGTCAAACCCGGCGGCCAGCGCATTGACGGCGGCCTGGCGGTACTCGTCGATCACGGCCGTGACTTCATGTGCCGCCAGCGCGCGGGGCACCTCCATCTCGACCAGCCCGTGGCCGTCGGCATAGATGGTGCCGCGCGCGCGGATCGCCGACGGCGCCACCGTCTGTGCGTCTGGCGCCTTGTTATGGCGCGTCGCCACGCGCCCGACGTGCATCAGCTGCAGCACCATCGCCGCGCCCTGGCTGCGCACGGAGCCTGACACGTCGCGCCAGGCGTCGATCTGCGCGGTGGTCTCGATGCCCGGCGTGCGGCAGTACCCTTTGCCATGCCGGCTAGGGTAAGTGCCCTCCGCAATAATCAGCCCGGCGCCCGCGCGCTGCGTGTAGTACGCCTGGTGCAGGCCGGTGGGCAGGTCGCCCGCGCCGGCGCGGCTGCGCGTCATCGGCGCCATCACGATGCGATTGGCGAGTGCAATGTCGCCGAGCTGCAGTGGCTCGAACAGGCTGGCGCTCATCTTGATGATCCCTTGATCGGTTTCGGCATTGCGTCAGCGCGTGCGGACCTTGGGAAGTGCCGAACCGCGACGCATCGACTCGAGAAAGCGATCCAGCGGCACCGGCTCGGCGACGCCGGGCAGCGCTTCATTCGGCTTGGCGTTCCAGAACGCTTTCCACGAGGGCCACAGTGCATGCCAGGAACCCTCATAGGGCTCACGGCCCGGCCAGCGCATCTTCTTGTCGCCGATGGGCGGCTTGTTGAGGTCGCTCGCGTAGAGATAGCATGGCAGCCGTCGCCGGAAATACCAGCAGCCGCCAATGCGCTAGTAGTCGTCCCAGTAGAGCATTTGCATGATGACCCATTCCGGGCCGGTCTCATGCTCGTTCTTCGAATACACCACGCCGCTCGCATGGTCCGCATCCTGGAACTCGATGATGTGTCCGCCGATATGATGCGAGGTCACCGTGAACTGGTTGCGCAGGGTCTCGTCTATCCAGCGCCGCAGGTGCTCGCGGCCCACCTGGTCCTTGCCCACCGCCACGTCCTCGGGAAACAGGCTGGTCCAGGCATCGAGGTCGCGCATATCGAGCGCCAGCGCATACTTGGCCGGCAGCATGCGGATTTCGTTGACCGACTCGAGTCGATCGAGTCGGGCCTGCATCGATTCCATGTCTGATGCCACTTGCCTCTCCTTGCTCATTCAGTGGGGTGCGCTCAGCTTGCCTGCGGCGCGGCGCGCCGCTCGGCTGACGGCTCCGACACGTAGTCGGTTGCGCCCACGTCGAGCCGGCAGGTCTTGCCGCCATCGACTACCAGGCTCTGCCCGGTGATATACGAAGCCTCGTCCGACGCCAGGAACAGGATGGCGCCAGCCACCTCGTGCGGTTCGCCCACGCGCCCCAGCGGCACCGCGCGTGCGGTATCTCGGGCGACCTCCTCGCTGGCAAGCGCTTCGCGCGTGCCCTCGCTCCAGACCACACCGGGAATCACCACGTTGACGCGCACGTTGTGGGCTGCGCCCTCGAGCGCCACGGCGCGGCTGAAGTTGAGCACGCCCGCCTTGGCCGCGCCATAGGCCGACAATCCCGGACTGCCAAGCAGGCCCGCCACCGAACCCAGGTTGACGATGGCGCCGCCGCCGGCCGCCTTCATCACGCGCAGCGCCGCGCGCGTGCCGAAGAAGGCGACGTCCAGGCTACCGGTCAGGCATTGCCGCCAGGCTTGCGCGCTGACCTCGTCGAGCACGCCCCAGGTATAGTTGACCGCGTTATTGACCATGACATGCAGGCCGCCGAACTGCGCGACGGTATGCGCCACCGCCCGCTCCACGTCCGCCTCGTTGGTGACATCGGCCTGAATCCACGCAGCCTCGCCGCCGCGCGACCGGATCTCCTCGGCCACGGCGCGCAGCGGCGCCTCGCGCCGCCCGCACAGCATCACCCTCGCCCCTTCGGCCGCGAAGCGCGCAGCCGTGGCAGCGCCGATCCCCGTGCCAGCGCCACTGATCAGCGCCACCTTGTCCTGCAAACGTCCCGTTACTCGCATGCTGCTCTCCCTTTTATCCTTCCATCGAGGCAGGACAACGACCCGAACGCGTCGCCGTCGCGCCTGCGCCGTTAAATCATTGCCATGCCGCCGCTGACGGACAGCGTCTGGCCCGTCATCAGCATGCCGTCTCCGCTAACCAGGAACAGTGCCGCCGCCGCGATCTCTTCCGGCTCGGCCATGCGCCCCAGCGGGATCGCGCGCTCCAGGCTGCGCGCCCATTCCTCGCTGATGGACTGCATCATCGGCGTGCGCGTGGGCCCCGGGCAGATCGCGTTGACGCGGATGCCACGCGGGCCCAGGTCGCGCGCCAGGCAGCGGGTGAGGCCGAGCACGGCCGCCTTTGACGCGCAATAGCTGAGAGGCCCCTCGCCGCTCAGCGCCGAGACGCTGGCGATATTGACAATGGCGCCGCCCACCTGAACTGACCCCGTAAAGTTGGACGGGTAAGTTAGGCCGCCAAGGGCTGAGTCCTGTATTGCACGGGGCTCAGCCCT
>NZ_JBYTEG010000016.1:0-175388 GCF_058792255.1 Cupriavidus sp. CPT47-8839-RL05A | reverse complement strand
ATGGTGGAGCAGAACTTCCGCTTCGCCGCGCCGCTGGCCGACCGCTTCTACGTGATGGAGCATGGCAGCATCGTCGAGCGCTTCGCAGCCAATGAGCTGGAAGCCAAGATGCCGGTGCTGCACGAACTGCTCGGGGTCTGATCCGCACGGATCATGGGTTGATGTTTGGCAGGAACGGGTGGCGCGCACGCCGCCGCAAATCAGGAGACATAGACATGAAAAAGACTCGGCTCGCGGCCGCGATGGCGGCCATTGCCATGGGTGCGGTTTCCTTCAGCGCCGTTGCCCAGGTGTCCGGCGACACTGTGAAGATCGGCTATATCACCGACATGTCGGGCCTGTACGCCGACATCGACGGCCCCGGCGG
The DNA here is from genome assembly GCF_058792255.1 of Cupriavidus sp. CPT47-8839-RL05A. Classification (NCBI taxonomy): domain Bacteria; kingdom Pseudomonadati; phylum Pseudomonadota; class Betaproteobacteria; order Burkholderiales; family Burkholderiaceae; genus Cupriavidus; species Cupriavidus sp. CPT47-8839-RL05A. Next base: position 175,021 of record NZ_JBYTEG010000016.1, on the reverse strand, counting down.
CCTGGAAGCCATCAAGATGGCGGTCGAGGACCGCGGCGGCAAGGTGCTGGGCAAGCCGATCGAGATCGTCTCCGCTGACCACCAGAACAAGGCCGACATCGCCGCCTCGAAGGCACGCGAATGGATGGACCAGCAGGGCCTGGACATGCTGCTGGGCGGCACCAACTCCGGCACCGCGCTGGCCATGAACAAGGTGGCCTCGGAGAAGAAGCGCGTCTACATCAACATCGGTGCCGGCACCGCGCGCCTGACCAACGAAGAGTGCTCGCCGTACACGGTGCACTACGCCTATGACACGGTGGCGCTGGCCAAGGGCACCGGCAGCGCGGTGGTCAAGCAGGGCGGCAAGTCGTGGTTCTTCCTGACCGCCGACTACGCCTTCGGCCATTCTCTGGAAAGCGACACCGCGGCCGTGGTCAAGGCCAACGGCGGCACGGTGGCGGGCCAGGTGCGCCATCCGCTGTCGGCATCGGACTTCTCGTCGTTCCTGCTGCAGGCGCAGTCGTCCAAGGCGCAGATCCTGGGCCTGGCCAACGCCGGCGGCGACACCATCAACTCGATCAAGGCGGCCAAGGAATTCGGCATCACCAAGTCGATGAAGATCGCCGGCCTGCTGATGTTCATCAACGATGTGCACAGCCTCGGGCTGAAGAACACCGAAGGCCTGCTGATGACCGACAGCTGGTACTGGGACATGAACGACGACACCCGCAAGTTCGCCAACCGCTTCTTCGGCAAGATGAAGAAGATGCCGAGCAGCCTGCAGGCGGCGGACTACTCGGCGGCCAGCACCTACCTGAAGGCGGTGGAAGCAGCGAAGACCGACGATCCGGACAAGGTCATGGCCGAGTTGAAGAAGATGAAGATCAACGACTTCTACACCAAGGGCTATATCCGCCAGGACGGTCGTGGCATCCACGACATGTACCTGATGCAGGTGAAGACCGCGGCAGAGTCGAAGAAGCCGTGGGACTACCTGAAGGTGGTCGCGACCATCCCGGGCGACCAGGCCTTCACCACGGTGGCCGAGTCGAAGTGCGCAATGCTGAAGAAGTAAGCTGATGTGAGATCCGCCGGCGGCGCGCCACCTGCGTGCCGCCGGCATCGGACGCGGTTCTTTGCTGCGGTGTTCGCCGCAGCGTTCGCATTACCTGGCACCAACCGCAGCAATCCCCGTCATACAACGGCGGTATCAACGGCACTCCGCGATGGACATCTTCGGAATCCCCTTGCCGGCCATGCTTTCCCAGCTATTGCTGGGGCTGGTCAACGGCGCCTTCTATGCGATGCTGAGCCTGGGCCTGGCGGTTATCTTCGGCCTGCTCAACGTCATCAATTTCGCGCACGGCGCGCTCTTCATGCTCGGTGCGGTGCTGGCCTGGATGGGCATGGAGTACGCCGGGCTGAACTACTGGATCATGCTGCTGCTGTCGCCGCTGGTCGTTGCCGCGCTGGGCGTGGTGATCGAGAAGACCATGCTGCGCTGGATCTACAAGCTCGACCATATCTACGGCCTGCTGCTGACGCTGGGCATCACGCTGGTGATCGAGGGCATCTTCCGCTCGATCTACGGCGTCTCCGGGCTGCCGTACTCGACGCCGGATGCGCTGCAGGGCGCGACCGACCTGGGCTTCATGATCCTGCCCAACTACCGCGCGTGGGTCGTGGTGGCGTCGCTGGTGGTGTGCTTTGCCACCTGGTACGTGATCGAGAAGACCAAGCTGGGCGCCTACCTGCGCGCCGGCACCGAGAACCCCAAGATGGTCGAGGCCTTCGGCGTCAACGTGCCGCTGATGGTGACGCTGACCTACGGCTTCGGCGTGGCGCTGGCCGCGTTTGCCGGGGTGCTGGCCGCGCCGGTGATCCAGATCTCGCCGCTGATGGGGCAGAACCTGATCATCATCGTGTTCGCGGTGGTGGTGATCGGCGGCATGGGTTCGATCATGGGTTCGATCCTGACCGGCCTGGGGCTGGGCGTGATCGAGGGCCTGACCAAGGTGTTCTATCCTGAAGCATCGTCGACCGTGGTGTTCTTCATCATGGTGATCGTGCTGTTGCTGCGCCCGGCCGGGCTGTTCGGGAAGGAGAAGTGATGAGCGTACCCTCCACATCATCGACGCCATCCACGGTGGCGGCCAACGCGGGCAACGCAGGAAAGGGACAAGGCGTGCAGAAGAAACTGTTGTACGGATTGCTGCTGCTGGCACTGGTGGCCGCGCCGCTGGCCGGCGCGTATCCGGTGTTCGTGCTCAAGGTGCTGTGCTTCGCGTTGTTTGCGTGCGCCTTCAACCTGCTGATCGGCTATACCGGGCTGCTGTCGTTCGGCCATGCGGCCTTCTTCGGCGGCGCTGGCTATGCCGCCGGCCATGCCATGAAGGTCTGGGGCGTGACCCCGGAAATCGGCCTGATCCTGGGCACCGGTGCGGGCGCGCTGATCGGCTACGTGGTGGGCTCGCTGGCCATCCGCCGGCAGGGCATCTACTTCTCGATGATCACGCTGGCGCTGGCGCAGATGCTGTTCTTTATCTGCCTGCAGGCGCCGTTCACCGGTGGCGAGGACGGCTTGCAGGGCATCCCGCGCGGCAAGCTGTTCGGGGTGCTGCCGCTGTCGGACGACCTGACGCTGTACTACGTGGCGCTGGCGATCATTGTGGCCGCCTTTGCGCTGATTGTGCGCACGGTGCATTCGCCGTTCGGCCAGATCCTGAAGGCGATCAAGGAGAACGAGCCGCGCGCGGTCTCGCTGGGCTATGACGTCGACCGCTTCAAGCTGACCGCCTTCGTGCTGTCGGCGGCGCTGTCGGGGCTGGCCGGCTCGATCAAGGCGCTGGTGCTGGGCTTCGGGACGCTGACCGACGTGCACTGGTCGATGTCGGGCTCGGTCATCCTGATGACGCTGGTCGGCGGCCTGGGCACATTGTCGGGCCCGATTGTCGGTGCCTTCGTGGTGGTCGCGCTGGAGAACAAGCTCGGCGACATCGGCAACTTCCTGGCGTCGGTCACCGGCATCTCCTGGTTCGGCACGCTGGGCGAGTCGGTGACGATGGTGACCGGCGTGATCTTCGTGATCTGCGTGCTGACTTTCCGCCGTGGCATCATGGGCGAGCTGCTGGCGCGCTTCGGGGGCCACTCGGGCAAGCGGGAGTAACCCGGCACGAGTGACCGCGGGTCGACATGCCCGATTCTGGGGCTAGGGTTTTTTCTAGCTTGTCCTCGATGCACCGCTTCGTTACATTCCATATACGGTTTTCGCAGGTTAAATGGAGGCGGAAGCGAGGAGACGACAGGCGCGCACCCGGTGTCGGGTAGCAGCGTTATAAATAAAGGGCGTTGCCGGGTGATCCTCGGCAACGCTTTTTTCATTTGGGCCTCCCAATCGCTCCTGTGGCGCTTTCGCCCCATCATGGGGCATCCAGGCTGCACCGGCATCACCTGGCTACCCGCCACATGCGACAATGCGGGCGCTCTCATTGCCCGCCATGCCTGCCGCACCTGATTCCCCCCACTCCCCAGCCGTTCCGGATCTTCCCGACACACCTGCGCCGCAGGGCTTGGTACGCCTCGGGCTGGGCGCCGATGCAGTGACGCTGGAAGCCTGGCTGGCTACGGTGCAGCCACTGCCGGTGCCCGCCGCGCGCGCGCGCCGGCTGATGCTGGACGAGCTGCTGGCCCAGTCCGGGCGCGGCATCTGCCTCCTGGTGAACGACGCGCAGGCTCCGCACGATCTGCTGGCGTGCCTGCCGGTGGCGCTGCTCCCGAGCCTGGAGCTTGCCGGGCTGGCTGCCTGCGGCATCGAGTGGTGGGTACGGCCCGGGCTGGACGGCGGGTCCCGCCGCGCCTGCCTTGAGGCCTGCTGCGCCACGCTGGCCGACTGGGGCCGTGCGCACGGTATCCGCCATGCGCTGCTGGCGCCGCGGCTGGTGGCAGGGCAAGGCGGCGCGCCGCCGGGCTTCAGCCCGCATGGCAACGGCATGTGGCACCGCAGCCTGGTGCCTGTGGCCAAGGCGCTGGGCTGAACTGATACCGCCTGGCAGCGCGCCGGCCCGCCCGCACCGATCTCCTCCGATCCTTTCCTTTTCGCTTCCCTGCTTCCTGCAATGACGGAATTCGCATTCCTGGCGGTTGCCGCCTTTCTCGCCGGCCTGATCGACGCGGTCGCCGGCGGCGGCGGCCTGGTACAAATCCCGGCGATGTTCTCGGCCTATCCCAATGTCGCGCCGGCCACGCTGCTGGGTACCAACAAGATGGGCTCGATCGCGGGCACCGCCAACGCGGCGCTGCGCTACGGCCGCAGCGTGCGCATCTACTGGGGCGCGACCGCGCCCGCGGTGGTGGCGGCCCTTATCTTCTCGATGGCCGGTGCCTGGGCGCTGACCAAGATTCCGGCCGAGCCGCTGCGCAAGGCGCTGCCGTTCGTGCTGGTGGTGTTGCTGGTCTACACCGTGGCCAAGAAGGACCTGGGTACGGAACACGCGCCGACGCTGTCGGGGTCGCGCGAGCGCATCGCGGCGCTGCTGGCCGGCGCCGCCATCGGCTTCTATGACGGCGTGTTCGGTCCGGGCACCGGCAGCTTCCTGATGATCGCGTTCGTGCGGGTGTTCGGCTATGACTTCCTGCACGCGGCGGCCTCGACCAAGGTGGTCAACCTTGCCACCAACCTGGCGGCGCTGCTGTTGCTGGCCAGCAAGGGCCATATCTGGTGGCAGCTGGGCCTGGTGATGGCGGTGGCCAACATCGCCGGCAGCCAGGTAGGCAGCAAGCTGGCCCTGCGCCACGGCAGCGCCTTCGTGCGCAAGGTGTTTATCGTGGTGGTGAGCGCGCTGATCCTGAAGACCGCCTGGGACGCGTTCCTGCGCTGACGGCGAAGCCGGGCGGCGCTTGCGATGCGGGTTAATCCTCCCTTTTCGCGCCAAGTCGCTGTGCTAGACTCGATCCGAATTCCCGACCGCGCGGTCGGTGAATAGCCGGAGCGCGCCGATCCGGGGGAGTGGTGCGGACGGGGAAACTGGGGAGCGGCCTGGCGTCGTTCCTGGCTGTAGCGCAGGTGCCGGCGATGTGCCTGCGTCAGACCCGAGGGGTCGACAAAAACGGGCATCCGCCGGTGGACGCCGGACGGATGCCTTTCCGTTTCAGGAACCGAGGAGACAAGATGGATTTCAAGCGCGCCAGCCTGCTGGCAATCGCTGCGGCGAGCCTGGTTGCCGGTGCAGCCCAGGCACAGGTCAAGGTCGGGGTGACGGTGTCGGCCACGGGTCCGGCGGCATCGCTGGGTATTCCGGAGAAGAACACCTTCACGCTGATGCCCAAGGAAATCGCGGGCAAGAAGATCGAGTACATCGTGCTGGACGATGCCTCCGACACCACCACCGCGGTCAAGAACACCCGCAAGCTGATCAGCGAAGACAAGGTCGACGTGGTGGTGGGTTCCACCGTGACGCCGAACTCGCTGGCGATGGTAGACGTGGTGGCCGAGAACGATACGCCGATGATCACCATGGCCGCCTCGGCGCGCATCATCGAGCCGATGGATGCCAAGCGCGCCTGGGTCTTCAAGACGCCGCAGAATGACTCGCACATGGCGACCGCCATTGCCGAGCACATGACCAACAACAACGTGAAGACGGTGGCATTCATCGGCTTCGCGGATGCCTATGGCGACAGCTGGGCGCAGGAGTTCGCCAAGGTGGCGGAGCTGCGCAAGATCAAGGTGGTCGCCAACGAGCGCTTTGCCCGTACCGATACCTCGGTCACCGGCCAGGTGCTGAAGATGATGAGCGCCAATGCCGACGCCGTGCTGATCGCAGGCTCGGGTACGCCCGCGGCGCTGCCGGCCAAGACGCTCAAGGAGCGTGGTTTCAAGGGCAAGATCTACCAGACCCACGGCGTGGCCAATGCCGACTTCCTGCGCGTGTGCGGCAAGGATTGCGAAGGCACGTTCCTGCCGGCCGGGCCGCTGCTGGTGGCTGAGCAATTGCCGGACAGCAATCCGGTGAAGAAGCCGGCCATGTCCTACAAGACTTCTTACGAGAAGGCCTTCGGCGGCCAGGTCTCGACCTTCGGCGGTCATGCCTGGGATGCGGGGCTGATCCTGCAGCATGCCATCCCTGAGGCGCTGAAGAAGGGCCAGCCGGGTACCAAGGAATTTCGCAAGGCGTTGCGGGATGCGATGGAGCAGACCAAGAACCTGCCGGTTTCGCATGGGATCATGAACATGAGTGCTACCGACCACCTTGGCTTTGATCAGCGGGCGCGGGTGATGGTGCAGATTGTTGATGGGAAGTGGAAGTTGCTGACTAAGTGAAGGTTGGGGGCGGCGTGGCGCCATGCGGTTGGGTGTCGCGCTTGCCAAGCGCTGCTGTTTCGCCGGCGTAGCCGGCGAGTCACTTTTTGTCCGAGCGACAAAAAGTAACCAAAAACGCGTCGTCTGTGCGGCTGGCAATCAATTCCACGGCGTTGGTGGTTCGAGCGGTGGTGCTTGCCGTTTGGGCGTGGGTGCCCGTTCGACCCTGCTACGCCACGTGAGTGTGTGCCAGTGCCTGCGTTAGCCCACTATTGAACGATCCCCATGCAGGGCGTAGGCCGCCTGCTGCCGACAGCATCGCGGGGACGCCTACGGCTGCTGCGCAGGCCCAAAATGCGCTGACGGTCATTGGGCGCTGCGCGAAGCGCCACGCCTGCCAAGAGAGCGACATCCAACCGCATGGCAACAATGCGAAACGCCCCCATACAGACCTCTCGTTAGGGCTTGCCTGTATTTCTACATTAGGCAATCCGTTTACTATTGCGTAAATCCCAAAGCGCACAGCACCCTGTCGGCCCCCATATGATGCAGGCAGGTATTTCCAAAAGACGGGGAGACAATGGACTTATCAATCGCTGCCATCCTGGCCCAGGACGGCATCACCTCGGGCGCGATCTACGCGCTGCTGGCACTGGCCCTGGTGCTGGTGTTCTCGGTGACCCGGGTCATCTTCATCCCGCAAGGGGAGTTTGTTGCCTACGGCGCGCTGACGCTGGCGGCGATGCAGGCCGGTCACGCGCCGCAGACCAGCTGGCTGCTGCTGGCGATGGGGGCGCTGACCTTCGTCTATGAAACCGTCACGGTGCTGCGCAGCGCCGAGTTGCGCCGCACGCTGGGCCAGCGGCTGGCGGTGCTGGCCGGCAAATACCTGGTGTTCCCGCTCGCGGTGCACTGGCTGGCGCAGCAGTATGGCGCGCAGCCGCTGCCGATGCTGGCGCAGATCGCGCTGACGCTGCTGATCATCATCCCGCTGGGGCCGATGCTGTACCGGCTGGCCTACCAGCCACTGGCCGAGGCCAGCACGCTGGTGCTGCTGATCGTCTCGGTCGGCGTGCACTTTGCGCTGGTGGGGCTGGGCCTGGTGATGTTCGGCGCGGAGGGCTCGCGCACCAATGCGTTCTCGGATGCGCGCTTCGACGTGGGCGCGCTCAGCATCTCGGGCCAGAGCCTGTGGATCGTGGGCGTGTCGGCGCTGCTGATCGGGGCGCTGTACTTCTATTTCGAGCGCACGCTGCAGGGCAAGGCGCTGCGCGCGACCGCGGTGAACCGGCTGGGCGCGCGCCTGGTCGGCATCGGCACCACGCAGGCGGGGCGCCTGTCGTTCACGCTGGCCGCGGCGATGGGCGCGCTGTGCGGCATCCTGATCGCGCCGCTGACCACCGTGTACTACGAGTCGGGCTTCCTGGTGGGCCTGAAGGGCTTTGTCGGCGCCATCGTCGGCGGGCTGGTGAGCTACCCCGTGGCGGCGCTCGGTGCGCTGCTGGTGGGCCTGCTTGAATCCTATTCGTCCTTCTGGGCCAGCGCGTTCAAGGAGGTCATCGTCTTCACACTGATCATTCCGGTGCTGCTGTGGCGCTCGCTGACGAGCAAGCATGTCGAGGAGGAGGAATAAGCCATGACCATGCTGACCGACAAGCAGGCGCGGGTGGCCAGTGCCGAGGCAGGCAGCCGTGCGCGGCTGAACCGCAACCGGGTCCTGGTGCTGGCTTTCATTGTGGTGCTGGTGTTGCTGCCGGCGCTGCCGACGCCGGAGTTCTGGATCACGCTGGGCAACTACATCGGCCTGTACAGCATCGTGGCGATCGGGCTGGTGCTGCTGACCGGGGTGGGCGGCATGACCTCGTTCGGGCAGGCCGCGTTCGTGGGGCTGGGCGCGTACAGCACGGCCTACCTGACCACGCAGTTCGGGCTGTCGCCCTGGTTCGGGCTGATGGTGGGGCTGGTGATCACGATGGCATCGGCCTATGTGATCGGGCTGATCACGATGCGCATGTCCGGCCACTACCTGCCGCTGGCGACCATTGCCTGGGGCCTGTCGCTGTTCTTCCTGTTCGGCAACCTGGAGTTCCTGGGCAAGTATGACGGCCTGAACGGAATCCCGGTGCTGTCGTTCTTCGGCATCGAGCTGCAGTCGGGCCGCTCGATGTTCTACCTGATCTGGGCGGTGGTGCTGCTGGCCGTGCTGGCGATGCAGAACCTGCTGAACTCGCGCCCGGGCCGCGCCATCCGCGCGCTCAAGGGCGGCGGCGTGATGGCCGAGGCCATGGGCGTGAACACCGCGTGGATGAAGGTGGTGATCTTCGTGGTGGCGGCGGTCCTGGCGTGCGTGTCGGGCTTCCTGTACGCGCACCTGCAGCGCGCGGTGAACCCGACGCCGTTCGGCCTGAACTACGGCATCGAGTACCTGTTCATGGCCGTGGTCGGCGGCGTGGGCCATGTGTGGGGCGCGGTGCTGGGCGCGGGCATCCTGACCATCCTGAAGGATGTGCTGCAGGGCGTGCTGCCCAAGCTGCTCGGTGCCAACGGCAACTTCGAGATCATCGTCTTCGGCGTGCTGCTGGTATTGCTGCTGCAATACGCGCGCGATGGCATCTGGCCGTTCCTGCGGCGTCTGGTGCCTTCGGGGCCGCCGGTGCTGGCGCCGGCGCAGGCCGAGGCCCTGGCCGTGCGCCAGAAGCCCGAGGCCGGCGACCTGATCCTGGATGTGCGCGCTGCGCGCAAGGAGTTCGGCGGGCTGGTGGCGGTGAACGATGTCAGCTTCCAGGTGCGCGCGGGCGAGATCATCGGGCTGATCGGTCCCAATGGCGCGGGCAAGTCCACCACCTTCAACCTGGTGACGGGCGTGCTGCCGGTCACGCGCGGGGAGGTGCGTTACCGCGGTGAAGTGATCTCGGGCCTGCCGTCGCGCGAGATCGTCAAGCGCGGCATCGGCCGCACCTTCCAGCACGTGCACCTGCTGCCGACCATGACGGTGCTGGAAAACGTGGCCATCGGCGCGCACCTGCGCGGTGATTTCCGCGCCCAGGGCGGCGTCTCTGCCGCGATCCTGCGCTTGAACAAGGCCGAGGAAGAGAGGCTGCTGTTCGAAGCGAAGCGCCAGCTTGAACGCGTGGGCCTGGCCGATTGCATGTACATGGAAGCCGGCAGCCTCGCGCTGGGCCAGCAGCGGATTCTTGAAATCGCGCGTGCGCTTTGCTGCGACCCCGCGCTGCTGTTGCTCGACGAGCCGGCAGCGGGCCTGCGCTACAAGGAGAAGCAGGCCCTGGCCGAACTGCTGCGCAAGCTCAAGGGCGAGGGCATGAGCGTGCTGCTGGTCGAGCACGACATGGATTTCGTGATGAACCTGACCGACCGGCTGGTGGTGATGGAATTCGGCACGCGCATTGCCGAGGGCGTGCCCGAGGAAGTGCAGAAGAACCCCGCGGTGCTGGAAGCCTATCTGGGTGGCGTGGAGTAAGGACCGGACATGAGCCTGATTCTCGAAGTGAAGGACCTCCACGTCCGCTACGGCAAGGTGGAAGCGGTGCACGGCACCAACCTGAAGGTGGAGGCCGGCAAGATCGTCACGGTGATCGGCCCCAACGGTGCCGGCAAGTCGACCATGCTCAATGCGATCATGGGTGCGCTGCCGGTGACGGGGTCGTCGAGCGGCTCGGTCAGCTACCTCGGCCACGACATGGCCGGCATCCCGGTGGAGGGGCGCGTTGCGCGCGGCATGTGCCTGGTGCCGGAGAAGCGCGAGCTGTTTGCGTCGATGACGGTGGAGGACAACCTGCAGCTGGGCGCCTTCCGCCGCAAGCGCGCCGGCGAGAAGAACTACCTGGACCAGATGGACGTGGTCTACGACCTGTTCCCGCGCCTGCGCGAGCGCGCCCGCCAGGACGCCGGCACGCTCTCCGGGGGCGAGCGCCAGATGCTGGCGGTGGGGCGCGCGCTGATGGCCAAGCCGCAGTTGCTGATGCTGGACGAGCCCAGCCTTGGCCTGGCGCCGCTGATCGTGAAGGAGATCTTCCACATCATCAGCAACCTGCGCCAGACCGGCGTGGCTACGCTGCTGATCGAGCAGAACGCGCGCGCCGCGTTGCAGGTGGCGGACTACGGCTATGTGATCGAAACCGGCGATATGGCGATGGAAGGACCGGCCGACGAGCTGGCTGCGAACCCGAAGGTGATCGAAACCTATCTTGGATTGGCAAAAAAGGCGGCTTGATCTGCCCGGTTTTCGCCAGAGGAATGAGGGCCTGCGGAAGCAGGCCCTTCTCTATTGGTGGTGTGAATAACTTTGGGGATAACCCAATTCAGAGGCGCTTCGGACTGATGTCGCTACCGGCGCGCTGATGTAGGCACGCCAATATCCATTGGAGTGATTTTTGGTAATCAAATTTATCAAATATTATCTATCTAGATAATAATTTGAGGAAATTTATCTGCAGGATGAATGTATTTATACAAGATTTTTGTTCTGTAAGTCATCCAGTGAATAAAGTGTCGATGCCGCTGCCTGTATCCTTCGCTGCGGTCTCCAGCAGCCAATCACGGAAGCATGTCAGCGCCGGATGATCGCGCCGTTCCTTCGGCGCACACAGGAAATAGCCCCGTTGCAGCGTAATTGGCAGGTCAAACGGCGCCGTTACGCGTCCGGCGGCAATTTCGTCGCGCACCAGGCAGCGCTGCAGCACGGCGACGCCAATGTCGGCGCGCACCGCCTGGATCAGGATCGAGACCTGGTCGAATGCTGTGGATAACCTTGGCGCAGCGTTGGGTACGCCGGCGGCCTGCAGCCAGTTTTGCCAGTTCGCCGGCGCGGTGGTGTGGTAGAGCAGAGGCTCGTCCAGCAGCTCCGCGGGAGACTGCCAGTGGCCGGCCTCGCGCCGTGCCCGGGCGCGGTCCGGATGGCAGACCGGCACCATTTCACGTCCCACCACATAGTCGGCCTGCAGGCCGGGCCACTTGCCGGCTTCACCCGCCAGGATGGCGGCGTCGGGGGAGGGGCCGGAGAGATCCTCGTCGCGCTGGTACGGGACGAAGTCCAGCCGGATTTCCGGATGGCGGCGATGGAAGTCCGGCAGGCGCGGCACCAGCCAGACGCTGGCCAGCGTGGGCACGACGGACAGCGTCAGGTGGTGCCGGCGGTCACCGGCGCGCAGGGCGGCGCTGGCATGCTCGATCGTGGCCAGCGGCTCGGCCACGGCCTCAAGCAATTTCCGGCCGGCATCGGTCAGTACCAGCCGGTGGGCATTGCGCTGTAGCAGCGGCTGCCCGAAATGCGCTTCCAGCCGCGCGATGGCACGGCTGATGGCACCCTGGGTCACGCACAGTTCGTCCGCCGCACGCGTAAAGCTGCCCAGCCGTGCCGCGGTGGCAAAGGCGTGCAACTCGGACATCGATGGGGAATGCAGCCGCATGGCGGGGGAGGGGAGTAAGGGCGGGACGGCTGCCGGAGCGACCGCTGCAGGATGATCTTTGGTAATGCAAACGTGCAATATAGTCGTTTGTGCCCGCCCGGTAAACGGCTGACACTCGTCCGGTTCATGCACAAAACCAACAGGAGAAACCCCATGATCCGAGCCAGGATGTCCCGCCGCCAGCTGCTGCTGTCCGGTACCGCCGCCGCTGCCACGCTGGCCTTTGCCGGCAACGCGTTCGCGCAAGCCAATTACCCGACGCGCCCGATCCGCCTGATCGTGCCGTTCGCTGCGGGCGGCTCCACCGACCTGTCGGCGCGCCTGGTGGCAGAGTTTGCCGGCCGCGAGCTGGGCCAGTCGATCGTGGTCGAGAACAAGGGCGGCGCCGGCGGCTCGCTGGGCATGGAGCAGGTGGCCAACGCCGCGCCCGATGGCTACACCATCGGCATGGCCACGGTCAGCACGCACGGCTCCAACCCCGCCGTATTCCCGAAACTCAAGTACGACCCGATCAAGGACTTTGCCCCGATCACCAACGTGGTGTCGATGCCGAGCGTATTCACGGTGCATCCGAGCGTGCCGGCGAAAACCATGCAGGAATTCATTGCCTTAGCCAAGGCCAATCCGGGCAAGTATTCGGTTGCCTCGCCGGGCACAGGGACCCTCGGCCACGTAAATCTTGAGAACTTCCAGATGCTGGCGAAGATCGAGTTGCTGCACGTGCCGTACAAGGGTGCCGGCCTTGGGCTCAATGATGCGGTGGCAGGGCAGGTCAATGCGATCTCGGACAACCTGGCCTCGGCGCTGCCTCATGTGAAGTCGGGCCGCCTGCGCGCGCTGGCGGTGCTGGGCGCCACGCGCTCGCCGCAGTTGCCAAACGTGCCCACCTATGCGGAATTGGGCTACAAGGAGATGGGCGACGGCGGCTGGTTCGGCATCGTCGCGCCCGCGGGCACGCCGCCCGCCATCGTGGCAAGGCTGAACCAGGCCATCCTCAAGGCCATGCAGAACCCTGAATTCAAGCGCAAGGTGGAGGAGTCCGGCGGCACGTTGGTGCCGACCACGCCGGAGCAGTTCAAGGCCCAGATCCAGCAGGCCATTGCGCGCTATGCCCGCGTCGCCAAGGCCGCCAACATCCAACTGGACTGACGCATGGCTGAAGCGAATCACCTGGCCGCCGCACTGCCGCCGGTCATCGTGCGCTTGCCGGAAGGGGAGGCGCTACCGCTGGTGTGTGACTCGCCGCACAGCGGCACCGCGTACCCGGCCGACTTCGGCGCGGCGATTCCTGCCGCGCGTCTGCGCGGGGGGGAGGACACGCACGTCGATGCCCTGTGGGAGGCCGTGCCCGCAGCAGGCGGTACGCTGCTGGCGGCCACCTTCCCGCGGGTCTATATCGACCCGAACCGGATGCCCGACGACATCGATCCGGCCCAGCTCGACGGCACTTGGCCGACGGCACTGGCCCCGGGGCCGAAGACGCAGCTGGGCTACGGCCTGATCTGGAGCCGGGTCGACGCCAGCACGCCGATCTATGACCGCCGCCTGTCCGTGGCGGAAGTGCAGGCCCGTATCGACCGCTACTACCGGCCGTACCATGCGGCGTTGGCCGAGGCCGTGGAGGGTGCTCACCAGCGCTTTGGCGCGCTCTGGCACCTGAACCTGCACTCCATGCCCAATAACGCCTACGAGCGGCTCAAGATCGCTAGCCCGCACCCGCTGGCGGACTTTGTGCTCGGCGACCGGGACGGCACCACCTGCGAGCCGGGGCTGGTCGACCTGGTCGCAAGGGAACTGCGCGGCATGGGTTACACGGTGGCGCGCAACGACCCGTACAAGGGCGTGCAGCTGATCGCGCAGATCGGCCGGCCGGCCGAGCGGCGCAATAGCCTGCAGATCGAGATCCGGCGGCCGCTGTATATGGACGAGGTGAGCCGCGAGCGCAATGCCGGGTTCGCCACCTTGCAGCGCAATCTTGGCAAGCTGACCGGGCAGGTTGCGGGGTATATCCGCGCGCAGCTCTGAGACGCTTGTTCCACGTGAAACATCCGGCCGGGCCATGTGCTCGGCTTTTTGTTTCACGTGGAACATAACGTCGCTTTCGAGCGACTCGCCGGGTATCGCCAACGCCATGTTTCACGTGAAACATGGTTACCGCCGGAAAGCGGCTAGTCGATTGCCGCTATAATTTCGCATTCCCGTATTTTCCCGCCAGCCTCCCGGAGGAGGTGTCCCATGCTTTACCCAAAAGAATTCGATGTCATCGTCGTCGGCGGTGGTCATGCCGGCACTGAAGCTGCACTCGCCGCGGCCCGTATGGGCTGCCAGACGCTGCTGCTGACTCACAACATCGAGACGCTGGGTCAGATGAGCTGCAACCCGTCCATCGGGGGCATCGGCAAGGGGCACCTGGTCAAGGAAGTGGACGCCATGGGTGGTGCCATGGCCGCCGCCACGGACGAGTCCGGCATCCAGTTCCGCATCCTCAACTCCAGCAAGGGCCCGGCGGTGCGCGCAACGCGCGCCCAGGCGGACCGCGTGCTGTACCGTAAGGCCATCCGTACAAGACTGGAGAACCAGCCGAACCTGATGCTGTTCCAGCAGGCCGTAGACGACCTGATGGTGGAGGGCGACCGCGTCGTCGGCGCCATGACGCAGGTGGGCATCGCCTTCCGCGCCCGCGCGGTGGTGCTGACTGCCGGCACCTTCCTGGACGGCAAGATCCACGTCGGGCTGGATAACTACACCGGCGGCCGCGCCGGCGACCCGGCAGCGGTGTCGCTGTCGGCGCGCCTGAAGGACCTGAAGCTGCCGCAAGGCCGCCTGAAGACCGGCACGCCGCCGCGTATTGACGGCCGCACCATCGATTTCTCGGTGATGGAAGAGCAGCCTGGCGACCTGGATCCGGTGCCGGTGTTCTCCTTCCTGGGGCGCCCGGAGCAACACCCGCAACAGCTGCCGTGCTGGATCACCCATACCAATAGCCGCACCCACGACATCATCCGTGGCGGGCTGGACCGCTCACCGATGTACACCGGCGTGATCGAAGGGGTAGGGCCGCGCTACTGCCCCAGCATCGAGGACAAGATCCATCGCTTTGCCAGCAAGGAAAGCCACCAGATCTTCCTGGAGCCCGAAGGCCTGACCACCAACGAGTTCTACCCCAACGGGATCTCGACCAGCCTGCCGTTCGACGTGCAGCTGGAACTGGTGCACTCGATCCGCGGCATGGAGAACGCGCATATCCTGCGCCCCGGCTATGCGATCGAGTATGACTACTTCGATCCGCGCGGGCTGAAGGCTTCGCTGGAGAGCAAGGCCATCCGCGGCCTGTTCTTTGCGGGACAGATCAATGGCACCACCGGTTATGAAGAAGCCGCCGCGCAGGGCCTGCTGGCCGGCATCAACGCTGGCTGCTATGTGCGTGAACGCGATGCGTGGACGCCGCGCCGTGACCAGGCCTACCTGGGCGTGCTGGTCGACGACCTGATTACCCGCGGTGTGACCGAGCCGTACCGCATGTTCACCAGCCGCGCGGAGTTCCGCCTGAGCTTGCGGGAAGACAATGCCGATATGCGTCTGACTGAGGTCGGCCGTGAACTGGGCGTGGTCGACGATGCACGCTGGGATGCCTTCAACCGCAAGCGCGATGCTGTTTCACGTGAAACAGAGCGCCTGAAGAGTACCTGGGTCAACCCGGCCATGCTGCCAGCGGAAGATGCCGTGCCGCTGCTGGGCAAGCCGATCGAGCGCGAGTACAGCCTGGCCGACCTGCTGCGCCGGCCGGAAGTCCGCTATGAAGCACTGATGGCGCTGCAGGGCGGCCGACATGGCCCGGAAACGCCGCTGGACGCCGAGCCGATGCTGGCAGAGCAGATCCGCGAGCAGATCGAGATCGGCATCAAGTACCACGGCTATATCGCCCGCCAGGCGGCGGAGGTCGACAAGCTGGAAGCCAACGAGTCGACGCGCCTGCCGGAAGGGCTGGACTACACCGAAGTGCGTGGCCTGGGCTTCGAGGTCAGCCAGAAGCTGAACCAGCATCGTCCGGAAACGCTGGGCCAGGCCTCGCGCATTTCCGGCGTGACGCCGGCCGCGATCTCGCTGCTGCTGGTGCACCTGAAGAAGAAGGGGCTGGGGCGCACGCGCGCTGAGTCGGCCGCGCCTTCCAGCAACTCTGAAGAGGCTGCCTGAGTGCCCGGTCCGCGACACACCATGACCGACGATGCCACGCAGCGTCGTCGCCTTGAAGCCGGTCTGGCCGAGATCGGGCTGGCGCTGGCGCCGGCCCGGATCGACACCTTGTTTGCCTACCTGGCGCTGCTGCGCAAGTGGAACGGCGTCTACAACCTGACCGCAATCCGCCACCCCGATGAGATGCTTACGCATCACATGCTGGACTCGCTCGCCGCTGTGCCGGCACTGGCCAAAGCCGCGCGCGCCGCAGAGGTAGGCACGCCGGCGCGGGGCAGGGTATTGGACGTGGGCTCGGGCGGCGGCATGCCCGGCCTGCCGCTCGCCATCGCCTGTCCCGACGTGTCGGTGCTGATGGTGGACATCGTGCAGAAGAAGACCGCCTTCCTGACCCAGTGCCGTGCGCAACTCGGGCTTTCCAATGCCGCGGCGCATTGGGGGCCGGTGGAGAAGCTCGACGATGCCAGCGGCTTTGCTGTGATCACCTCGCGCGCGTTTGCGGAACTGACTGATTTCGTGAACCTGTCGGGCCAGCTCCTTGCACCGCACGGCAAGCTGATCGCCATGAAGGGGCTTTATCCACAGGCCGAGCTGGACCGCATGGAAGCTGCCGGGCTGATGGCGCAATGGCAGGTCGATGCGGTGCCCCGCATCACCGTGCCCGGGCTGGATGCCGAGCGCCACCTGGTGGTGCTGTCGCGGCGCGCAAGCGCCCACGCATGACGTACGCCGCGGCGCTGCGTGCAGCGCCGCGAACTGCCAGCCCCGCGCTGGCCGGATGAATTGAAGCAGGAGCCTCAGTAGCTTATGGCCAAGGTATTCGTGATCGCAAACCAGAAGGGCGGGGTAGGCAAGACCACCACCACGGTGAACCTCGCCGCCGGCCTGGCCGCGCAGGACCAGCGCGTGCTGCTGGTCGACCTGGACCCGCAGGGCAATGCCTCGATGGGTTCGGGCATTGACAAGCAGGCGCTGGAGCACAGCGTGTACCAGGTGCTGGTCGGCCTGGCCAGCATCAAGCAGGCGCGCCAGCGTTCCGAGACCGGCAGGTACGATGTGCTGCCCGCCAACCGCGAACTGGCCGGCGCGGAAGTGGAACTGGTCGAGCTGGACCAGCGCGAGCGCCGCCTCAGGCAGGCCATCGCAGAGGTCAATGACGAATATGACTTCGTGCTGATCGACTGCCCGCCGTCGCTGTCGCTGCTGACGCTGAACGGCCTGTGCGCCGCGCATGGCGTGATCGTGCCGATGCAGTGCGAGTATTTCGCGCTGGAAGGGCTGTCGGACCTGGTCAACACCATCAAGCAGGTGCATGCCAACCTGAACCGCGACCTGCAGGTGATCGGCCTGCTGCGCGTCATGTTCGATCCGCGCGTCACGCTGCAGCAGCAGGTGTCGGCGCAGCTGGAATCGCACTTCGGTGAAAAGGTCTTCAAGACCCTGATCCCGCGCAATGTGCGGCTGGCCGAGGCACCGTCCTATGGCATGCCGGGCGTCGCGTTCGATCCGTCATCGAAGGGCGCCAAGGCGTACCTGGATTTCGGCGCCGAGATGATCGCGCGCGTCAGGCAGCTGGGCTGAAGGAGAGGGCAAGCATGAGCACTGCAAAGAAAAAGGGCCTGGGCCGCGGCCTTGAAGCGTTGCTGGGCGGGCCGGCCGAAATCGTTGAATCGGTGAAGCAGGAGGGTGCGCCCACCGTGCTGCGCCTGAACCAGTTGCAGCCGGGCAAGTACCAGCCGCGCACGCGCATGGATGAAGGCGCGCTGCAGGAACTGGCCGCCAGCATCCGCGCGCAGGGCCTGATGCAGCCGATCCTGGTGCGCCGCGTGGCCGAGCCGGACCGCTATGAAATCATCGCGGGCGAGCGGCGCTTCCGCGCATCCAAGCTCGCGGGCCTGGACAAGGTGCCGGTGCTGGTGAAGGACGTGGCCGATGAAGCCGCGGCCGCGATGGCGCTGATCGAGAACATCCAGCGCGAAGACCTGAATCCGCTGGAAGAAGCGCAGGGCATCATGCGGCTGATCCGCGAGTTCAGTTTCACGCATGAGCAGGCGGCCGAGTCGGTCGGCCGTTCGCGCAGCGCGGTGTCGAACCTGCTGCGCCTGCTGAACCTGGCCGCGCCGGTGCAGACCATGCTGATGGCGGGCGACCTCGACATGGGCCACGCGCGCGCGCTGCTGGCGGTGGACGGCGCCAACCAGATCACGCTGGCCAACCAGATCGTGAACAAGCGGCTGTCGGTGCGCGAGACCGAAAAGCTGGTGGCGTCCACGCTCAAGCCGTTCGACCTGAAGTCGCTCAAGCAGAAGGGCGCCAACAACGTGCGCGACGTGGCACGGCTGGAAGAAGAACTGTCCGATGCGCTGGGCCTCGATGTGCAGATCAAGCTGGGCGCGCGCGGCAAGGGCCAGCTCACCATCCACTTCAGCGACAACGACGCGCTTGAAGGCGTGCTCGTGCGGCTGCGCGAATCGACTGAAAAGCAGAAGGTCGCCTGAGGCAGGATGCCAAGGCGCGCGTAACTTCGCGTGCGCAATTCGGTGCGATTAACGGCCATTGCGGCGATGACTGTTGCGTGTACGCTGCAGTGTCCGCTCCCGGGACCGGTATACGTACGGCGTACCCGGTAATCCCTCATCATGCGCAGGGTTCGCTGCGCAATCCAATTACGTCAAACATTATTGCTGCGCAATTTTTGTGAAGCCATCATGGCTTCGTGATGGCAACCGTTGTGCGCAACGCGCTGCAAGCTAAATGTAAGCAGATTGACGCGAATCAGTAGTTCCCCTTAAAATCGGGCGGTTTGAATTCTGGTCGGGCCGAAAAGTTCCGGCCTGGAATAAGGCGAGCAGTAGTGGTTCAAGACCGTCAGCAGCGAGGCGCCGGGTCCCGTCAGGAAGATGACTGGGACGACTGGAAAGAAGGCGCAGACCGTGAGGAAGAGGCTGTCGATCCGCTGTCGCACGCCGAGGCGGTGACGCTGTTTGGTGAGCGCGCGTTGCGCCCTTCGCGCATGACCCCGGGCAAGGTTGTCCTGGCGCAGGTGATGGTCACCCTGCTGTCGGCGCTGTGCTGGGCGCTGTTCGCGAACGAGGCCGGCCCGTATGGCTGGTCGGCGCTGTTCGGCGGCATGGTGTGCTTCGTGCCGAGCGGGTTCTTCGCGTTCCGCCTGTGGCTGGCGCGCGACCGGGCTTCGGTCGGCGGACTGGTCCTGGGCGAGGCGATCAAGGTCTTTGGCACGGCAGCTCTGCTGGTGCTGGTGGTGGTGCTGTACCGGGATCTGCGTTGGGTGCCGATGCTGGTCACGTTCCTGCTGGCGCTAAAGACATATTTGGTGGTGGCTCTGGTGATCCGCTAGGCCAGCCGCTCGAAGACGGTGCTTCATCCGGAAGTGGGGCACCAAGACGGAATATCAAGATTTGCCGTGCCGGTTTCACAGTGGTGACACCGGACACGGCCAAGGTTGGACCCCGCTTGCATTGCGGTGACCGGCGAATCTGCCGAAGGCAATGCAAGTTGCGTACCGGGCGTTGGCCAGACAGTGGCGGCGCGCGGCCCGAAGATTTCGCAATATACCGTTCGTATCGACATGTCTGATGCTACCCAAGGCGCCGAACACGCGCTGACACCCTCCGGCTATATCGCCGAACACTTGCAGAACTTGAACTCGGTCGGCGGCAAGCAAGCGTCGGTGGTCGATTTCTCCGTGCTCAACTACGACACGGTGTTCTGGTCCGTGCTGTGCGGCGCCATCGCCGTGCTGTTCCTGTACGCTGCCGCGCGCCGCGTCACCGCCGGCGTGCCGGGCCGCTTCCAGGCCTTCGTCGAGATGATCGTCGAGATGGTCGACGACCAGGCCAAGGGCATCATCCACGGCGACCGTTCGTGGATCGCGCCGCTGGCGCTGATGGTGTTCTGCTGGATCACCATGATGAACGCGATCGACCTGATCCCGGTGGACTGGGTCAATGGCCTGAATCAAGTCCTCGGCATCTTCCACCTGCACATCCCCCACCACCGCGCAGTGGCCACGGCCGACCTGAACGGCACGCTGGGCATGTCGTGCTCGGTGCTGGTGCTGATGATCTACTACAGCTTCAAGATCAAGGGCACGGGCGGCTTCATGCACGAACTGTTCTCGGCCCCGTTCGGCGCCAAGTGGTACCTGGCCCCGTTCAACCTGGTCCTGAACCTGATCGAATTCCTGGCCAAGGCCGTTTCGCTCGGCATGCGATTGTTCGGCAACATGTACGCCGGCGAACTCGTGTTCCTGCTGATCGCGCTGCTGGGTTCGATCTGGACGTTCGGCGCCGACCTGTCCGCGCTGGGCTTTGTCGGCCACGTGCTGGCCGGCGCGGTATGGGCGATCTTCCACATCCTGATCGTCCTGCTCCAGGCCTTCATCTTCATGATGCTGACGCTGGTGTACATCGGCCAGGCTCACGATCACCACTGATTTTCGGTTTTTGGTTTTTTGGTTTTTTGGTTCTAAGTCTCTCTAAATTAAAGGAGTCGTCATGCAAGAATTTCTCGCCAACATCCAGGGTCTGACCGCCATCGGTATCGGCATCATCATCGGCCTGGGCGCTATCGGCGCCTGCCTGGGTATCGCCCTGATGGGTGGCAAGTACATCGAAGCCTGCGCACGTCAGCCCGAGCTGATGAACCCGCTGCAAACCAAGATGTTCCTGCTGGCTGGCCTGATCGACGCGGCATTCCTGATCGGCGTGGGCGTTGCAATGCTGTTCGCCTTCGCCAACCCGCTGCTGGCTGTCATCAAGTAATTCTTTTCGGTCTGCATGATGCTGACGGGCGGCGCGGGCCACCAGCCTGGCCGCCTTTTGTGCATTTATCTGTAGTTTGATTACCGAAAGGAACACACCATGAATCTGAACGCAACGTTTTTTGCGCAGATGGTCGTGTTCTTCATCCTGTGGTGGGTTGTTGCCAAATTCATTTGGCCGCCGCTGGTGAAGGCGCTCGACGAACGCGCAAAGAAGATCGCCGATGGCCTCGCCGCTGCCGAGAAGGGCAAGGCCGAGCTCGAACTCGCCAACAAGCGTGTGGACCAGGCTATGGCCGAAGCCCGCACCGAGGGTGCACAACGCGTCGCTGACGCCGAGAAGCGCGCCCAGCTGACGGCAGACGAGATCAAGCAAAACGCCCAGGCAGAAGCCGCACGCATCATTGCCCAGGCCAAGGCCGAAGCAGAACAGCAGGTTACCCGCGCACGCGAAGCACTGCGTGACCAGGTTGCCGTGCTGGCCGTCAAGGGTGCCGAGCAGATCCTCAAGCGTGAAGTGAACGCGCAGGTCCACACCGACCTGCTCAATCAACTCAAGGCTGAGCTCTAATCATGGCTGAAACCGCAACCATTGCCCGTCCCTACGCTGAGGCGCTGTTCCGCGTCGCCAGTGAATCGAGCGCAGGCAACCTGGGTGCATGGTCCGAGCTGGTGTTGGAGATGGGGCAGGTTGCTGCCAATCCCGACATGAAGGCGGTAGCCGGCGATCCGAACGTTCCCGGCGACAAGCTGGCCGAACTGTTCCTGTCGGTGCTGAAGTCCCCGCTGAATGACGAGGCTCGCCGCTTCGTCAAGCTGCTGGTGGATAACGGCCGCCTGACGGTGATGCCGGAAATCGCCGAGCAGTTCCATGTGCTCAAGAACGCCCGCGAAGGGTCGTCGGATGTCGAGATCACCAGCGCATTCCCGCTGGAAGGTTCGCAGTTGAACGACCTGGTCGCTGCACTCGAACGCAAGTTCGGCCGCAAGCTGTACGCGCAGGTGGCGGTGGACCCGTCCCTGATCGGCGGCGTGAGCGTCAAGGTCGGCGACGAAGTGCTCGACACCTCCGTGCGTTCGCGCCTGGCTGCCATGCAAGCCACGCTGACCGCCTGACCGCACCGGCCGACGGATTGAAGAATTAGGAGCATTGTGATGCAACTGAACCCCTCAGAAATCAGCGAGCTGATCAAGTCCCGCATCTCGGGCCTTGGCGCTGAAGCTGAAGTGCGCAATACCGGCACGGTGATCTCCGTGACCGATGGCATCTGCCGCGTGCATGGCCTGTCCGGCGTGATGCAGGGCGAGATGCTGGAATTTCCCGGCAACACCTTCGGCCTCGCGCTGAACCTCGAGCGCGACTCGGTCGGCGCCGTGGTGCTGGGTGAGTACGAACATATTTCCGAAGGCGACACGGTGAAGTGCACCGGCCGCATTCTGGAAGTGCCGGTGGGCAAGGAACTGCTGGGCCGCGTGGTCAACACGCTGGGCCAGCCGATCGACGGCAAGGGCCCGATCAACGCCAAGGAAACGGACGTGATCGAGAAGGTCGCCCCGGGCGTGATCGCGCGTCAGTCGGTGAGCCAGCCGGTGCAGACCGGCCTGAAGTCGATCGACGCGATGGTGCCGATCGGCCGTGGCCAGCGTGAGCTGATCATTGGCGACCGCCAGACCGGCAAGACCGCTGTCGCTGTCGACGCCATCATCAACCAGAAGGGCAAGGGCGTCTTCTGCGTGTACGTGGCAGTCGGCCAGAAGGCTTCGACGATCGCCAACGTGGTGCGCAAGCTGGAAGAGCACGGCGCGATGGAATACACCGTCGTCGTGGCCGCCGCCGCTTCGGACTCGGCCGCCATGCAGTACCTGGCACCGTACGCCGGCTGCACCATGGGCGAGTACTTCCGCGACCGCGGCGAAGACGCGCTGATCGTCTATGACGACCTGACCAAGCAAGCCTGGGCCTACCGCCAGGTGTCGCTGCTGCTGCGCCGCCCGCCGGGCCGCGAAGCCTACCCGGGCGACGTGTTCTACCTGCACTCGCGCCTGCTGGAGCGTGCTGCCCGCGTGAACGCCGACTACGTCGAGAAGTTCACCAACGGCGCCGTCAAGGGCAAGACCGGTTCGCTGACCGCGCTGCCGGTGATCGAAACGCAGGCCGGCGACGTGTCCGCGTTCGTGCCGACCAACGTGATCTCGATCACGGACGGCCAGATCTTCCTGGAAACCGACCTGTTCAACGCTGGTATCCGCCCCGCTATCAATGCCGGTATCTCGGTGTCGCGTGTCGGTGGTGCAGCCCAGACCAAGGTGGTGAAGAACCTGTCCGGCGGTATCCGTACCGACCTGGCCCAGTATCGTGAGCTGGCTGCGTTCGCGCAGTTCGCCTCGGACCTGGACGATGCCACCCGCAAGCAGCTCGAGCGCGGCCGCCGCGTGACCGAACTGCTCAAGCAGCCGCAATACCAGCCGCTGCAAGTGTGGCAGCTGGCCGCGTCGCTGTTCGCCGCCAACAACGGCTTCCTCGACAACGTGGAAGTGAAGGACATTCTGCCGTTCGAGAAGGGCCTGCACGACCATCTGAAGACCAAGTACGCAGATCTCATCAACCGCATCGAAGAGACCAAGCAGCTCTCGAAGGAAGATGAAGCCGCCCTGCGTGCCGCTGTCGAGGATTTCAAGAAGTCCGCCGCGTTCTAACCGCGTGATTCCACGACACCGCCGCCGCGCCTGGCTCACGCCGGCGCGGCGCTGGTTCGGATGGAGAGGAAGATATGGCCGGAACGAAAGAGATTCGAACCAAGATCAAGAGCGTGCAGAACACGCGCAAGATCACCAAGGCGATGGAGATGGTCGCCGCGTCCAAGATGCGCAAGGCGCAGGAGCGGATGCGCAGTGCCCGTCCCTACGCCGAGAAGGTGCGCAACATTGCCGCGCACCTGGCTACGGCCAACCCCGAGTTCAAGCACCCGTTCATGCAGGAACGCGAAGTCAAGCGCGTCGGCATGATCGTGGTCACGACCGACAAGGGGCTGTGCGGCGGCCTGAACACGAACGTGTTGCGTGCCGTCACCAATGAACTGAAGACCCTGCAGGGCCGCGGCGTGGACGTGCAAGCCACCGCCATCGGCACCAAGGGCATGCAGTTCCTGGGCCGCGTCGGTGCCAAGGTGATCTCGCACGTGGTGCACCTCGGTGACACCCCGCATCTGGAAAAGCTGATCGGCGCGATCAAGGTCCAGCTCGATGCCTTCACCAATGGTGAGGTCGACGCGGTGTACCTGGCGTACACCAAGTTCATCAATACGATGAAGCAGGAACCGATGGTCGAGCAGCTGCTGCCGCTCGCCGCCGACAAGCTGGTTCAGACCGAAGAAGAGAAGCGCGCCTACTCGTGGGATTACATCTACGAGCCCGACGCCCAGACCGTAGTGGAAGAGCTGCTCGTCCGCTACGTCGAGGCGCTGGTGTACCAGGCCGTGGCCGAGAACATGGCGTCCGAGCAATCGGCGCGCATGGTGGCCATGAAGGCTGCGTCCGACAACGCCAAGAACGTGATCGGCGAACTGCAACTGGTCTACAACAAGACCCGTCAGGCCGCGATTACCAAGGAACTGTCGGAAATCGTCAGCGGCGCAGCTGCGGTCTAAGGCGTCACGAATTCAAGCTATCGGAGATACGAAATGAGTATCGGAAATATTGTGCAGTGTATTGGCGCCGTGGTGGACATCGAGTTCCCCCGTGACGCAATGCCGAAGGTGTACGACGCGCTCGTGCTGGAAGACTCCGGCGACGCCTCGTTCGCCGAAAAGGGCCTGACCTTCGAAGTCCAGCAACAGCTCGGTGACGGCGTGGTGCGTACCATCGCCCTGGGCTCGTCGGACGGTCTGCGCCGCGGCATGGAAGTGAAGAGCACCGGCGCCCCGATTTCGGTGCCGGTCGGTCACGGCACGCTGGGCCGCATCATGGACGTGCTGGGTCGCCCGATCGACGAAGCCGGCCCGATCGCTTCGGACGAGCTGCGCGCGATTCACCAGAAGGCCCCGAAGTTCGATGAACTGTCGCCGTCGGTTGACCTGCTGGAAACCGGCATCAAGGTGATTGACCTGGTCTGCCCGTTCGCAAAGGGCGGCAAGGTGGGCCTGTTCGGTGGCGCCGGCGTGGGCAAGACCGTCAACATGATGGAGCTCATCAACAACATCGCCAAGCAGCACAGCGGTCTGTCGGTGTTCGCCGGCGTGGGCGAGCGTACCCGTGAAGGGAACGACTTCTACCACGAAATGAAGGACTCGAACGTGCTCGACAAGGTGGCCATGGTGTTCGGCCAGATGAACGAGCCGCCGGGCAACCGTCTGCGCGTGGCGCTGACCGGCCTGACCATGGCCGAGCGCTTCCGTGACGAAGGCCGTGACATCCTGTTCTTCGTGGACAACATCTACCGCTACACGCTGGCCGGTACCGAAGTGTCCGCACTGCTGGGCCGTATGCCTTCGGCCGTGGGCTACCAGCCGACGCTGGCTGAAGAAATGGGCAAGCTGCAGGAACGTATCACGTCGACCAAGACCGGCTCGATCACGTCGATCCAGGCCGTGTACGTGCCTGCGGATGACTTGACCGACCCGTCGCCGGCAACCACCTTCCTGCACCTGGACTCGACCGTGGTGCTGTCGCGTGACATCGCTGCGCTGGGTATCTACCCGGCAGTGGATCCGCTGGATTCGACCTCGCGCCAGCTCGACCCGCAGGTCGTCGGCACGGAACACTACGAAGTGGCCCGCCGTGTTCAGCAGACCCTGCAGCGCTACAAGGAACTGCGCGACATCATCGCGATTCTGGGCATGGACGAACTGTCGCCGGAAGACAAGCTGGCCGTGAACCGCGCCCGTAAGATCCAGCGTTTCCTGTCGCAGCCGTTCCACGTGGCGGAAGTGTTCACGGGTTCGCCGGGCAAGTACGTGCCGCTGAAGGAAACCATCCGCGGCTTCAAGATGCTGGTGGACGGCGAGTGCGATCACCTGCCCGAGCAGGCGTTCTACATGGTCGGCTCGATCGACGAAGCCTTCGAAAAGGCCAAGAAGCTCCAGTAAGCCTTGCTCGTCACTCCCGCCTGGCGGTGGGAGTGATGGCCGGCCGCCTTGCGCGTCCGGCCGTCTGAGCGAAGCGATTGGAGAAAGGATCTGATATGGCAACCATTCTTGTAGACGTCGTCAGCGCGGAAGCGTCGATCTTCTCCGGCCAGGCGAAGTTCGTTGCGCTGCCGGGCGAGTCGGGTGAGCTGGGCATTCTGCCGGGCCACACGCCGCTGATCACGCGCATCCAGCCGGGTGCGGTGCGGATCGAGAAGGAAGACGGCAGCGAAGAGTTCGTGTTCGTTGCCGGCGGCATTCTCGAAGTCCAGCCCAAGCACGTCACGGTGCTGGCCGACACCGCTATCCGCGGTGGCGACCTGGACGAAGCCAAGGCGCAGGAAGCCAAGCGTGCTGCCGAAGAGCTGATGCAGAACCAGAGCAGCGATCTGGATCTGGCACGCGCTCAGAGCGAGCTCGCCGTGGCGGCTGCCCAACTGGCTGCCATCGCCCGCCTGCGTCGTAAGAAGTAAGCAATTAGTGGCTTGTCGCGCTGTTGTTTTTCTGGCGCGACAATGAAAAAAGGCAGCCATGCGGCTGCCTTTTTCTTTGGCGTGGCGATATGCTTTTATCCCGCCTGGACAAAAAAAAGCGCGCGGGCCGGGGAGGCTCCGCGCGGACGGGAAAATCCCTTCGAGGGGTCAATTCGAAGGAACGGGTTCGGTCCAGGTCGACAATCAAGGCGCAACGGATATCCAATATCCGACCAGAGGCCGCAAAGGCCACGCGCTGCAAAGGTCTGCCTGGTGCTCCGGTCCAGCGGCGATCTGCTGGATCGGAAAATCGGGTTACTGCCAGAAACGCTTTAAAAAGGCTTTCTTCACCACACCCCTTTAAGTCTGCACAGCCTTATTTACCGGGGCGCCACACGCCGGACACCGGGTGTGTCAATGTATTGTGGGGGAAACTCCCCGGCATGGCAGTAACAAAATGTATCGTTTTGCAAGAAGTTGAAAGCTTGACGCATCAGGATCTGGCGTGTTCGGCATATTTTCACGCGTTCACGTCACGTTAGCCGATAAAACATGCCGTTGTCTTATCTTTAACGCCACGATTTCCGTGTTCGTTCCCCCACCAATCTCTGCGTGACAATTCCGGTTACGATTCAGGACGCCTGTGGCCTTCGCGTTGCGTTTTTGCATGTCCGCGGGCCCTTGTCCACCCGGAGATGCGATGCGTCCTGAAATGCAGCAAGCCATACAAGCCATGCTGGCGATGAAGACCGTGGCCGTGGTCGGCCTGTCCGACCGCCCGGAGCGTCCAAGCCATGAGGTTGCGGAATTCCTGCAGGACCACGGCTTCCGGATCGTGCCGGTCAATCCGCGCCACGCCGGCGAGCGCATTCTGGGCGAGACCTGCCACGCCACGCTGCGCGAAGCCGCCGACGCGGCCACGGCGGCAGGCAGCCCCATCGCGTGGGTCGACATCTTCCGCCGTGCCGAGGAAACGCCGGGCGTGGTCGATGAGGCCATCGCCATTGGCGCGCAGGGGGTCTGGCTGCAGTTGGGCATCGTCAACGACCAGGCCGTGCGCCGTGCTTCTGATGCCGGCCTGCTGGCGGTGCAGGATTGCTGCAGCAAGGTCGAGCTGACGCGCCAGCTCGGGCTGGACTGATTCCCGTCAGGCGCCGCTTCTACTTTTCGCTTTCCCTTCAGCCGCCAATCATGGCCATCGATCCGCAACTGCTTGCCTATTACCGCCGCCTGGCAGGGCGCTACACCAATGCGCCCGCGCCGGCCGACATTCCCGCGCAGCGGGCCCGTTTTGCCGAGATCGCGGCGGCGTCGCTGTTGCCGGATCCGCCAGGCATCACAGTGCAGGACCTGGAGCTTGCACTCCCCGGCCGCTCGCTGGACGCCAGGCTGTTCCGCCCGGCCGGCGAGACCGCGCCGCGGCTGGTGGTCTACTTCCACGGTGGCGGCTGGGTGATTGGCTCGCCGCAGACGCACCATACGGTTGCAGCGTTGCTCGCGGCCGACACGGGCTGCGCGGTGGCCAGCGTCGACTACCGCCTCGCTCCCGAGCACGCGTTCCCGGCTCCCTGCGACGATGCTGCCGAGGCGGTGCAGTGGTTCGCCGGGCAACGCCAGGCACTCGGGCTGGCGACCGATTTCCTGGCCGTGGCGGGCGACAGCGCCGGCGGCCACCTGGCGGCGCAGGCAGCGCAGCAGCTCAACGGCGGCGGCGCGGTGCAGGTCGATGCGCAGCTGCTGGTCTATCCGGTGACGGCACCAGTGCTCAGCACCGAAAGCTACCGCGCCTTTGCCGACGGTCCCGGCCTGACGCGTGATGAGATGGCCTGGTTCTGGACCCAGTTCATCGGCGCCGAGGCCCTGGCGCAGGGCGCCGCCCACCCCGACCCCCGCGTGCACCTGATGGCCGCGCCGCCGGTGCGCCCGCCCGCCACCGTGCTGATGGTGGCCGCGCACGACGTGCTGCGCGACGACGGCCTGGCCTATGCCGACTTCCTGGTGCGCCACGACGCCCCGGTGGTCACCATCGAGGCCAGTGGCATGACCCACGGCTTCGCACGGTTGCAGCCCGATGCCGAACGCGCGCGCGAATGGATGCGGCGTGCCGCAGCGGCCTTCGCCGGGATGATCGACGACGTCTGAGCGGCATCCAGCCGCAGCCATCCCTTAGAATGGCGGTCTTACGAGGATGACCATGACCGCACTGCAGAACGATACCTTCCTGCGCGCGCTGCGCCGCCAGCCGACCGACTACACGCCGCTGTGGCTGATGCGCCAGGCGGGCCGCTACCTGCCCGAGTACAACGCCACGCGCGCCCGCGCCGGCAGCTTCCTCGGGCTGGCCAAGAACCCGGCCTACGCCACGGAAGTGACACTGCAGCCGCTGGACCGCTATCCGCTGGACGCGGCGATTCTCTTTTCCGACATCCTGACCGTGCCCGACGCGATGGGCCTGGGCCTGTCGTTCGCGCAGGGCGAGGGCCCGCGCTTTGCCCATCCGCTGCGCACCGAAGCCGACGTGCAGAAACTGGCCGTGCCGGACATGGCGTCGCTGCAGTATGTCTTTGACGCGGTAAGCGAGATCCGCCGCGCACTGGTCCAGGACGGCCGCCAGCGCGTGCCGCTGATCGGCTTCTCCGGCAGCCCCTGGACGCTGGCCTGCTACATGGTCGAAGGCGGCGGCTCGGACGACTTCCGCACGGTCAAGGCGATGATGTACGGCCGCCCGGACCTGATGCACCGCATTCTCGAGATCAACGCCCAGGCGGTGACGGCATACCTGAATGCCCAGATCGAAGCCGGCGCGCAGGCCGTGATGATTTTCGACACCTGGGGCGGGGCGCTTGCCGACGGCATGTACCAGGCATTCTCGCTGGCCTATATGCGCCGCGTGCTGGCCGGCCTGAAGCGCGAGCACGATGGCCAGCAGGTGCCCGCGATCGTCTTTACCAAGGGCGGCGGCCTGTGGCTCGAGGCGCTGGCTGACACCGGCGCCGACGCGATCGGGCTGGACTGGACCGTCAACCTGGCCGAAGCGCGCCGTCGCACCGGCGGGCGCGTGGCGCTGCAGGGCAATATCGACCCGACCGTGCTGTTCGCCCCTGAGGCCGCGATCCGCGAGCAGGTGCGCGGCGTGCTGGACAGCTATGCCGCCGCCGGGGGCAGTGATGGCCACGTGTTCAACCTGGGCCACGGCATCTCGCAGTTCACGCCGCCGGAGAACGTCTCGGTGCTGGTGGAGGAAGTGCATCGCCACAGCCGCAAGCTGCGCGCCGAGCAGAAGTGACGATGACAGTATGCGGCCGGTCTGGCTGCTGCTGCGGTGCCCTGCGCTGCAGCGCACCGGCGCGCCGCCGTACCCAGTGCTGCGGGAGCCGCGCCGCCGGACCCTGTCAAGTTAACTTTTTCGCCAGCATTCGCCAAAAAGGTGCTCGGACTTGACTGGCGGTACTTGACTTATGCACACCGATAGGTTTGCCGCAGTGCGGGACAGGGTTATTCCCTAACCTATCCGGGGGATGTTTGCAAGCCCTTGATTTTTAAGGATTTGGAAGAATTGCAAAGGAAGGCCCGATGCCGGTGGATCCCTTGTTTCGCGGGGCTTCCCGGCCAGCCAGTGCGACTTTTCAACAAAGTTATCCACAGGGGCGGTGGAATTAGTGGAAAACCAGTCATCTATCATCGACTTAGGGCCACATTTGAAGTTTTACTTTAAGTTGATGTTGCGCCGCACACTAGATTTCCACTCTTATTGCGCCAGGCGCCCGTTGCACAAAGGTTGCGCAAAGGCGGTGCACCAGGAAGGGCCGCATGGCGCCAGCTAGCGGCGCGCTTCCGCTGGTCGGGGGCAGCACGGCGATGGGCGCCGTGATGCCGTCAGCCGCCGCGCAGCCAGTCATAAGGGTCGCGCTGGACACCCCCGCCGACGACTGCTTCGACTATCTCGCCACGCCAGAGGTCGCCCCGGGTGACCTGGTGGTGGTGCCGTTCGGCCGCCGCAGCATGGTCGGCGTGGCGGTGGCGTACGCCGACAGCTCCGATGTGCCCGCCGACCGGCTGCGCCCGGTGGCGCAGCGCCTGGACTGGCTGCCGCCGCTGCAGCCCGACTGGATCGGGTTGGCCGCCTTTGCCGCGCGCTACTACCAGCGCCGCCTGGGCGAAGTGATGCTGCCGGCCTTGCCGCCGGCCTTGCGCGAGCCCGAGGGCTGGCCAGGCCTGGCCCAGCGTGCCCGCACCGACGAATACCGCCTGCTGCCCGGGCATGCAGAGGCCTTGCTGGCTGCCGTGCCGCCACGCGCACGCAGCGTGCGCGCGCTGGTGCAGGCGCTGGCCGAGCGCGCCGCCGCGGCCGAGCCGCTGACGCTGGCCGACGCCCGCGTGCTGTGCGCGGCGGCACCTGCCCGGCTGGCCGAATGGCAGGCCGCCGGCTGGGTCGAGGCCAGCCGCACCGCGCGCCCCCTGCTGCCGACCGACCCCGCACAGCCGCCATCGGCCGCGCCGCCGCTGCACGACGAGCAGCGCGCCGCGGTGCAGGCGATTGCCGAGGCCGAGGGCTTCGCGCCGTTCCTGCTGCACGGGGTGACCGGCAGCGGCAAGACCGAGGTCTACCTGCATGCGATGCAGGCGCTGCTCGAACGCGATCCCCAAGCCCAGGTGCTGATGCTTGTGCCTGAAATCAACCTGACCCCGCAACTGCAGGCCCGCATCGCCGCACGCTTCCCGCACCTGCCGCTGGCGGTGCTGCACAGCGGCCTGGCTGACCAGGAGCGCAGCCTGCAGTGGCTGGCCGCGCACCGCGGCGAGGCCCGCATCGTGCTGGGCACGCGCATGGCGGTGATGGCCTCGCTGCCGGCGCTGGCGCTGATCGTGGTCGACGAGGAACACGACACTTCCTACAAGCAGCAGGAAGGGCTGCGCTACTCCGCGCGCGACCTGGCGGTGTGGCGCGCCAAGCAGCGCGGCATTGCCGTGGTGCTGGGTTCGGCCACGCCGTCGATGGAGACCTGGTGGCGGGCCGGGCAGGGCACTTACCGCAAGCTGGTGCTGCGCGAGCGCGCCCAGGCCGAAGCGACCCTGCCGACGGTGCGCCTGGTCGACCTGAACCACGAGCGCCAGCGCCAGCGCGCGCTGTTCGAAGGCTTGTCGGTGCCGCTGCTGGAAGCCATCGACGCGCGCCTGGCGCGCGGCGAGCAGAGCCTGCTGTTCCTGAACCGCCGCGGCTACGCGCCGGTGGTTGCCTGTGACAGCTGCGGCTGGCTGTCGGGCTGCGCGCGCTGCTCGGCCTACCTGGTGCTGCACCGCCCCGAGCGGCGCCTGCGCTGCCACCACTGTGGCCTGGAGGCGCCGGTGCCGCACCACTGCCCGGACTGCGGCAACGTCGACATCGCGCCGCTGGGGCGCGGCACGCAGCGTATCGAAGAGGCATTGGCGACCCGCTTCCCGCAGGCCCGCATCGCCCGCATCGACGCAGATTCCACGCGCCGCAAGGGCAGCGCGCAGGCCATGTTCGACGAGGTCCATGCCGGTGAAGTCGACATCCTGGTGGGCACGCAGATGGTGGCCAAGGGGCACGACTTCCAGCGCGTGACCCTGGTCGGCATCGTCCATCCGGACGCGGCCATGTTCAGCCACGACTTCCGCGCCGCCGAGCACCTGTTCGCCTCGCTGATGCAGGTCGCCGGCCGGGCAGGGCGGGCCGGCCTGCCCGGCGAGGTGCTGATCCAGACGCGCTACCCGGACACCCCGGCATTGCAGGCGCTGACGCGCCACGACTATGATGGATTCGCGGCCAGCCAGTTGCGCGAGCGGCGCCAGGCCGGGTTGCCCCCGTTCTGCTACCAGGTGCTGGTAACTGCCGACCACGGCCAGCTGGAGCGCGCGCTGCGGTTCCTGGAAGTGGCGCGCCGGCATGCTAAAACCTGCGAGCTGGCGGCCGAGGTGCAACTGCACGATCCGGTGCCGATGTCGATGGTGCGCATCTTCAACCGGGAGCGTGCGCAGATGCTGGTTGAGGCCACCTCGCGGCCGGTGCTGCAACGCTTTGTGGCTGAGTGGGTGCAGACTTTCGCAGATGTGGGGACGGAGGCAAAAGGGGTGCGCTGGCAGCTTGAGATCGATCCGTTGCGGATCTGAGCCAGCTGGCGTGGCAGTGAAGGGTGCAACCCTGATATTAGGGTTTTCGATAGGGTTGCACTTGGTTGCACCTTGGTGATTTTCGGGAGTAAGATCGCGCCAGCTCACAGGCTGCGGCCGGTCGCGCGCCCGTGCCTGCCGGCATGGACGAGGTAGCACCGGCGGCGGCTCCAGTCTTTCGGAGAAATGCCCGCATGGCCACCACCACTCTCGGCGTCAAGCTCGACGACGCCTCGCGCGACCGCCTCAAGCGCGTTGCCCAATCCATCGACCGCACGCCGCACTGGCTGATCAAGCAGGCTATCTTCACCTACCTCGAGCAGATCGAGCGCGGCCACCTGCCGCACGAGACCGGCGCCGCCGGTAGCGCCGACGCGGATGGCGCCGACGGAGCCGAGCTGGTCCATGGCGATGCGCCGCAGCCATTCCTGGAGTTCGCCCAAAGCATCCAGCCGCAATCGGTGCTGCGTGCTGCCATTACCTCTGCCTATCGCCGCCCGGAAGCCGATTGCGTACCGGTGCTGCTGGAGCAGGCGCGCCTGCCGCAGCAGCAAGGCGAGGCCGCCATCAAGATGGCCAAGACCCTGGCCACGCGGCTGCGCGAGCAGAAGGTCGGCAGCGGCCGCGAGGGCCTGGTGCAGGGCCTGATCCAGGAATTCTCGCTGTCGTCGCAGGAGGGCGTGGCGCTGATGTGCCTGGCCGAGGCCCTGCTGCGCATCCCCGACAAGGCCACCCGCGACGCGCTGATCCGCGACAAGATCAGCGGCGCCAACTGG
The DNA here is from genome assembly GCF_058792255.1 of Cupriavidus sp. CPT47-8839-RL05A. Classification (NCBI taxonomy): domain Bacteria; kingdom Pseudomonadati; phylum Pseudomonadota; class Betaproteobacteria; order Burkholderiales; family Burkholderiaceae; genus Cupriavidus; species Cupriavidus sp. CPT47-8839-RL05A. The sequence goes on along the minus strand of NZ_JBYTEG010000016.1, from coordinate 141,834 downwards.
CAGTCGCACCTGGGCCAGAGCCCGTCGCTGTTCGTCAACGCCGCCACCTGGGGCCTGCTGCTGACCGGCAAGCTGGTCGCCACCCATACTGAATCGGGCCTGACCAAGGCGCTCACGCGCATCATCGGCAAGGGCGGTGAGCCGCTGATCCGCAAAGGCGTGGACATGGCGATGCGCCTGATGGGCGAGCAGTTCGTCACCGGCGAGACCATTTCCGAGGCGCTGGCCAACGCGCGCAAGTACGAGGCCGAAGGCTTCCGCTACTCCTACGACATGCTGGGCGAGGCCGCCATGACCGAGGCCGACGCGCAGCGCTACCTGGCCTCGTACGAGCAGGCCATCCATGCCATCGGCCAGGCCTCGCGCGGGCGCGGCATCTATGAGGGCCCGGGCATCTCGATCAAGCTGTCGGCGCTGCACCCGCGCTACAGCCGCGCGCAGCATGAGCGCGTGGTGGGCGAGCTGTACGAGCGCCTGAAGTCGCTGACGCTGCTGGCACGCCAGTACGACATCGGCATCAATATCGACGCCGAGGAAGCCGACCGCCTGGAGATCTCGCTGGACCTGCTGGAGCGTCTGTGCTTCGAGCCCGAGCTGGCCGGCTGGAACGGCATCGGCTTCGTGGTGCAGGGCTACCAGAAGCGCTGCCCGTTCGTGATCGACTACCTGATCGACCTGGCCCGCCGCAGCCGCCACCGCCTGATGATCCGCCTGGTCAAGGGCGCCTACTGGGACAGCGAGATCAAGCGCGCCCAGGTCGACGGGCTGGAGGGCTACCCGGTCTACACGCGCAAGGTCTACACCGACGTGTCGTACATCGCCTGCGCGCGCAAGCTGCTGTCGGTGCCGGACGCGATCTACCCGCAGTTCGCCACGCACAATGCGCATACGCTGTCGGCCATCTACCAGATCGCCGGCCACAGCTACTATCCCGGCCAGTATGAGTTCCAGTGCCTGCACGGCATGGGCGAGCCGCTGTACGACCAGGTGGTTGGCGCCACCGCGGACGGCAAGTTCAACCGCCCGTGCCGCATCTACGCGCCGGTCGGCACGCATGAAACGCTGCTGGCCTACCTGGTGCGCCGCCTGCTGGAGAACGGCGCCAATACCTCGTTCGTGAACCGCATCGCCGACGACACCATCTCGCTGGACGAGCTGGTGGCCGACCCGGTCGCCGTGGTCGAGGCCATGCACCGCGAAGAAGGCGTGCTGGGCCTGCCGCACCCGCGCATCCCGTCGCCGCGCACGCTGTACGGCAAGAGCCGCCCCAATTCGGCCGGCATCGATCTCGCGAACGAGCATCGCCTGGCGTCGCTGTCGTCGGCGCTGCTGGCAGGCACCAGCGAGCGCTTCGTGGCCGAGCCGCTGCTCGGCGCCGAGGTACCGCGCGCAGCCGACGCCATCACCACGCCGGTGCTGAACCCGGCCGACCACCGCGATGTGGTGGGCCATGTCACCGAAGCCGGCCAGGCCGAGGTCGACGCCGCGCTGCAGGCCGCCATCAACGCTGCGCCGATCTGGCAGGCGACGCCGCCGGACGTGCGCGCGGCCGCGCTGGAGCGCGCCGCCGACCTGATGGAAGCCCAGATGCAGTCGCTGATGGGCATCATCATGCGCGAGGCCGGCAAGACTTTCTCCAACGCCATCGCCGAAGTGCGCGAAGCCGTGGACTTCCTGCGCTACTACGCCGCCGAGGTGCGCCGCAGCTTCGACAACGAGACCCACCGCCCGCTGGGCCCGGTGGTCTGCATCAGCCCGTGGAACTTCCCGCTGGCGATCTTCACCGGCCAGGTGGCCGCGGCGCTGGCCGCCGGCAACCCGGTGCTGGCCAAGCCCGCCGAGCAGACCCCGCTGATCGCCGCCGCCGCCGTGCGCCTGCTGCGCGAAGCCGGCGTTCCGGCCGGCGCGGTGCAGCTGCTGCCGGGCCGCGGCGAGACCGTGGGCGCCGCGCTGGTCGGCGATGCCCGCGTCAAGGGTGTGATGTTCACCGGCTCGACCGAAGTCGCGCGCATCCTGCAGCGCAACGTCGCCGGCCGCCTCGACGCCGCCGGCCGCCCGATCCCGCTGATCGCGGAGACCGGCGGACAGAACGCGATGATCGTCGACTCGTCGGCGCTGGCTGAACAGGTGGTGGGCGATGTCCTCAGCTCCGCTTTCGATTCGGCCGGCCAGCGCTGCTCGGCGCTGCGCGTGCTGTGCCTGCAGGAAGACGTCGCCGACCGCGTGCTGGAAATGCTCAAGGGCGCCATGCAGGAACTGAACATGGCCAACCCGGACCGGCTCTCGACCGACGTCGGCCCGGTGATCGACGACGAAGCGCGCGGCAATATCGTGCGCCATGTCGATGCCATGCGCGCCAAGGGCCGCCGTGTCCACCAGGCCGACCCCAACGCCGCGCAGGGCGCCAGCTGCCGCAACGGCACCTTCGTGCCGCCGACGCTGATCGAACTGGACAGCATCGAGGAACTCAAGCGCGAGGTGTTCGGCCCGGTGCTGCACGTGGTGCGCTTCCCGCGCGCGGCGCTGGACACCATGGTCAGCCAGATCAACGCCACCGGCTATGGCCTGACGCTGGGCATCCATACCCGCATCGACGAGACCATCTCGCACATCGTCAGCCGTGCCCATGTGGGCAACCTGTATGTCAACCGCAATATCGTTGGCGCCGTGGTGGGCGTGCAGCCCTTTGGCGGCGAAGGCCTGTCGGGCACCGGCCCGAAGGCGGGCGGCCCGCTGTACCTGCACCGCCTGCTGTCGGTCTGCCCGCAGGATGCGGTGGTACGCAGCGTGCGCGCATCGGAAGCAGGCGGCGGCGCCGAGGCGGCCACGCTGCGCGACGAGGCCGCAGCGGCCTTCCAGGCCTGGGCCAGTGCCGAGCTGCCGGCGGCAGCCGCCGCCTGCGAGCGCCTGGCCGAGGCCTCGCCCTCGGGCCTGACCGTGACGCTGCCCGGCCCCACCGGCGAGCGCAACACTTACACCCTGCTGCCGCGCGAGCACGTGCTGTGCCTGGCCACGCAGGAGGCCGACCTGGCGCTGCAGCTGGGCGCCGTGCTGACCGTCGGCGCAGACGCCGTATGGCCGGAAAACCCTGTCAGCCGGGGGCTGTTTGCGCGCCTGCCTAAGGGCGTACAATCGCGCGTCCGCATGGTGGCCGACTGGACCGCGGCGGACATCGCTATCGATGCGGTGCTGCACCACGGAGATTCCGACCAGCTGCGCACGGTGTGCGAGCAGGTGGCGGTGCGCCCCGGTCCGATCATCGGCGTGCAGGGCCTGGCGCAAGGTGAACCGAATATCGCGCTCGACCGTCTGTTGATCGAGCGCTCGCTTTCGGTCAACACCGCAGCCGCGGGCGGCAATGCCAGTTTGATGACGATCGGCTGAGGCAACCCTCGGACCTCGTCATGTCGAAGCACGCAGCGGTGGCGGCGATCCCGCCCCGTTGCGTATTGAAGCAAGGTGCGGCACTGCCAGGCTGCACCGCTATAACTGCCGGCAACGGCACCACATCGGCACCATTTGGGACCCAAGGAGATCTGATGAGCTCGACATTCCACAAGACGGCAATGACCGTTGCCCTGACCCTGGCTGGCCTGACCGCCGCCTCCGCCGCGTTCGCGCAGGCCCAGGAAATCAAGCTGGGCTTTGCCGGCCCGATGACCGGCGGCCAGGCGCAGTACGGCAAGGACATGCAGAACGGCATCGTCCTCGCGATCGAGGACATGAACGCCACCAAGCCCAAGATCGGCGGCAAGGAAGTCAAGTTCGTGCTGGTCTCCGAAGACGACCAGGCCGATCCGAAGACTGGCTCGGTGGTGGCGCAGAAGCTGGTGGATAACGGCATCCAGGGCATGCTTGGCCACTTCAACTCGGGCACCACCATCCCGGCGTCGATGGTCTACAACCGCGCCGGCATTCCGCAGATCGCCATGGCGACCGCGCCGGAATACACCAAGCAAGGCTTCAAGACCACCTTCCGCATGATGACCTCCGACACCCAGCAGGGTTCGGTGATCGGCGCCTTCGTGGTGAAGAAGCTGGGCGCGAAGAACATCGCCATCGTCGATGACCGCACCGCCTACGGCCAGGGCCTGGCCGACGAGTTCGAGAAGGCCGCCAAGGCTGCCGGCGGCAAGATCGTGCGCCGCGAGTTCACCAACGACAAGGCGGTGGACTTCAAGGCCGTGCTGACCAACATCAAGCGCAGCAACCCGGACATCATCTTCTACGGCGGCGCCGAGACCCAGTCCGCGCCGATGGCCAAGCAGGTCAAGGAACTGGGCATGAAGGCCCCGCTGGTGTCGGGCGAAATGTCCAAGACCGACAACTTCCTGAAGCTCGCCGGCCCGGCCGCCGAAGGCACCGTGGTGTCGCTGGCCGGCCTGCCGCTGGACCAGATGCCTGGCGGCTCCACGTATGAGAAGAAGTACGAGAAGCGCTTTGGCTCGAAGGTGCAGACCTACTCGCCGTACGCCTACGATGGCGCCACCGCGATGATGTCGGCCATGGTCAAGGCCGGCTCGACCGACCCGGCGCGCTACCTGCCGGTGCTGGCTGCTACCAATATGCAGGGCGTGACCACCAAGACGCTGGCGTATGACGCGCGCGGCGACCTGAAGGATGGTGGTATCACTGTCTATAAGGTGGTTGGCGGCAAGTGGACGGTGCTGGAGACGGTTGGCGGGAAGTAAGCTGCTGGCTGGTTTTGGCTATGGGAGAACGCTGCCTTTGGGTGGCGTTTTTTCTTTTGGGCGCTTGGCGGCAAGCCTCCCAAACAATTCCGTATCTCCCCCATTGGCGCATAATCCCGCACTCGCACATTTTTTCAATCCATAGGAGCAGTACGTGTCCGAGCAGGAAGCCAGCTACGACCACGCCATCGGGCTAGCCAACCAGGGGCGCTTCACCGAAGCCCTGCAGATTGCCGACCAGCTGTCGCAGGCCCGCCCCGAGGTGGTTGATTTCGTCACGCTGCGGGCGCGGCTGCACTTTGACAACGGTGACGCCAACGCCGCGCTGGCGGTGCTGGACGAGGCGCTGGCGCGGCTTGACACGCTGCCGCTGCAGCCGCCGCACCGCCGGGCCTCGCGCGGGGTGATCGCGCACCGCTACGGCGCCATGCTGATGAGCCTGGGCCGCGATGCCGAGGCGCGCCCGTGGCTGCATGAGGCCGCGCAGCGCAGCGGCCTGCTGACGGGCGAATGGGCCGCGCATTTCCACGCCGGCCTGGCCGCCCTGCGCATGGGCGACATGGCCGCCGCGGCACGCTACTGGCATGACCTGATGGTCCGCAATCCCGACCTGGGCGCAGATGACATCGCACCGCTGGTGACGGACTACATCGCCCGGGCCGAGGCCGCTGGCGTGCCGGTGGAGCCCCTGATGCGCGTCTGCCTGGGCCGCGTGGCCCTGGACAACCCGCATCTGCTGGAGCTCGATCCCGCAGCCGGTGACGCCGTGGCCGCCGACCAGGCCGCCCGTGTGCTGGCCGAGCACCCTGACCACCCCGAGGCGCGCCGCCTGCGTGCACCGCTGCGCCACGGCGTGGGCGACGTCCAGGGGGCACTGGACGACCTGGCGGTCTACCTGCGCCAGGTGCCCGACCCGCAGAGCCAGGTACGCGAACTGGCCTGGCGCCACCAGCTGGCGCAGCGCGCCGACAGCACCCAGCCGGCCGATCGCGAGCCGTGGCTGCGCTTTACGCTGACCGACCAGTCCGACGACGGTGCCGGCTACTACCGCGCCGCCATGGCGCTGGGCGAGTTCATCGACGAGGTGCCGGCCGCCGAGGCCGCGCTGCGGCCGGTGCTGGTGCAGGCCGGCCGTGCCGGCGTGGCGCGCTTCGACCAGTATTTCGCCACCGGCCAGGGCGATGCCGCGGCGCACGGCGGCAATGCCGACCCGCATGTCTATTCGCTGCTGTGCCGGCTGCTGTCGCGCAGCCTGCCGGCCGACGCCGCGCACGTGGACGCGCGCATCGCGCTGCACCAGCAGGGCATGGCCGCCAGCGAGTTCATCGATCACTGGATCGACCTGCTCGACTGCCACGCCGACGCCGGCCAGCACCAGAAAGTGGCCGAGCTGGCCGGCGAGGTGCTCAACCGCTACCCGCTGGAGCGCAACCCGGCCGACGTGACCTGGGCCTTCAGCCGCATGATCGCGGCCTGGAAGGCCATGGGCGGCGCCGAGCCGACCGAGGCCGCCCGTGCCGCGATGATGCATATGGATGCCCGGCTGGACGCGCTGCCGGTGGAAGCCCGCAGCGAGGCCGCGCACCCGATGGCGCATGCGCGCGCGCACTTTGCCGCGCTGCTGCAGGCGCAGTTGGCCGGCATGGACGAGCACGACCGCACCGATGCCCTGGCCGAGATCGAGGCCCAGCAGCGCCGCGCGCTGCTGGTCGAGGACGCCTGGCTGTACAACCGCTTCGGCCAGGTCTGGCGCGACGCGGGCGAGCCCGAGCGCGCGCTGCCGCTGTTCGAACAGGCCGTGGCGCTGACCGAGGGCGATCCGCTGGACCAGGCCGGCCCGCGCGTGCAGCGCGGGCTGGTCCACCACGCAGCGCGGCGCCACGATGCCGCGCTGGCCGACTTTGTCGCCGCCTTCGCCGTGCGTGACGACTGGGATGCAGAGGTGTACCTGCGCGCGGTGCAATCGGCGCTTGGCTTGGACCAGCGTGAAACCGCGCTGGGGTATTTCGAAAAGGCCCGTGCCCGCGGGGCCGCGCAGGGCTCGACGCGCACTTTGTGCGCACAGGTGGAGGCCGCGCTCAAGGCAACCCGGCCGATGTGGAAAGTCTGGGGCGTCTGAAACGTCGCTCCGGTCCGGCGAACGGTCTGAACATGTAAGGGATGTAAAAAACACCATCTGGAGATGGCGTTTTTACGTGCAGATGACAGAAGTTGTGCGCGTGTTTTGTGCGGTGTCGGACAATCACTGACATGGATTGTGAAGTGCTTACATTACCATGTCGCCATGAATGGACTGAGCCAACTTTTTCCAAGCCTCCCGCTCGCGCCCGGCGGCCTGTTCTGGGTCGGGCTGGCGCTGGTCGGCGCCGGCCTGGCCGGTGAACTGAGCCGGCGCTGGCTGCGCTGCCCGCGCATCGTCGGGTATGCCGCGGCGGGGCTTTGCGCCGGCATGCTGGGGCGCGGCATCGTCGACGAGAACATGATCAACCAGACCCGTATCCTGATCGATATGGCGCTGGCACTGGCCTTGTTCGAACTCGGGCATCGCCTCTCGCTGACCTGGCTGCGCGCCAACCGCTGGCTGCTGCTGACCAGTGCCTTTGAAAGCCTGCTGACCTGGGGCCTGGTGGCGGCGGTGCTGCAATGGATCGGCGCCTCGCCCGGCGTGGCGATCCTGGCCGGCGGCATCGCGGTCAGCACCTCGCCCACCATCGTGCTGCAGCTCAAGAATGAGTTGCGCGCCGACGGCCAGGTCACCGAGCGCCTGATGGCGATGGCCGCGCTCAACAGCATCTACGCCGCCGCCATCGTGCAGGTCGCCACCGGCTGGCTGCATTCGGAATACGGCAACCTGGGCGCGGCGCTGCTGCATCCGCTGTACCTGCTGGTGGGCTCGTGCCTGCTGGCGTGGGTGGTGGGCAAGCTCGGTCATGCCATCTATGACCGCATGTCGGCCGACGACCACTACAGCTTCCTGGTGCTGGTGGGCCTGGTGCTGTTCACGCTGGCGCTGACCCGGGTACTAAAATTGTCGATGCCGCTGACGCTGATGCTGGCCGGTGTCGTGTTCAAGCACCAGGACAACCAGCCGCATGTGTGGCCGCCGCATTTCGGCAGCGCCGGCAGCCTGCTGATCATCGTGATGGTGGTCTCGCTGGGCCTGCCGCTGACGGCACAGGACTGGGCCGTGGGCGGCGTCTACGCCATCGCGCTGGTGGTGCTGCGCCATGTGGCCAAGCTGGCGGGCGTGGTGTCGCTGGGCTCGTTCTCGGGCCTGAGCCTGCGCCAGTGCATGGCGCTGGGGCTGGCGCTGGCGCCGATGTCGGGCCTGGCCTACCTGCTGATGCATGACGTGGCGCGGCTCTACCCCGGTACCGGCCAGCCGCTGGCGGCCATCATCCTGTGCGCGCTGGCCATCGAACAACTTTTCGGTCCGGTGATCGCGGCCTGGGCGCTGCGCTACGCAGGCGAAGTCCGCGTCGACATCCGGGCCAATGGAGGAGGGCGCTGATGTCGCTCGAAACGTTCAAGCACTCAGAGGCGCTGACCTTCGGCGTGGAGCTGGAGCTGCAGCTGGTCAACCGGCATGACTATGACCTGGCCCCGTTCGCGCCCGACCTGCTGCGCGCGCTCAAGGGCGCCGAGCATGCCGGCGACATCAAGCCGGAGATCAGCCCGTCGATGATCGAGATCAGCACCGGGATCTGCCACAGCTACCAGCAGGCGCTGGAAGAGCTGACCGTGATGCGCGACCTGATGGTGGCGGCCTCGCGCTCGCTGAACCTGGGCATTGCCGGCGGCGGCACCCACCCGTTCCAGCAGTGGGCCGACCGCACCATCTCGGATTCGCCGCGCTACCAGTACATCTCAGAGCTGTACGGCTACCTGGCCAAGCAGTTCACCGTGTTCGGCCAGCACGTGCATATCGGCTGCCCCAGCGCCGACGAATCGCTGTTCCTGCTGCATGCCATCGGCCGCTATGTGCCGCACTTTGTGGCGCTGGCGGCATCCTCGCCCTATGTGCAGGGCGTGGATACCGGCTTTGCCTCGGCGCGGCTGAATTCGGTCGCGGCCTTCCCGATGAGCGGGCGGGCGCCGTTCCTGCTGACGTGGGACGCCTTCACCGCGTATTTCGAGAAGATGCGCAATACCGGCGTGATCGAGAGCATGAAGGACTTCTACTGGGATATCCGGCCCAAGCCGGAGTTCGGCACCATCGAGGTCCGCGTGATGGACACGCCGCTGACGGTGCAGCGCGCCTGCGATATCGCCGCCTATATCCAGATGCTGGCGCGCTACCTGCTGCTGTCGCGCCCCTTCATGCCGCAGGAAGACGATTACCTGGTGTACACCTTCAACCGCTTCCAGGCCTGCCGTTTCGGGCTGGAGGGGGAGTACGTGCATCCCAACGAACTGACGCGCATGCCGATCGCCGACCACATCCTGTCGATCTGCGACGCGCTGGTGCCGCACGCCGAGGCACTCGGCTCGCTGGAGGCGCTGGCCAATATCCGCGCGCTGGCCGAGCGCCGCGACGGCGACGCCGAGTGGCTGCGCCAGGTCGATGCCGATGCGCGCAGCCAGCGTGAAACGGTGCGCAAGGCGTGTGACCGGTGGGCTGCCTGAGCCTGCGCCAGGCTGCCCCTTGTCTTATTTGACGCTGTAGCCGCGCCCCTGCATGCAGGCGCCCCAGGCCTGGTAGTACGAGCCCATCGCCTGGCTGGTATTGGCCGCCGCCTGCTGGTTGGCCGCGTTCGCCTGGCGGCGCGACTGCCGGTGCGCCACGCCGCCCCCCACCGTACCCGCTGCAGCGCCGACCGCCGCACCCTTGCCGGCATCGCCTGCCATCGCGCCCACCACGGCACCGGCCGCGGCGCCGCCCGCGGCACCCCGCACGCGCTGGCCGCTCTGCGCCTGGGCCGGCGGCGGGGCGTTGGCGGCCTGTGCCGGATCCACGCCGGTCTGCTGCTTGGCCCAGCTGTAGCACGCGCCGTCGTCGCTGGCCTGCTGTTGCTGGCTCTGGCCCTTGGCCGGATAGGCCATGGGCTTGTTCTGCGCCATGGCCTGGGCAGGGATCAGCGCCGGGGTCAGCGCGATCGCCGCGGCCAGTACGCCGAGGCCACGGTACAGCTTGCGATGCTGGCATTGCTTCATGATGATGTTCCCCCACGGATGTCGGCTACGCAACGCTGGACGCACCGACCGGTGCGCAAGTGGCGAGCCGTTCTGTGAAGGCCAGTATTTGCGGCACGCAGGGGTAAGTCAAATCAGCGTTTTGACGGCCCGATGTTATTTGTTTGTAGTGGGTGGCGGGGACAGCAGGAACGCGACCGCTTCCTGCCACCAGGCCGTATCGACATGCCCGGCCCAGTCGTTATGCCCGGCGCCGCCGATCACCGCGAGCCGCCGCGGTTCGCCCAGCGACGCATAGAGCGCCCGGCCGAAGCGTGCCGGCACGATGGTGTCGCGTTCGGCGACCGCGACCATCACCGGGCGGCCGAAGCCTTCCAGGTTGGCCGCACTTTCGTAGCGGTCGCGCAGCACCCAGCCGGCCGGCAGCCAGGGATAGTGATGCGAGGCAATATGCGCAAGCTTGTCCCACGGCGTGATCAGCAGCACGCCGGCGACGCTCTCGCGCTGGCGCGCCGCGGCCGCTGCGGCCACGCCCGCTCCCAGCGACTCGCCGACCAGCAGCAGCGGGCCGCCGAACTGGCGCCGGGCCAGCGCAATCGATTGTTCCGCGTCTGCCACGAAGCTGCGCTCGCCGAGTGCGCCGGTGCGCGGGCCGTAGGCCGGGTACTCGGCCAGGATCACGCGAATGCCCAGCTTCGTCAGCGCGCTGGCGTAGTAGCCGCGATGCCCGGCGTGCCCGGCATTGCCGTGAAAGACCATGGCGGTGGCGCGCGCCGGTCCGGCCGGTTCGGCGACAAGGCCGCGAAAGTCCTGCGGCCCCGGCCAGGCGCGCAACCCGGGCGAGACCATGTCGTCGACCGAGGCCTTGTCGGGGAAGTAGAGGAAGTGATCCTGCATCATGCTGATTCCGGCAAGCAGGACCAGTCCCGCACCGAGCCAGCGCAGCACCCTGCGGCGAACCGATTCAGTCCGCGGCGGCACCAGCTGCGCTGGCGCCGGTGCCGGGACGATGGCAGGCATGGCAACGCGCTCAGGCGCCGGCGAACACCGGTTCGCAGCGCACCTCGGTCCTGACCGAGTTGGCGATAAAGCAGGCGCCATGCGCGGCGTGGTGCAGGGCATCGAGTTCTTCGCGCGTGGGCTCGCGCTCGCCGCCAAACGTCACCTGAGGGCGTAGCGTCACCACGGTCATCGCCATCTGCCCGTCCGCGTTCCTTGCCATCACACCAGTGGCCGCATCCAGGTAGCGGTCGACGACAAAGCGTTGCTTCGCCGCCAGCGACAGGAACCACAGCATGTGGCAGCTGGACAGCGAGGCGATGAACATCTCCTCGGGATCGACCGCGCTCGCATCCGACATCGGCAGCGGCACCACATGGGGCGACGACGATCCCGGAATTTCTGCGCCGCCGTCAAAGCGCAGCACATGCCTGCGGCTGTAGCGGTTGCCGGCGAAATCCTGCCCGTCGCGTTGCCACAGGACTTCAGCGGTGTATGTGGACATGCAAAGACTCCTAACGTTAGGAAAACCTCAGGCGCCGTGCGGCACGCTTTCACCGTCGCGCAGGCCCAGGCGCTGGTTGGCCGGCACGGCGACATCGATCAGCTTCGGGCGCGGCAGGTTCAGGTTGCGCATCATCTCGATGAACTCTTCGCGCGTGCGGCCGGCGACGCGGCTGTTGTGGGCGCGCTCCTGGCCGATGGTGGACGAGGTGCGGCCCTTGTAGTCGTGGGCCGGATAGACCTGCGTGTCGTCGGGCAGCGCAAACAGCTTCCTGGTCAGGCTGTCGTAGAGCGTGCCGGCGTCGCCCGACTGGAAGTCGGTGCGGCCGCAGCCGTCGATCAGCAGGGCATCGCCGGTGAAGACGCGGCGCACGATGCCGTCGGGCGTGGGTTCTTCCCACAGGTAGCTCATGCTGCCGGCGGTGTGCCCGGGCGTATGGATGGCGCGCAGCACCTGCTTGCCGAAGGCGACAGTGTCGCCGTCGATCAGCTGCTTCTGCGCGGGCTTGATATCGCAGCCGGACGGCGCCGCAGTGTGCGCGCCGGTCTGCAGCGCAAGGTGGCCGGCCGAGGTGATGTGGTCGGCATGGGCATGGGTCTCGATGACCCACGCCAGCCGCGCGCCGGTTGACTTCAGCAGCGCCAGGTCGCGTTCCAGCTGGTGGTCGACCGGGTCGATCAGCAGCGCGTCCCCGGTGGCGGCGTCGATCAGCAGGTAGGTGAAGGTGGACGAGGTTTCGTCGAACAGCTGGTGGAAGGTCTGCATGGCTGCCCTCTTGTTTTTCGTTCGGGGAACGCCGCCATGATACGCCGCGCTGCGCGCGGACATTAGCATTCCACGATATTCACCGCCAGCCCGCCGCGCGCCGTCTCCTTGTACTTGGTCTTCATGTCGGCACCGGTCTCGCGCATGGTCTTGATCACCGAATCGAGCGATACGTAGTGCGTGCCGTCGCCGCGCAAGGCCATGCGCGCCGCGTTGACCGCCTTGACCGAGGCCATTGCGTTGCGCTCGATACACGGGATCTGCACCAGTCCGCCAACCGGGTCGCAGGTCAGCCCGAGGTTGTGCTCCATGCCGATCTCGGCCGCGTTCTCGACCTGCGCCGGGCTGCCGCCCTGCACCGCCGCGAGCGCGCCGGCGGCCATCGAGCAGGCCACGCCGACTTCGCCCTGGCAACCGACCTCGGCGCCGGAAATCGACGCATTGAGCTTGTACAGCAGCCCGATCGCGCCCGCGGTCAGCAGGAAGTCGACCACGCCTTGCTTGCTGGCACCCGGCACGAAGCGGTCGTAGTAGTGCAGCACCGCCGGGATAATGCCCGCGGCGCCGTTGGTCGGCGCGGTGACCACGCGCCCGCCGGCGGCATTCTCTTCATTGACGGCAATGGCGTACAGGTTGACCCAGTCCATCACCGAGAGCGGGTCCGACAGCGTGCGCTCGGCGCGCTCGGTCAGGCTGCGGAACAGTTCCGGCGCACGGCGCTTGACCCTGAACGGCCCCGGCAGCTCGCCGTCGGTGCGGCAGCCGCGCGCCACGCACGCCTGCATCACATCCCAGATATGCAGCAGGCCGCTGGTGACTTCCGCCTCGCTGCGCCAGGTCAGCTCGTTTTCCATCATCAGCCGCGCAATGCTCTTGCCGCTGGCGGTGGCCATCTCCAGCATGTCCTTGCCGCTGCGGAACGGGTGCGGAAGTTGCTGCGCGGCATTGAGCACCTGCGTATTGGGTGCGCCCGCGGTCACGACGAAGCCGCCGCCGACTGACAGGTAGCGCGCCTCGCGCAGCGATGCGCCGCTGGCGTCGAAGGCATGGAACTTCATGCCGTTGGGATGCTCGGCCATCGCTTCGCGCCGGTAGAAGGCGATGTGCTCCTTCTCGACAAAGGGCACGACATGCTGGCCCAGCAGCGACAGCTCGCGGCCCGCGCGCAGCGCGGCCAGGCGCGTGTCGATCGAATCGGGATCGATGGTGTCGGGGGCTTCCCCCATCAGGCCGAGGATCACGCCCTTGTCGGTGCCGTGGCCCTTGCCGGTGGCGCCCAGCGAGCCATAGAGCTCGGCACGCACGCTCGCCACCTGCGGCAGCAGGCCGTCGCGCTCAAGCCCCTGCGCGAACATCAGCGCAGCGCGCATCGGGCCTACGGTATGCGAGCTCGACGGGCCGATGCCCACCTTGAACAGATCAAAGACGCTGACTGCCACGGAATGTCTCCAGCAATGGGATGGCCCTGAAGAGGCTCTTCTTGGTCGGTTGGCGTGGCTGCGGCGGGCACCGCGACACCGCGATGCCCGTCATCTCGAGCATAGTTCGTTGGCGGGCCGCCGCGGCTGCGGCGGCGCTACGCCTCAGTCCACCACGTAGTCGCTGACCGGCACGCAGGCGCAGAACAGGTTGCGGTCACCATACACGTTGTCGGCACGGCCGACCGGCGGCCAGTACTTCTGCGTGCGCAGCGATGCCACCGGGTACGCGGCTTCCTCGCGCGTGTACTTGTGGGTCCACTCGTCGGCGGTCACCACCGCGGCCGTGTGCGGCGCGTGCTTGAGCGGGTTGTCGTCGCGGTCGAAGGTGCCGTCGGCGACGCGGCCGATTTCCTGGCGGATCGCGATCATCGCGTCGATAAAGCGGTCCAGCTCGTGCAGTGCCTCGCTCTCGGTCGGCTCGATCATCAGCGTGCCCGGCACCGGGAAGCTCATGGTCGGGGCGTGGAAGCCGTAGTCCATCAGGCGCTTGGCCACGTCTTCATTGCTGATGCCGGTGTCCTTCTGCAGCGGGCGCAGGTCCAGGATGCACTCGTGCGCAACCAGGTCGTGCTGGCCGGTGTACAGCACCGGGTAGTACGGCGCCAGGCGCTTGGCGACATAGTTGGCGGCCAGGATCGCATTCTCGGTGGCGGCGGTCAGGCCGGCCGAACCCATCATCGCGATATACATCCACGAGATCGGCAGGATGCTGGCCGAGCCGAACGGCGCCGCCGAAACGCCGCCGATGCCGCGGTCGTCGCGGCGATAGCCGACGCTGTCCTGGTTGGGCAGGAAGTCAGCCAGGTGCGCGCCGACTGCGACCGGGCCCACGCCCGGGCCGCCGCCGCCGTGCGGGATGCAGAAGGTCTTGTGCAGGTTCAGGTGCGACACGTCGCCGCCGAACTGGCCCGGCGCGGCGGTGCCGACCATCGCGTTCATGTTGGCGCCGTCCACGTACACCTGGCCGCCGTGCTGGTGCACGATCTCGCAGATCTGCTGCACGCCCTGCTCGAACACGCCGTGCGTGGACGGGTAGGTGATCATGATCGCCGCCAGGTTCTTGCTGTGCTGCTCGGCCTTCTTCGCCAGGTCTTGCAGGTCGACGTTGCCGTCCTCGTCGCAGGCCACCACCACCACCTTCATGCCGGCCATCTGCGCCGAAGCCGGGTTGGTGCCGTGTGCGGACGACGGGATCAGGCAGATGTCGCGATGGCTTTCGCCGCGGCTGGCGTGGTAGGCATGGATGATCAGCAGGCCCGCGTACTCGCCCTGCGAGCCGGCGTTGGGCTGCAGGCTGACCGCGGCGTAGCCGGTGGCGGCGCACAGCATGGCCTCGAGCTGGTCGATCATCTCGCGGTAGCCCACGGTCTGGTCCAGCGGCGCGAACGGGTGGATCTGGCTGAATTCGGGCCAGGTCACCGGGATCATCTCGCTGGTGGCGTTCAGCTTCATCGTGCACGAGCCCAGCGGGATCATGGTGCGGTCCAGCGCCAGGTCCTTGTCGGCCAGCATGCGCAGGTAGCGCAGCATCTCGTGTTCGGCGTGGTGCGTGTTGAACACCGGGTGGGTCAGGTATTCGCTGGTGCGTGCCAGTTCCGCCGGGAACGCGTCCTGCACGACAGCTTCGAGCTTGTCGAAGTCCACTTCCGCGGGCAGCGGCTTGCCTTGCGTGAAGACTTCCCACAGCGCGACCACGTCGGCACGGGTGGCAGTCTCGTCCAGCGAGATGCCGACGCGCGTGGCGCTGATATGGCGCAGGTTGATGCCGCGCGCGGTGGCCGCGGCATGGATGGCATCGGTGTTGAAGCCGGTTTCCAGCGTCAGCGTATCGAAGAAGCTGGCGTTGGTGCGCGCGAAGCCGAGCTTTTCCAGGCCGGCGGCCAGCGTCGCGGTCAGGCGATGCACGCGCTGCGCGATGCGCTTCAGGCCCTGCGGGCCATGGTAGACCGCATACATCGACGCCATCACGGCCAGCAGCACCTGCGCGGTACAGATATTCGAGGTGGCCTTCTCGCGGCGGATATGCTGCTCGCGCGTCTGCAGGGCCAGGCGGTAGGCCTTGTTGCCCTGCGCATCGATGGTCACGCCCACCAGCCGGCCCGGCATCGAGCGCTTGAACGCGTCCTTCACCGCCATATAGCCGGCGTGCGGGCCGCCGAAGCCCAGCGGCACGCCGAAGCGCTGCGAGTTGCCCACGGCCACATCGGCGCCCCATTCGCCCGGCGCGGCGATCAGCGTCAGCGCCAGCAGGTCGGCGGCAGCCACCACCAGGCCGCCGGCGGCGTGCACGGCGTCGGCGATGGCGCGGTAGTCGTTGACGTCGCCGTTCACGCCCGGGTACTGCAGCAGCACGCCGAAGGCGTTGGCCGCGGCGGCATCGGCGGCGGGGCCGACCTTGACCTCGATGCCCATCGGCAGCGCGCGCGTGCGTACCACTTCCAGCGTCTGCGGCAGCACGTCGTCGGCCACGTAGAAGGTGTTCGAATCGTGCTTGTTCACGCGCTGCAGCAGTGTCATGGCTTCGGCCGCGGCAGTGCCTTCATCCAGCATCGACGCATTGGCGATATCCAGCCCGGTCAGGTCGGTGACCATCTGCTGGAAGTTCAGCATCGCTTCCAGGCGGCCCTGCGAGATCTCCGGCTGGTAGGGCGTGTAGGCGGTGTACCAGGCCGGGTTCTCGAAGATATTGCGCAGGATGACGCCGGGCGTGACGGTGTTGTAGTAGCCCTGGCCGATAAAGCTCTTCAGCACCCTGTTCTTGCCAGCCAGCCCGCGCAGCCTTGACAGCGCGGCTTCCTCGCTCAGCGGCTCGGTGAACTCGCCCATCGGCATGCCGTCGCGGCGGCGGATGGCGGCGGGGATGACGGCGTCGATCAGCGCGGCGCGGCTGTCATAGCCCAGCACCTTCAGCATGTGCTGCTGTTCGGGGGTATCGGGGCCGATATGGCGGGCGGCGAAGGCGTCGCGCGCCTCCAGTTCGGCCAGCGTGGGCCGGTTCACTTGGGCGGCGTTCATGGGAAGCGGGGCGTTCATTGGCAAGAACCTCGTGAGGTGCGCGCCGGCCGGTGGTCAGCCGGGACGGCGCGCGTCAGTCTGCAGTGGCCGGTCCAACCATGGACCGGCGCGGCCGGCGTCAGGCGCCGACGCTGGCCTTGTAGGCGTCGGCCGACATCAGGCCGTTGACGTCGTCGCCGTTGGCCGGCTTGAGCTTGAACAGCCACGCGTCGAAGGCGTCGGCGTTGACGCTCTCCGGGGCAGCCGTGGCGGCCTCGTTGACGGCGATCACTTCGCCGGCCACGGGGGCGTAGATGTCGGAAGCGGCCTTTACCGATTCCACCACTGCCAGCGCATCGCCGGCACCGACCGACTTGCCCACTTCGGGCAGTTCCAGGAAGACGATGTCGCCCAGCGCGTCCTGCGCGTGGTCGGTGATGCCGATGGTGAGCGTGCCGTCGGCTTCGACGCGTACCCACTCATGCGACTCGGTGTACTTGAGGTCAGCGGGGAAATTCATGAAGGTTCTCCGGATACAGATTTGTTTCTTGTTGGGTGATGCCTGCCCGGCGAAGCTGCCGGCAGGCGAGGGCGACCGTTGGGTGAGCCTCAGCTCACGAGTGCCTTGCCATTACGCACAAACGGCAGTTTAACCACAGTCGTGTTGAGTTTGCGGTCGCGGATCTCCACCTGCACGGTATCGCCCACGGCGACATCCTTGGGCAGGCGGGCAAAGGCGATGGACTGGGACAGCGACGGGCTGAAGGTGCCGCTGGTGATTTCACCGTCACCGGCCGGCGTGATCACTTTCTGGTGGGCGCGCAGGACGCCGCCCTTGTCACGCAGGATCAGGCCGAGGAATTGCTGGCGCGAACCGGCCGCGGCCAGTGCCGCCTTGCCGGTGAAGTCACGCTCGCTCTGCAGGTCCACCGTCCAGGCCAGGCCCGCATCCAGCGGCGAGGTGTTGATATCCATATCCTGGCCGTACAGGTTCATGCCGGCTTCCAGGCGCAGCGTGTCGCGCGCGCCCAGGCCTGCGGGGCGCACGCCGGCGGCGTTCAGCTTTTCCCAGACGGCGGCGACGTTCTCGGCCGGCACCACCAGTTCGAAGCCGTCTTCGCCGGTGTAGCCGGTGCGCGCCACCATGATCTCGCCGATGGCCGGGTCCTGGACCACGGCGGCGTTGAAGGGCTTGAGCGTGTCCGAAGGCTGGGTCGAGGGGAAGGTGCTCCACACCCTGGCGCGGGCGTTGGGCCCCTGCACGGCGACGATGGCCAGAGGCTGCGCGCCTGCAGGCGCAACATCGTCGCGGCGCGGCGTGATGGTCACATCGCTGCCGGTGGCGGCATTGCGCGCGCGGATCCATTCGATGTCGCCCAGCGCGGTGCTGGCGTTGACGACCAGGCGGAAGCGGTCCTCGGCAAAGAAGTAGACGATCAGGTCGTCGATCACGCCGCCTTTCTCATCCAGCATGCAGGAGTAGAGCGCCTTGCCCGGGGTCTGCAGCTTGTCGACATTGTTGGCCAGCAGGCCGCGCAGGAAGCTGCGGGTATTGGCGCCGGCGAGGTCGACCACGCACATGTGCGACACGTCGAACATGCCGGCGTCGGTGCGCACGGCATTGTGTTCTTCGATCTGGGAGCCGTAGTTGACCGGCATGTCCCAGCCGCCGAAATCAACCATGCGGGCGCCGAGGGCGCGGTGGATGGCGTTGAGGGGCGTGGCCTGGAGCGTCATGGAATCCTCTGGGGCAGTCTCGGTTGGCGAAAACAAAAAAGGGCCATCCGCCGCAACGCTCGCCGCGCCTGAATGTGGCGTGGCAATCCGCTGCGGCGGATGACCCCTCTGTCCTCGATACCTGAGAGATTACAAGGCGGATCCTGCCGGACCCCTTCCTCGTGCGCCCCTTCGGTGGGCACGCTCGCCACGAATGGCGGGTGCCGCTCTCCAGAGTTCGGCATGCATTGTGTGCATATTGCATGCCGATCCGATCGGTCCGTGGTGCCTGAGAGTTTTCGGGTGATACCCCTTCGGCGGCGCAGGCGATGCGCGCTCTCCCGGTCGGATGCGCGCAATGTACGGGAGGCCCCGGCCTTTGTCAAACCGGCCAGGGGAGCCTGCCGTACCTGTCGCTGCGGTGGTCTGGCTTACTTCTTCTTGTCGTCGGTGACAACGTTACCGATCACGCCGCCCACGGCCGCGCCACCCAGCGTACCCAGCGCGCTACCGTCGGTGAGGATGGCGCCGCCCACGGCGCCCGCGCCCGCGCCAATGGCGGTATTACGCTGCTTCGGGGTCATATCCGCGCAACCGGCAAAGGCCGCGACGGTCACGCCGATCAGGGTCACCTTGGTCAAAGTCTGCAGGGTTTTCATTATTGGCTCCGATGTGATGATTCAAGCATGTCAACCCCGCCACGCAGGCCAGGGGACATACTAGTTAGAGCGTTTGGTTGCGCGATTGGCTCCGGCCTTTACGAAGTGTTACGCCGGTGACACAACCGGCCGTGTCAACGCGGTTTGCGCTGACTGACCTGCCGCGGCCAGCGTGTTAACATCGGCAGCTTTGCTGCCATGCCCGTTTTTTGGGTGCTGGCGTGTCCCGCCTGGCCTGCCGCTGTTCCTGCCGATTTCCCTGCCTCCAACCGCATCCCACGCATGACCCATGGCCTGAACTCCGCCCAATCCGAAGCCGTCCGCTACCTGGACGGCCCTTGCCTGGTGCTGGCCGGGGCGGGCTCCGGCAAGACCCGGGTGATCACGCAGAAGATCGCGCATCTGATCGAGGACAAGGGCTTCGAGCCGCGCCATATCGCCGCCGTCACCTTTACCAACAAGGCCGCCAAGGAGATGCAGGAGCGCATCGGCAAGCTGATGGAGGGCAAGACCACGCGCGAGGGCAAGCGCATCCCGCTCAAACAGCTGACGGTCTGTACCTTCCACTCGCTCGGGGTGCAGATCCTGCGCATGGAGGCCGAGCACGTGGGCCTGAAGCCGCAGTTTTCGATCATGGATTCGGACGACTGCTTCGGCCTGATCCAGGAGCAGCTCGGCACCACCGACAAGAAGCTGATCCGCGGCGTGCAGGGCACGATCTCGCTGTGGAAGAACGGCATGGTCGATCCGGAGGCAGCGATCGCGCAGGCCGCCAATGCCGACGAGCACCAGGCCGCGCTGGTCTACCGCAACTACGTGGCCACGCTGCACGCCTACCAGGCGGTGGATTTCGACGACCTGATCCGCCTGCCCGCCGAGCTGTTCGCGCGCAATGAAACGGTGCAACTCAAGTGGCAGAACCGCCTGCGCTACTTCCTGGTCGACGAATACCAGGACACCAACGCCTGCCAGTACCAGTTGCTGAAGCTGCTGGCAGGCGGCTCGCACCTGCGCGCGCCGGCCTTCACCGCGGTCGGCGACGACGACCAGGCCATCTATGGCTGGCGCGGCGCCACGCTGGACAACCTGCGCGGGTTGCAGACCGACTTCCCGGACCTGAAGGTGATCAAGCTGGAGCAGAACTACCGCTCCACGGTGCGCATCCTGGAAGCCGCCAACGCGGTCATCGCCAACAACCCCAAGCTGTTCGACAAGAAGCTGTGGAGCGAGCACGGCATGGGCGACCCCATCGCCATCCACCCGATGAACGACGAGGAGCACGAGGCCGAGTCGGTGGTGTTCCGCCTGTCCGCGCACAAGTTCGAGCGCCGCGCGCAGTTCCGCGACTACGCCATCCTGTATCGCGGCAACCACCAGGCGCGGCTGTTTGAGCAGATCCTGCGGCGCGAACGGATTCCCTATGTGCTGTCGGGCGGCCAGAGCTTCTTCGACAAGGCCGAGATCAAGGACATCTGCGCCTATCTGCGCCTGATTGCCAACCCCGATGACGATCCCGCCTTTATCCGCGCCATCACCACGCCGCGCCGCGGCGTGGGCAACACCACGCTGGAAGCGCTGGGCACCTTTGCCGGACAGGCCAAGGTGTCGCTGTTCGAGGCCGCGATGATGGGCGGCATCGAAGGCAAGCTGCAGCCGCGCCAGCTGGAGCCGCTGCGCGTGTTCTGCGAATCGATGGTACGGCTGGCCGACCGCGCGGCCAAGGATCCCGCCACCGTGGTGCTGGACGACCTGATGGAAGGGATCCACTACGAGGCCTACCTGTACGACAGCTTCGACGAACGGCAGGCGCAGTCGCGCTGGACCAATACGCTGGAATTCCTCGACTGGCTCAAGCGCAAGGGCACCAAGCCCGAAGGCGCCGAGGGCGAGGAAGCCACCGGCTTCGACAATGCCGACGGCCTCGGCAGCGAAGGCAAGAACCTGCTGGAGCTGACCCAGACCGTGGCGCTGATGAGCATGCTGGAAGGCCGCGAGGAAGATCCCGACGCGGTGCGGCTGTCCACGCTGCATGCGTCCAAGGGGCTGGAGTATCCGCACGTGTTCCTGGTCGGCGTGGAGGAGGGCATCCTGCCGCACTGCCGCGAAGACGAGGACATGAGCGACGAGAAGATCGAGGAAGAGCGGCGATTGATGTATGTCGGCATCACCCGCGCCCAGCGCAGCCTGCATGTCAGCTGGTGCAAGAAGCGCAAGCGCGCGCGAGAGACCTACTCGTGCCAGCCTTCGCGCTTTATCGGCGAGATGAAGCTGGAGGAGGCGCCTGCGCCGGTGGATGAAACCCCGGCGATGAGCCCCAAGGACCGGCTCGGCGCGCTCAAGGCACTGCTGGGAAACGGCGGCAAGACAGCCCCGGGCTGAACGGGCGCTACAGTCCCGATACAAAGGCCTACCAGGCTGACAAGACGCGGGGTGCAGGCATGCCTAGTATGGCGGCTGTGCTGCTCGCGCCGTTCGACCGCGTCGAATCCTCGCGCAGCCGCGCCACCGGCGGGGTCGGCATGGGGTTGTCGATCGCGGTCGACATTGCCGCGCGCCATGGCGGCGAGCTGACCCTGAGCAACCGCCCCGAAGGCGGCCTGCGCGCGCGCCTGTCCCTACCGCGCGGCTGACGCCGCCAGCGTGACGTACTGCGAGCCGCGCTGCCCGTGCGTGAAGTCGAGCGGGAAATCGCCCACGTCCACGCGCCCCTGCAGTGCCCGCCGCATCTCGGCCGCGCCGCTGCCGCGCAGGCCGGCCAGCGCGCGCGCCAGCCATGCCGCGCCGATATAGCCAGCCAGCGTGGCCGGCGACGGCGGCTCATCCAGGTATTGCTTCATGCGCGCCACGTGTTCCTTCACCACCCGCAGCGTTGCCTGTTGCGGCCCGGGCGCGACCTGGGTCAGCACCATGCCGCCGTTGTAGCCAGCGCCCAGGATCTCGCGCGCGGCGGTGGCGCTGACCGACGACAGCCCGACCAGGAAACCGTACCAGCCCTGCACCGCCAGCGCGCGGCCCAGCCCGGCGTAGGCAAGGGTATCGCCCGCCACGATCACCGCGCCCGGGCGGGTGGCGGCGATGCGCCGGGCGGCGGCCTCGGGATTGGCGTCGAGCGGCACCGCGCGCGTCCCGGTCTGCGCCTCCAGCCGGGCCAGCGACGGGGCGGCGAAGTCCGGCGCCAGGGCCAGCGCGATGCTGGTCAGGCCGTAGCTGCGCAGCTGGCGTACCGCCGCGTCCAGTTCGGCCTGGTAGTCGGCACGGGTGAACCAGACGTTGTCGGCCGCCAGCGCAAGCCCCGACAGCGGCGCCACGATCTGCACGCCGCGCCGGCCCAGCTCGGCCGATGCCGCCAGCGCCGGCAACAGCCGGTCGCCCGGGCCGAACAGCAGCTCGGCGCGTTCGGTATCGGCCAGCGACACCGCCTGCGCCAGCGCGCGGCGCGGGTCGGGATCGGCGTCACGGACCACGTGCGCGATGCGCACCGGGCCGTTGCCGGCGTTGACAGCATCGAACATGACCTTGGCCCCGGCCAGGTAGTCGCGCGCAAGGTCGGCTTGCGCGCCGCCGCGGTCGAGCAGGTGGCCGACCACGACCGTGCGGCGCGCCTGCGTCTGCGACAGAGCTGGCCAGGCGGGCAGGGCCAGGGCCGCGCCGGCGGCGGCAAGCAGGCGGCGCCGGTGCCGGGCCGGTGCTGCCAGGTGGCTGCGCAGCGGTGGGTACGGCGGATGCGTTGATGTCTGGTCGGGAGTTGGCATTGCAGGGGCAGGTGACGCGCGGGCCGGCGGTGGCGCGCAGCGTATCCGCCACACATGACACCAATGTGACGCCCGCCGCCCGCAGGTCCAATGCCCGCGCTTGACGGCGGTCAACGCGCCAGCGGCGGTGCGGCCCTACGATGGGCCGTCATACACCCATACCCCCGCGCCCCCATGATCCCGTCTGCCATGACTTTCCCTGCGCCCGACCGCCGCGCACTGTCCGACTTCCGCGCGCTGGCCGGCCGCATCGACGGCAACGGCCCGCGCTATACCTCGTACCCGACGGCCGACCGCTTCCGCAACGGGCCCGACCTGTCGCTGTACCACGACGCACTCGCCGCCTGCCGCGCCGACGCGCCGGCGCCGCTGTCGCTGTACCTGCATATCCCGTTCTGCGAGAACATCTGCTACTACTGCGGCTGCAACAAGATCATCACGCGCGACCATGGCCGCAGCGCCCGCTACGTCAACTACCTGGGCCGCGAGATGGCGCTGGTGGCAGACCGGCTCGGGCCGCGCCGCCAGGTGCTGCAGTCGCACTGGGGCGGGGGCACGCCGACCTTCCTCGACCCCGGCGAGATGCGCCGCGTGATGGCGCTGCTGCATGAGCATTTCGAGCTGGCGGCCGAGGGCGAGCATTCGATCGAGATCGATCCGCGCCGCGTCGACCACGCCCGCATTGCGCTGCTGGCCGAGCTGGGCTTCAACCGCGTCAGCCTGGGCGTGCAGGATTTCGATCCCGAGGTCCAGCAGGCCATCCATCGCATCCAGCCGTTCGAAGAGACCCGCGCCGTGGTGGATGCCGCACGCACGCTGGGTTTCCGCTCGGTCAGCCTGGACCTGATCTACGGCCTGCCGCACCAGACCGCGGCGCGCTTTGGCCGCACCATCGAGCAGGTGCTGGCGCTGCGTCCCGACCGGCTCTCGGTCTATAGCTACGCGCACCTGCCGCATGTGTTCAAGCCGCAACGCCGCATCGACGAAAACGCCTTGCCGCCCGCCGGCGAGAAGCTCGACATCCTGGTCTCCACCATCGAGCGGCTGACCGCCGAGGGCTACGTTTATATCGGCATGGACCATTTCGCGCTGCCCGACGACGACCTCGCCGTGGCCCAGCGCGAAGGGCGGCTGCAGCGCAACTTCCAGGGTTACTCAACGCACGCCGGCTACGACCAGGTCGGGCTCGGCATTTCCGCGATCGGCGCGATCGCGGGGCGCTACGTGCAAAATGCGCGCACGCTGGACGAGTACTACGGCGCGCTCGACCACGGCCGCCTGCCGCTGGCGCGCGGCGTGGCGATGAGCGTCGACGACCACCTGCGGCGCGAGATCATCGGCGACCTGATGTGCAATGGGGTGCTCGATATCCCGGCGCTGGAAGCGCGCCACGGCATCCGCTTCGGCACGGCCTTTGCGCCGGAACTGGCCGACCTTGCTGCACTGGGCGCGGACGGGCTGGTGCAATGCACGCCGGAACGCATCACCGTGACGCCGCTGGGCCGGTTGTTGGTGCGGCGCGTGGCGATGGTGTTCGACCACTACCTGCGCGAGGACGCCGCGCGGCCCGCGGACACCGGTGCCCAGGCCGTTGCCGCCAACGATGGCGCGCAGCCGGTGCGCTTCGTGCCGCGGGCGCGGTACTCGCGCGTGGTGTAGCGGCCGCGCAGGCGGTACGGACGAAAAAAAGCCCGCGCAATATGCGCGGGCTTTTCGTTTGCAGCAGGCGGACTTACTTGGCGGCGTTGGCCATGTAGTCCGAAGCGGCGATCACGTCCGCGTCCGGGCCGGCGTAGCCACCCTTGGGCGGCATCACGCCCTTGCCCTTGAGCGCAAAGTTGTGGACCGCGTCCATGCCTTCCTTCAGGCGCGGCGCCCAGGCGGCCTTGTCGCCGAACTTGGGCGCACCTGCCACGCCGGCGGCGTGGCAGGCGGCGCAGACCTGCTCGTAGACCTTCTTGCCCACGTCGGCCGAGGCGGCCGGCGCAGCAGCGGCGGCCGGACCGGCGGCGGCATCAGGGGCTGCGGCGGTCGCCGGCGCGGCGGCAGCCGGGGCAGCCGGTTCCGGGAACTTGGCGCCGCCGGCGTCGGCCATGTAGACCACGGCACGGGCCAGTTCGTAGTCGGCGTAGTCGTCCGGCGTGGTGCCGGCGCGCGCGGCCATCGCGCCCTTGCCGTTTATCACCGACTTCATCAGGCCGTCAAAGCCCTGGCCGATGCGCGCGGTCCAGTCGCCAGCGTTGGCGTACTTGGGTGCACCCGCTGCGCCGGTGGCGTGGCACGCGGCGCAGATTTCCTTGTAGACCTGCTCGCCCGTCTTGAAGACGCGCGGCGCATTGGGATCCTTGATTTCGAGCGAGGCGACCGGCTTGATGCGGTCGTTGACGGCTTCCGCCGTGGTGGCGGCGCCGGCGCTTTCAGTCGAGCCGTGTCCGACAAAGTTGACCAGCAGAATGATCACGATGATCGGCACCAGGAAAGCCGCGATCACAACTGCGATCAGCTGCTTCGGGGTTTTGATGGGAGACTCGTGTTCGTCGTGTTCGTTGTGGACGTCGCTCATACAGAACTCTCAGTTTTGCAGGAAACCTTCTGGCCGCTTACGCTCGGCTTGCTTATTCTGGCCCGGTCTTGGTCACTCGCTGACCGCTGTCCGGCCCCATCCGGGCCGCCCGTGCTGGCTGCGGCCCTTGCCTGACTTGGGTCTGTTGCTATTTGCGCGCTGCGGACTGTCTCCCGGACCGGGCCTGATTGTCGCCGACAACAAGCCGCGCGGCCTTGACCCCGGTCGACTCATTGCATCGGCGGTGTGGCGGGCACGATTTGACGCAAATAGCTGGCGATTATAGCGCCAAAGGCCCCCCGCCAGTGCCAAAAAGCGGCGGTTGCGAGACGTTCCCTGAAGCCCCTGGCGGGCCCGCATGGACGGCACGGGGCAAACGCGGTATCCTATGCGACTTTCCTGCGGCGGCACTCGCCCGCCGCAACCGCTGTACCCACAAACCGGTTGCAAAACCGTCCTGTGCGCCCGTAGCTCAATGGATAGAGTACTGCCCTCCGAAGGCAGGGGTTGCTGGTTCGATCCCAGCCGGGCGCGCCAATCCCCACAAGGGTTTCCCGCTTTTCCCACCACCGCCGCGAAGGGCGACTGTAGCTAAACTGCAGCTAACTTCGGTGCCGGCATCTCCGTCAGCGGCGCCACCCACTGCGCCAAATGGTCCGCCGACAGGTGCGCATACCGCTGCACCATCTCCATCGTTTCCCAGCCGCCCAGCTCCTTGAGCACCTGTAGCGGCGTGCCGCGCTGCACGTGCCAGCTCGCCCAGGTGTGCCGCAGATCGTGCCAGCGGAAGTCCCGGATCCGCGCGCGGTCCAGCGCCTTGCCCCACGCGGCCGTGCTCGTCTGATGCACCGGCTTGCCCCGGTAGACGAACACCGCCGCGACGTGCTCGGCCTCGCGCTTCTTCGGTAGCTGCCGGCGCAGCACGGCCACCGCCGTGTCCGACAGCGGCACCGTGATGGCCTTACGCGCCTTCGCCTGGTCAGGATGGATCCACGCCACGCGCCGCGCCAGATCCACCTGTGACCACTGCAGCCCGGTCACGTTGGCCCGCCGCAGCCCCGTTTCGAGGCTGAAGCGGGCCATGTCCGCCAAATGCTCGGGCAGCTCGGCCAGCAAGCGCTCGGCCTCGGCGGCGGTCAGCCAGCGGATCCGCTTGCTGGCCACCTTGGAGCGTTTGCGCTTGGGCACGCTGTCCAGCCACCCACACTCCACCGCAGCATTGAGCACCGCCGTCAGCACGCCGATCACGCGCCGGACGGTGCCGGCGCTCACCGTGCCTTCCAGCTCCTTGAGGCCCTGCCTTGTCCGTACCGTGCGGCGCTCCGCCCGTTTGGCCCGGGCAATCGCATCCACGCGGTCGCGGTCGATCCGGCCCAGCTCCACGCCGCTCAGGTGCGCGTCGAGCCAGCGCAGGTGAATCTTGCTGGTTTCCAGACTGGCCAAGCCGGCCCGGTCCTCGACATAGCGCACCACGGCATCGTTCCACGTGTAGCGGGGCCGCGCCCCCAGCTTGGCCTGATTCCACAGATCCACCTTCAGGCGGTCGTGCAGCTCCTGCGCCTGCTTTTGGTCGACGGTGCCAGTGCTTCCTTGTACCGGAGGCCCGCCGCCCGGGGGGTACAGCTTGTAATACCAGTTGTTGCTACCTTTGCGTTTGAAGAGCGACATGGCTCACCTTCCTTTGCCTGGTCGCCTTGCACAACTCGCGGGATCCATTGTCCGGCGAGGTAACGCTCCAGGGCAATCGTTGAGAACATCCAGCGTTTGCCGACCTTGCGGCCGGGTAACTCCCCGGCCTTGGCCTTGAGCCGCACCGTCTCCGGGTGCGCCCCGAGCAGCGCGGCCGCGTCCACCAGGCCGACCGAGCTGGGGGCCGCGACCGATGTGGCGGAATGCACCGTCATGCGGCACCTCCCGGCGCGTCCGGCTCGATCCCCGTCGCCAGTAAGCGACGGCGGATAGTCATCGCGCGGGCCTGCGAGCACCCGACAAACTGGCGGATGGCCGCGACGGTCGGCTTGAGTTCGCCGCGCCGTACCGCCGCCGCCACCTGATCGTCATCCGCAGGACTGGCGCCGCTACTGGCTTCGTTACTCGTATCGCGCCGCGTAGTCACGGCCCCCGCCCGCAGCGGGCTGGCGGGTAACGCTGGCGCGCAGGTAGTGGCACGCAGTGATGCGACGCGCAGCCACAGCACGCACCCCACCAGTTCCAGGCAGATCACCGCGACCAGCTGGGTGACCAGCAGCACCGTTTCAGCGTGCGCACCGGTAGCGGCGGCAAACAGGCGCGCGGCCGGATCGAGTCGGGCCTGGTCGACGCCCGCCGCATGGCTCAGCGCAGCGGCACGGACGCTCTCGTCCTGCCGGATGGCCCGGCGCGCTTCCTGTTCCTCCACGTCGAGCGCCTCGGCCCGTTGCTGCAGCGCGGTGATCCGCGCCGCCCCGAGCGGGCAATTGCGGCAGTTGGCGGCCGCGGCCTGCAGCCGCGCGATATCGCCGCGCACCGTGGCCCGTTCGGCACTGACCACGGCGAGCGGCCGCGCTACCGCCCGCGCCTCCATCGGCATCGACGCGGCGGCCTCGATCTGGCGTTGTGCGCGTGCATCGCCGGCGTGGCCATTGGCCGCCGCGAAGAAGGCCAGATGGCCCCACACCACGGAGGCCAGGCATGCGCACCATAGCGCCCAGCCGGCGACCGGCATGCGCCTGCCCGTGGCCAGCGCAGCGGGCAGCTGGTGGACCGCCAGCGTCAACAGGACGGCCACCGCAGCGGTCAGCGCCCGCTCGCTCAGCGTGCCAAACCGATTCCAGGCGCCGGCCGCCGACAGCCACGCGGCAACCAGAGAACACGCCGCCGCCAATGCCGTCATGCAGCCAAGCGCCACCCGCTGTTCGCGTCGTCCCATCATGCGCCCTCCGTGGTCGGTGTTCGCGGGGTCGGGATGCAGCCCAGCTCGCGCGGACCAGCGAGGCGGGCAGTGAATCGCGCACCTCGGGGCGGGCGGCTGATCAGATTGCGCTGCACGCACGCAATCGCTGTCTCCCCAGAGCGTGCGCGGGCATACCACGTCGCGCAGTAAGTCGGCTTCTTCGTCGGGCCGGCCACGATGTCGACGGCCCACGTCTTCCATTCCTTGTCGCGCCAGAAGGCGGCAGCCACCGCTGCATCGCCGAGGGGGATATGCGGCGCCGCCACGCGGCCGTTGTACTCGCGCTGGGTCATGCCATCACCTTGCTGGGGTCGGCCCAATGCAGCGCATAGATCAGCATCGACAGCCGCGCTCGCCAAGGCTTTTCGAGATGCGCGGCCTGGTGCACCTCGACTTGGATGGGCGCACCCGTCGACGTATCGAGCGGTTGGCCGGCGAGCAGTTGCGCTGGTGCCAGATCGTCCAGCACGGGCGAGCCGGACACCCACCAGGCGTACTCCAGCGCGGGGTGCTCCACGCGCGGCCCTTCGACAAGAATGGCCTCGGCAATCGTCAGCAGGTTCTGACGTGTTGTCGCCGGGAAGTCGGCAAGGATGGATCCTTTGGCCGCTTCCTCAGGATAGAGGCCGTTGCAGATGATCTGCGCGACGCGCTCGGCGTAGGGCGAGACAGGCAGGGAATCGGTGGTCATGGTCATGCTGCTCACTGGATGTTCAGGATGTCGCCGGCAGCCACGGGGCCGCTGACTGCTGCTTTGCTGTTCACCCGTAGCGTGGCCACCAGTAACTGGCGCCGCGTGCAGGCTTGCTGCAAGTCGTCGGTCAGGTTGAGCGCCTGGCCGATGGTGCGGAACTCATCACCGTTGACGCCCATGCGACCACGCGCACGGAACCGCTTGCCGACCTCGGCAATGGCAATCACAGCTGCGTACATGGCGTCGCGCAGTGCGTGGTTATCGGCGAAGTACAGGGTGGCGACCACCTGCCCGACATTGATGCGGAAGGCGAGGGTGTGCCACGCTGCTTCGGTGGCGGTTCCGTCGAGGATCTTGCTCAGCTCGATATGCGGCACGAGCTGCAGATCTGTCTCGGCTTTGCTGCTGAACCGGTAGCACGAGGGCAGGCATTTCTCGTGTGGCTTGTGGGTGGGGCGGTTCTTGCGGTGTTTGCTGGCTGGCATCACTGCACCTCGCTGGCGTTGTTGCTCGGTGTTTCGGCGTTGTCTTGCGTCGTGCCGGCCGCTCTCAGATCGGCAAGCGCAACGGAGTAGTAGTGACGGCCTTGGTGATTCCACAGGGGCGCGCCGGCCCACCGCAGCCAGCGACGGATGATTTCGCGGCCGATGTGCTCGGCCAGTTCGCCGGCAGCGCGGTCACGGATAGGTGCTGGATTCGCCTGGGCGATGTGCCAAAGCGAGGAAATGTGCTCGTCCGTGTAGTGCGGCAGCTTGTTGGTGTCGATCTTGAAAGTCACTTCGTGTTGCATGGTTTGGCTCAGTCTTCGAAGTCGCCAGCGGCGCGGCGCTTCCGGTCAACGGAAGGGGTATGCGACCGGGATTGGTCCCGAGCGGCCATGGCGCGAGCTGCAGCCGCAACTGCGGCGCGCAGCATCTCCGACATGGCGTCGAACGGGGTGGCGATGCGCAGCGCGCGGTGCGTGTGACGCAATTGCGCATCCGTGACGATGGGCTTAGCCATGGCGACCCTCACGGCGAATGAAGCCGTCCCACACGCCACGGCCGTAGCACAACGTGAAGAACACGCTCACCACAAACATGCCGGGTTCGCTGGTGGCGGTCGTCAGGTACAGCCACGCAGGCTGGCCCGACAGACCGATCAACGCGGCCCAGCGCGCGCGGTGCGGGCCGGCATTGAATAGGTAGACCGACACGACGGCGGCAGCGACCATCCAGAGGTTGAGTAGGGCATACATCAAGCGGCCCTCCCAATGGCGTGGGCGCTGCAGAAGCGCGGCGATTCGAGCAGGCCATCCAGTGCGTCGAGCTGGGCATCCAGACGCGTGCGTGCCAGCGCCGTGAATTCCGTGCGCACGCCGTCGTGTGACACGATGCAGACAAGGAAGGCCATCATGACTCGCTCCCTTTCAATTCTTCCGGGCTGGGCAGGCACACCACCTCACCTTCTGCAAGGCTCTTGCTGCCTTCTTCGAGATAGAGGCAAAGCTCGTACACGGTGCCGTCATCTGCTTTCACTACAAGCCGCTGCGCGGCCCACGTGTGGACAGGCCCATCACCAGGTGCAGTTACCCGATAGCGCACGGGCTTCACCTCAACGGACACAGCCTTATGGATGTAGGTCTCGATACTGGACATGCTCACGCTCCTGTGTTGCCCGAGCGGTCCTCGAAGACCCAACACTTGATGGTGTCGGGGCGCTTCGGGGCGTGTGTATGCTCGGCGTTGAAACGCGCGTTGATCGCGCTGTTGACCACCCGCAGATCGATGAACTTGCGTGCACGCGAGGTCTTGAGCACGCGCTTCAGGTCGGTCAGCGGGGGAAGGTTCAGGCGGCGGTCATTCGCCACCTGTTCGAAATGGCGCAGGCTGATGGCGATGACGCCACCGCCGCGAGCGTGGTTGAGCACCGCGAGATCGTCCTCGGCGGACTCGATGTGGTCGTACAGCTCCCAGAATTCCTGCACGAGCGGGTGATCGGCGCCGATGGCTTGCTGGCGCTCCACCGCCATGCGCACGATTTGCGCCTGTGCGGCGTCACGGTAGTCGCGCGGCAGGGGTACGACAATGGGCAGGCAATCGACCAGGGCCATCACCTGCGCGTGGTTCTTCACCAGGCGCTGGTGCTTCACTTCGGGATTGGCAGCCAGCACGCCCTGGTAGTGGGCCATGCGCTCTACGAAGCGCGCCAGAATGTCCTTCTCTTTGAGGATGGCGGACAGCAGGAACCCGGACACGTCTTCGGCCGCCATCTGTTCCAGCGCACGTGCTGCGGCGAAGGTTTCCGGGCTCTGGCCGGCGCGGTCGAAGTACAGATGCACGATCCGCTGCAGCACTGCGTCGCTGGCGTTCACCTCGGCGTTCTGGCTGATGACCACACTGCCGCGGAAGGGCGGCTCGTAGGTCTCGTTACCGCCGTTCTTGACACCACGCGCCCGTGTGCTGCGGCCGTTGTAGGCGGTCTTGAGCTCGTTCCAGTCGAAGCCCTTCACTTTGGCGCCGTCTTCGCCACGGTCACCCTCGATCAAGACCACCGGCAGGTTCGACACCTGCGCAAAGTTCCGCGCACGGGCCGCAAGAGATGACTTCGACGGGTCGAAGCCTTCATAGTCGCGACGGCCGCACAGCTTCCACAGGAACTCGATCAACGTGGATTTACCCGCGCCGGGTTCACCCACCACTTCAAGGAAGGGAAAGCTCTTCTGTTTGATGCCCTCGCCCTCGCGGATCTGCTCGGCGAACAGGCTGCCCAGCCAAAATGCGAGCGCCACGATGGCCTTGGCGCCGAACGCCCGCCACAGCAGTTCCAGCCAGTCGTAGTTCAGACTCTTCAGGTCCGTGTTGATGGCCAGACCGGCGGATCCGCCGATGGTCTTGATGGACAGGCGGCCAACGTCGAAGAAGTCTTCGTCATTCAGGGAATAGAGCTTGCCGTCCTTGACCGCGACATCGGCATAGACGTAGCAGCCGTGCTCCTTCGAATAGCCCACGAAATCGATGGTTTGCACGCTCTTGATGCGGTGCATCTGCTCCTTCAGATACGCATCGAGTTGGCCGTTGGAGCCCGTATAGAACGCACCCGGTGCGACTGCGAGGAGGCGCTTCTTGAACTCGCCAGCCGATGCGATCTGCGAACTGGTGAAGGTGTTCTTGGCCGGCTCCGAATCGTGCGGGAATGCCACGCGGAAGTAGTACCAGGCTTCGTCGGTCGCCGCGTTCGCCTGGTAGTACAGGACGCTGGGCAGGCAGGTGGCGATGTTTGTAATGGTGCCCGCCTTGAGCATGGCTTCATCACGGATGTCACCCTCGTCCATGTCGGGGTGGGCGTGGCGCACCGCGTCCATTTCCTTCGTCAGCGCGTCCAGATCCACCTTGAACCAGTACAGCTTGCTCTCGAAGTCGAACGCAAACTGGCTCATGCTGGTGCGGCCGTAGATCAGGCGCGCCTTCTCTGCCGGGGTGGGCGCCGCAATCAGGTCGCCGAGATAGCGGTAATCACCGATGTCGTGGTCGGACAGCTTGCCGAGCTGGTGCAGGTCGTTCCAATCGCGCTTCTTGGCACCGACCTGTTTCGGCACCGCGATGGAGGCTTCCCAGCCTTCTTCGCGGGAACGCTTCAACCATTGCTTGCCATACCGGATACCAGCCTTGTCGCCGTCGAGCGCCCACACCAGCTTCGGCCGTTGCTTGCCATTGGCGGCGCATTGCTCGGCAAGGCCGCGCAGCGCAAGACCCGGATAGTTGTTGCAGGACATGGCCGACGCTGCGGCGATGCCGTGATGCACGAGGGCAATGTTGTCGAAGATGCCTTCGACAATCCACAGCTCTGCCACCTCGGTGAAGCTGCTGCCCGGTGGTTGCCACCACATGCCGCCGTAGCCACCGTGAAACGTCGCCTTGCGATCACCGAAGCGATGCGCCTGGTCGATGATGCGTTCCCAATAGATACCTGTCGCGAGCTGGAAGCGAACCGTGGCGCTGCCGATCTGCAGCTCGTGGCTGTAGTAGCTCTCCTGCGTGTACCAGTCGCGCACCTTGGCAAGGTCGAAGCCGCGCGAGTCGCGCATGTATGCGTCGGCGGATGCCTTCGGGTTCTCGGGCGTTGGCTTGAAGCGGTCCGACCAGCTCTCGAAAAGATCCGGGTACAGATCCTTGATGTGCAGCTCGGCGCCGCAATGGTTCAGGCGGTTGCAGCGCACCACCCACGGCGCTTCGCCATAGGCCCACAGCGTTTTCTTGCCGCAGGACGGGCATACGCCGTTCTCCAGCTTCTCGCCGCCACGCTTCGCCTTGAAGTTGTAGTCACGGAGCAAGCGGCTCGCAGCCTCGCGCAGGATGGCATCCGTGTTGTCGCTACGGGTTGGGTTCATGAATCTTCAGGCAAAAGGAATCCCGCACGCCCGGCAAACGGGGCGCGTCGGTGTGAATCAGCAGGGGTGAGGGGGGAGAGACCTAGATCAGGTCTTCAGCAGGTCCAGCTGCCTGTCATCCACGGCGGACGCACGCTGGCGGGCGACCGGCAGGTATGCCTGCGGGTTCGGCTTCATGCTCGGCGCGATGGTGGTGATGACAGAAGTGATGGCCTTGCAGGTATAGGCACAGTCAACGCTGGGGCATTGCCAGTAGCTCTCTTTGGAGAGCAGAGACACCACGCGGCTGGTGCGGATCTTCATGCGCGATTCGCAATGTGGGCAGGTCAGTTTCACAGCGATTTCCCCGGAGGTACAACCAATTTAAAAGCACGGCGTTTGCCCGTCATGCGCTCAGCAGCGCGCCGGATTCGGGTCTTGACCAGCCATTCGGCGGCCTGTTCTATCGTTGCCAGACCTTGCTGCTGGCGCACTTCTTCCAGCACTGCCTCTATTTGCTCGGTCAGTTGGATTTCGATGTCCGGCATCTTCTCGGCAGCTCAAAAGTGACTTTGTTCAGGCGCTACGCGTCTCTACATTCGAACCCAGCGCCAGAAGCTCTTCGGCTTCACGGAAGATCATCTGGCGCAGCAGGGTGGCGGGCTGCTCGCCCTGGTAGTTGGCCAGGGCGGTGATGAGGTCGAACTCGTAGTCGTTGAAGCGCAGCACCATGCGGTTGTCGCGCACTCGTTTCGGATCGGGATACATGCGGTCCTCGACTGAAATGTGAATGGTGACGACGCTCAGGACGAGCGGCTTTCGTAGACGGCAAGGCCCTCAAGCAGCACCAGGCGGGCCAGGCTCGACACGGAACGGTTCTCCGTGATTGCGAGACGTTCCAGCTTCTGCCGCTCTGCTGGGAGCAGGCGAACGCACACCGGTTTGTCGCTGAGAACCCCACGAGGGGAGCGGGTCCGAGGCGCTTTGGCTTGGATCATGGCGGATATACTTGTGTGAGTTAGCGTTGCACAACAGAATTATCTGCACGTTCGTGCAGATAGTCAAGGATAAAAGGCATGAATGTGCATTTCGGTGAAAGGCTCGCCGAGGAACGAATTCGGCTGGGGCTTTCGCAGGCAGTCATGGCCCAGCGCGGCGGCGTAGCCATTCGGACATATTCGAACTACGAAGCGGGGGATCGCGAACCGGGTATTGCTGCTCTAGCAAACTGGCATCAGACCGGCGTCGACGTGTTGTACGTCGTGACGGGCCGCCGATCCGGTACAGAGTTGCCACCTGACGAGGAACTGGTGCTCTGCGGTTTTCGCAAGCTCGATGCTCGCGGCCGCGCCGGAGTACTGGCGTTGATCAGCGGGATGCAAGACCAGCCTACGTCGAGCGTACGGATCAAGGGCGAGGTTGGGCAGTATGTTGAAGGTGATCTCACGGTGACCCAGCCCTTCACAATCAACATGGGTCGGAAAAAGAAGAAGGAATAACCCGAGAAATCTGCATCGGGTTTAGTCGAGAGAGTGTGGCGCTATGACGCCCGCCGTTTCGGGAATGTAGGGGTCGCTAAATCTTGTCGTGAAGCAACAATTTTTGACGGACCAATGAACGGAAAAGAAGTCGCAATTGAAGGGGATGTCGGCCAGGTAGTTGCAGGGAACGTCGTACACAAAGGTGCGAAGGCGTCTAGCCAGCTCAGCAACGTAATCACCATCAGCACGGGTCAACCAGCGCCACCTATCAGGACGATCACTGACCTTCAGCGCAGACGCATCAACGCGAAGGTGAAGGAGGTGATGGATGCCGCTAGTATCGAGAGCCAACTCGATGTGTATTCGATTGTTCTGACCGACTTCGGCATACAGAAAATCGTCGACCTACCTTGCGAGCAATTTAAGCCGGTCATGGCCATGCTCGACAACTGGATCGCGGAGGAGCGGGGACAGCGATCCAGTGGCCCACGTGTTGAGCAACAAAGCGAACACGCTCCTCGGCCAGTTGATGCGATTCATCACCGTCTCGACCAGTTACAGAAGTCGATTCGTGTTCTCCGCGCTACCGCTATCGGCGCTGTGCTGATTCTTGCTTGCGGTGCATATTCCGTCTATGCGTTCCTGCCAAGCGCAATCGCGAAACCTTCACGGGTATGCCATCAAGATGGCAAGACGCATTCCATCGGTAGTGTTATCCGCATGCCAGACAATGCAATCTACGAGTGCGACGCATCTCAGTCATCAGATGGAGGCGCTGCATGGCAGCCGGCGCGGAATTTGGGTAGTGCTGGAAAACGCCGACCTTGAGCTGGTCGTTAAATACAACAACAGGAACAATCGAAATGGCTTTGGTCAACTGCAGCGAATGCAATAGAGAGATTTCGGACAAGGCGAACGCGTGCCCACATTGTGGCGCCAGAGGGAAGAAGAAGGTTAAAGAGATCGTCGCGGGCATCGCAGTAGTACTCATTGCCGTTAGCATTCTCGGCCAGTGCATTGGTAGTCCAAGCGAGAAATCAAAAGCACCTGCTGAAGACCAGAAGCCCTCAGCGCAATCAAGCGATAGTAGGCCCCCCACAACGGCCGCTGTGCCGACCATTGGCCGAAGCACATCCGCAGTGTTGGGAAGCATTGCGGCCATCGAGCGAACGTCCACGCCGTTGAGGGATGGGACACCGCGCGAGAACGTGAAGCTCAGCAAGTATCTGGTCCTGGAGACTATCGGCGAGAAAACCGACTTAAATCGCTACACGCTAATGTTCGGGCTCGCAAAAGATGACAAGGTTTCGGCTGTTGAGACGGGCCTTCTGGCAGCGACTATTCTGGCGAACACATTTCCCGACTGGGGAAAGCAAGGTGGCAAAGACACAGCATTGAACTGGGTGGGGAATGCAACTGCCCAGTTAGGAGCCAATATCAAAAAGAACAAAGACGACCCAGAACCCGTGGTGCTGGAACGTGACGGGCTTCGCATTCGATACACGGCAACGCCGGGTCTAGGAATCTTCTTCATTACTGTCGAGCCGCTGACGGCCACATAGTTGGAGGCTACAGTGGGGCGCCACGTTAGCCCTTGGGCCAAAGGCAGGTCGACTAGTTCTGCTCTCCGGCGCGCAATCTTGGCGCGCAGGTGGACCACCCGGTCAGGACAACGTGGACTGGCACCGGCAATGCTTCGACCGCTGGTGCCGGGCTTCAATCAGGCTGCCACTGGCGTGCCCGTCGCGAGGCGATCATTGGCAGCCTCGTGATAGCTGGGCTCCAGCTCGCAGCCGATCCAGTGGTGGCCGGCCTCTTTCGCGGCGACAAGAAACGTCCCGGAACCGGCGAACGGGTCGCACACCACGCTCCCCGGCGGCACCAGGCGTACCACTTCGCGTGCCAGCCCCATCGGCTTCTCAGTCATATGGCGCTTCGGGCGTGGCAGTCGCTCGGCAAACACACCGGGCAGATGCACCTTGTGATCGGTCGGTACAGCGCCCTTCGTTGCCCACACCATGAATTCCGCCTGCTGCGAGAACCCGCCCTTACGGGGCCGCGCGCCGCCGGACATCTTGTCCCACACGGCGATGCTGCGCCAGATGAAGCCGGCGCCCTGAATGGCATCGGTTAGGCTGGGGAGCTGGCGCCAGTCCACAAAGCAGACGAGCTGGCCGCTATCCTTCGTGGCCCGGAACGCTTCACCCAGCCAGCTCATGCACCAGAACGTCCATGAACGCTGGTCCTTGTTGTCGTGGTGGAACTCGGGATAGACGGTCTTCACGTCGCCACCAATGTATTTGCTGCCGGGTGACTGCGCGCGGGTGCTTGCATGCAGCCCGCCCGACGAATAGGGCGGATCCGTGAAGAACAGGTCGACGGACTTGTCAGGCAGGCCGCGCAGCATGTCCAGTGCGTTGCTGCGATACAGGCAGTCGAGTTGAGCCGGCGCGTTGGCGGTCGGGTTCATGGATGGCATCTCCAGTACACGAAGCTCGCGGGCTTTCTGGTGTGGGGCGCTCGGCCCTCAGTTGGTTCATCGTGCCGCATCGTGGGCACTTGATGGCCAGGCGAACGTACTCGCCCATGCCAAGCTTACGGTTGCAGCTGCCGCAGCGGATTTCCTGCATTTTCTTGCTCTTCCAGCGATGTGCTAGGATGCCGGCGCCTCGCGAGGTGGCGCGGCCCTGGCCGAACTGGCAGGCTGCTTCTGCTGGAACGGGGCGGGGCCAGTGCTCCAACACCGACCACGTCGCCGCGTCTTTTTCTCCGGTGCCGGTAACTAACCGGCGTGCCCCTTGCGAGGCCCCCATTCCTTCCGATGCGCGATGTGCGCGTCATACGTCATGGAGCCAGACCATGATGCCGTGCGCGCGCGAGCCGCGCACTCCCTACGTGTTGTCCATACTGCACCCACAACAGCATTGCGTGTCTAGTCGGTCAGCTCCGAAGGCTTGATCTCCAGCTCCAGCGTCGTGGTGTAGCCGTGGTCCGACAGGTTGTGCGTGACGCGGGTAATGATCCAGCGCGTACTGTCGATCTGAGGTTTCCAGCCACGCACGACTGCAGGCAGCTCGGGAAACAGCTCCGCACGGCCGCGAGCGAGCGTCATGCGGAACGATGCCACACCGCGCTGGATTCGCTGCCATTCCGCACGCGCCGCACGCTCCGCGTTGGTCTTCGACGCATAGGTGTGGCGCAACACCTTCACGTTGTCCGGATTGGGGTTGGCCATCACATCGGCCACCGTCTTCTTCTGCCCCTTCTTGCGCTTCTTCGTCGGCGCCGGCTTGGTGACCACCTTCACCGCGTTGGACGCATCAATCACCACCTCGCCCTTCACCGCGCGCCGTGCGTCCTGGTAGTACGCCTTCACGCCGTTGTAATTCTCCCGGTCGGCGATCAGGAAGCTGTGGATGTCGCCACTGGCGCGCGTGATCTCCACCGTGGGCAGCTTGATCCCCGTTGCGCTCTGTGCGCCCCCCGTCTTGATGAACAGGAGTCTTCCACCCTTCACCGTGGCGATAGCATCGTGGTCCTTTGCCAGGCGAGTCAGGAAGTTGGCATCGGACTCCCCCGTCTGGTCGATGTGGTCGATCACCAGCCCAAGCAGCGAGGGTGACACCACGTGCGTCAGCGCATTCTTGGCCGCGATGCCTCCGACGATGGCCCCAATTGTCTGGCCACGGAATGAGCGCTCCTTACGGGTGGACATGCCGCTGGCCAGGTCAACGCTGCGCGCACGGATGGTCAGCCTGTCGGGCGGCCCAGAGTGCTCCAGTTCGTCAACCTTGTACTGGCCCTTGTCGACCACGCCCGTGTCCTGCCAGCCGATTCCGAGCGAGAGTGTGGTCCCCTTGTCAGGCAGCGCAAGCATGCCGTCTGCATCGTCCAACTCGATATCGAGCTGGTCTGCCTCGAAGCCCCGGTTGTCGGTGAGCGTCAGAGAAATGAGCCGGCCAGCGAAGCGGTTGGTGATG
This sequence comes from Cupriavidus sp. CPT47-8839-RL05A, assembly GCF_058792255.1. NCBI lineage: Bacteria > Pseudomonadati > Pseudomonadota > Betaproteobacteria > Burkholderiales > Burkholderiaceae > Cupriavidus > Cupriavidus sp. CPT47-8839-RL05A. The sequence goes on along the minus strand of NZ_JBYTEG010000016.1, from coordinate 103,141 downwards.
TCCTTCGGGCCTTGCCGCAGTCGATACATGGGCACGGCGGCCTTGCTGACGATGGACTCCAAGACGGTGGATAATTCCATGGCGTTCAGAGGATGCTGGAAACGACAGTGGAAGCCAGGTTCATGACCGCCTCGCCAATAATCTGCTCGAGCGTGCTGTCCACGCGTGTCAGCTTCAGCGAGAACTCAATGCGGCGCGCCTTGCCGTCCTTGAAGAAAAGGGTACGGGTCACCGACAGCGAGTCGATCTCGAACATGCCGTAGTAGTGTCCGGTGCCCTCGATCAGCACATAGGACAGCCCGAGGTTGCCCATCACGCGTAGTACCTCGATGGTGTTGTCGCCGCCGCTGATTTCCGGCAGCAGCACGCCGGATAGCGTGACGGTCTCGTCGTCGGGTCCGGTGAACTGCCGCGATGGGCGTTTGCCCACCCGGTTGTTCGACGGGTGGCGCCAGCCAATCTGCTGCTGGAACTCCTGATAGGGCGCCGTCTCCAGTGCGAAGACGAACAGCCCGAGGGCCATCATCATGGGTCAATCCTTATCGGTAAGCCGCGACCGGCCACGGGCGCTCTTCTGTGCCTCCAGCCGCTCGATGCGCTCGGCGACCAGGCGGGCGATCAGCTGCTCGTCCGCACCGGCCGGCGGGTGAATGTTGATGACGATAGGGGCGGCGGGCGCAGCCATCGGAGCGCCACCCGCGCGGGAGGCGGCTGAGATGGGCGGACGGCTGTCGATGCTGACGCCGGCCGCAGCCGAGCCGGTGCCGATGGCAATGCCCGCACCGATGCCCGCCATGGAGCTGGCCACCTTCGACACCACGTCGAGCGGGCCGCGCTGGTTCTGCGCAAGGCCCTGTTCCAGCCCGCTCATGGTGTACCCGCCCAGCTCGGCGAATACCCGGCTTGGCGAGTGGATGCCGAGCTTCTCCTTGAACCACCCGACGACGCTGTCGCCCACGGACACGATGGCCTCGCGCACGGCGCCCACCCGGCTCGTGATGCCGTTCACCAGCCCCTGCAGCAGGTTGGCGCCAAACTCGCTGAATTTCTCCGGCAGGTCGGAGCCGAACCAGCGCAGCACCGGCGCGACGATGTTGTAGAGGGCGCCCATCAGCGACCAGTTGGCAATCAGCGACAGGATGCCGCCCAGCCCACCCTGAAACGCTGTCGTCACCTGTGCCCACAGGCCGGTGAAAAAGTTGCGGATGGGATCCCAATACTTGATCAGCAGGAACGCCGCTACACCTATGGCAGTCACCGCCAGGCCGATGGGATTCAGCAGGAAGACGCGCCCCACGAAGCTGAAAGCGGTCATTAGGAAGTTGAAGGCGCCGGCCAGGCGCGCGACGATGCCCACACCTCCACCGAGCTGAATTCCGAGCATGGCCATGCCGTAGCGGGCAATCACCATCGGGCCGAAGACGGCCGCGAGCGCCAGCGTCAGGCCGCCCATCACCGTCAGCAGCACGCCCACCGCAGCAGCGCCCTTGATGAGCCAGCCCACAAGCTGCGGATGTGCCTCCGCGAACGCATTGAAGCGGTCCGTCAGGCGGCCCACGGTGTCCATTAGGCTGACGAGCGTTGACCGCAGGACTTCGCCGCCCGCGCTACTGGTGTTGAACATCTGGTTCTGCAGGCGCTGCCAGCGCGCCGAGATGGTCTCCTGACGCGCGGAGAACTCCCGCGACATCGATCCTTCTGCCTTCGTGCCGTTGGCCAGCTTCAACTGGCGGTCGAACTCTTCGGGCTTGTCGACCAGCTTGGCCAGCGTGTCCGAGTGCTCCATGCCCACCAGCTCGACCATGACGCCAATGCGCTTGTCTGCCGGCAGTTTGCGCACGGCATCGATCACCTTGAACAGCGTGCCCGTGGCATTCGTCGCCATGCCCTTCTGGATCTCGGTGGTGGTCAGCCCGATCTCGGACACCGCCGCGTGGAATTTCTTGGTGCCCTTCTCGGCAGCGGCGAACTTCTGGACGATGGCGTTGATGGCGGTGCCCGCCGTCTCCGTGCGCTCGCCCAGCGTCAGCAGCGTGGACGCCAGAGCGGCGGCATCCTTCGCCGGCATGGCCACGCCCGACACCACGCCAGAAATGCGGTTCAGGACATTGATGATGTCATTGCCCTTGCTGATCGCGTTGTCGTCCAGATAATTGATCGTGTCGGCCAGCCCCATGATGGCGTTGGTCGGGATCCGGAAGATCTTGGCGACCTTGCCCATGCTCTCGGCGATCTCGTCCGGCACCGCATCGAAGGCTGTGGCCATCATCGCCACGGTGCGGGTGTACTCGATCAGCTCGTTACGGGGCACCTCCATACGGGCGCCGGCCGTCACCATTTCGGCGATCTGTGCCGTGGGGATCGGCAGCTCTTTGCCAAGCTGGCGGATCTGCCGCGCCATGTCGTAGTAGATGTCCGTCAGCTTGCCGCTTGGCTCCCGCGCTCCTTCCACCTGACGAGCGATGCCGAGCATGGCGTCCTCGAACGTGACGTAATCCTTCACGGCCTTGGCAATGGGCGCCAGCACAATGCCACCAGCCGCCGCAGTCGAAGCGCCGGCATTGAGCATGGCATTCCGGGTGCCCATGCCCTTCTGGTATTGGGATTGCGCGGCGGCAAGTGCGCGGTGGCGCTCGCCAACGACTCTGAGCTGTGCCTGCTGTTGGGCCAGCGCCTGCGTTGTGGTGTCGATGCGCCCGCGCAGGTCGCGCTGTGCCTGGCCAAGGTTCGTCGTGCTGATGCCCGCCGCATCGAGCCGTCCGCGCACGGCCACAAGGCTCTGCTGCAGCTCGCCGCCCCGCTGCTTGAGCGCCTGTGCCTCCCGCACTGCCGTCTGGAAGGCACGCGACATGGCGGCAGTAGGCTTGTCGGCCGCCGCGATCTCCTGCGCCAGTGCCTTCACGCGCGCCTGCGTGGCGCTCAACTGGTTCTCGGTGATCGCGGCGTCTTTGGACAGCTTGCGGAAGCTGTCGATGTTGGCCTGCGCCCGGTTCAGGTCTTTGAGCTGGTCACGGGTGGCCTTCACTGCCTTGGCCAGGTCAGAGCTGCTGCCCATGATGGCGCGGAACGGGCGCGTCATGCGGTCGACGGCCTGCAGCACGACTTCCAGCCTGAGGTTACGGGGTGTGCTCATTCGTCAGATCCGCTACGTTCGTAGGCGCGCTCGCGCCACTCCATCAGCTCTGCGACCCCCATGGCGTACATCACCTCTGGGGGCCAGTGAAAAATTACTGCAACGTCTGCGATGGCGTGCTCGACTCGGTCTGGAAGTTTTCCTCCTTGGCCGACTTCGGCAGCAAAAAACCGGTCACCGCCGTTCCCAGCTGGGTCAGGTCAGCCGGATCCAGCTTGCTCACGTCGTGCTGGGTGAGCGTAGGGGTGGTGATGCGCGGCAGCACGGTGTGCAGGGCGGTCACGTCCATACGCATCAGGTCGACCAAGCTGCAGCCGCGCAGCTCGCCCGAGCCGGGCTTGCGCACCGTGATGGTCGTGATGGTCTGCTCGCCGCGCTTGATCGGTTGGTCGAGGGTGATATCGGTGGAGGTCGGTTGGGTCATGGCGTCGGAATGGAAGAAGAGAGGTATGCAGGAATGAATGGGCCAGCCCGAAGGCCGGCCCACGTGTGGCCCGTTAAAGGCCCATGGCGCGGCGCTGGCCGGCCAGTCGATCGACACCGAAGATCACTTCGATAAAGTTCACGTGGTCGATCTCGCACCAGACTTCGCCATTGACGGTCAGCTTGTAGTAGCTGACCGACGACTTGACCTTGAACTGGCTGTTGTCGCCTGCCTTGGCGTTGCCCATGTCCAGCTCGGTGTGACGGCCGCGAATGATGACCTCGACCGAATCGGTGTCGCTTTCGTCGTCACGTTGGAAGGCGCCAGCGAAGCGCAGCAGCACACCCGATACGGAGGTGATGCCCCATTCCTTGAAGATGGCGCGCATGATGCCGCCGTAGGTGGCCTCCAGCTCCATCTTCTCGGCGCCGAGGTCGATGTCGACCGGGCCGTTCATGCCGCCCGCCCGGTACTCTTCGAGCTTGCGGGTCAGCTTCGGCAGCGTGATCTCTTCGCTTTCCCCCACAAAGCTCTCGCCGTTGTGGAAGACGTTGAAGTTCTTGAGTTTGCGTGGCATAGCCATGGCAGATCCCTTTCAGGTGTTGGTCGCTCGCACGCCTACGCGTTGACGGCTTCCGCGAATTGCATGAGATATCGGTCGGTGATGCGCTGGCGCAGCGTCAGGTTTTCCAGCGGCGGCACAGGCGTGTAGTCGTAGTCGATGCCGAGCTGGCCATCCTTCAGCGAGTCCTTGGGGTTGAACTCCGGGTCGTACCAGGCGGAGCCGCCGAGCAGGTAGCCGTTCCGCGTCAGCGAGCGCATCTTCCCGTTGATGCCTTCCACGATGTCGCGTACGAGCGACGGCGTCATCGGCAGATCCATGGCCCAGGCGTGTGCCTCGGCCATCGTATCCGCCAGCACCTGTGCCGTGCGGGTGTAGTTCTCGAACTGGAAGAGCGGATCGGAGCTGCAGGTGCGCGAACCCCAGAAGCGGAACCCTTGGAAATTGATCAGGGTGGTGACGTCGTTCTGATTCAGGTAGCCAGCGTCGGTGGCCGGATCCTGCAGATCCCAGAAGACGTCCTTGGATAGCCCGGTCACGCCGTTGATGGCCACATTCGACAGCGTCTTGTGCCAGCCCACTTCGTTGTCGAGCTTCGCACGCAGGCCCAGCGCGCGCGCCGTGGCAAACAGGGTGGTCTCGGCGTTAGCCACCGTGTCCCAGCCGATGAAGTCGGGCCAGATGGTCATCAGCTCGCGCTGGCCGAAGTTGTCGCGGTAGGCTACCGCTTCTTCCTTGGTCTCGCAGCCGAACGCCGACACATAGGCGAAGGCGCGCAGCTTCTGCGCGATGCTGGCCAGCTCCGTGGCCACCGGGAGGCTGTCCATGCCCGGAATGCCGAGAATGCGCGGCGTGACGCCCAGGCTGTTCTTGGCCGACAGCAGCGCCTTCATGCCGGTGAATCGGCCGTTGGCATCGGTGCCGCCAATCAGGTTGCTGGTGGTCTCGGCGTCGGTTGCGCCCTTGGCCACGCGCACCACGACGGTCAGCGGGTTGGCCTGGTCGGTGATGGCGTCCAGCGTCGGTGCGAGGGTGCCCTTGTCGCCAGCCTTGCCAAGCGACGACATGGGGCTGGTCAGCAGCACCGGCTTGTTGAGAGGAAAGACCGTCGCGTCCGCGTCTTCAGCGATACAGACGATGCCGGGCACGGCGGTCGCGATGGTACGAATGGGGCGGGTGCCTTCGTTGATTTCAACGACACGTACGCCGTGGTGGTAGTCAGATGGCATGCAGTCCTCCGGGAGTGATCCTGACGATGGTGGGATCGTCCCGGTAGGATGCTGCGCACGCGCGAGGCTGTCTCTCGAATGATGTTGTACGCCTGCGGCGCACAACATCAGGCGCGCAAGGACATGCGCAACGATTCTGCGGGTGGAAGCATCCAGAGATGCTGGGGATAGACGCGGCGGCGGAACTCTGGCCGAACGAGCGGCTGGCCAGCCGAATCAAACGCCCACGCCACCAGTTCGGAACAGAACCACGCGTCGTCGCACTGCCAGTCCCGGCGCAGTGCGAGTCCGGCCAATGCCGAATAATCGTAGGGCTTGCCGAGCTGGGACGCCGCAGCGTCGATCACGGCCCGTGGATCGCGCGCCGGCAGATCTGCTATCGCGAAGTCTGCACTCCGGGAAAGCGCATCGGCCAGCGGCGCGCGGCGCACGCCGTGAAGCGCCACGGCTTCAATCACACTGTCACCATCGACAACGGCCACATGCGACCAGCGCGACCACGTGAAGGCACGAATGGCCACCGACAAGGGCAGCCGGGTGGTGGAGAACAGGACACGCACGCTCGGCATGGTCAGTTTGCCGCGTTGCCGAGGTTCGCGACCTTGGCGTTGATGCCGTCGATTGCGGCGTTGGCGATCGCGGCGGCGGCATCGGCCGTCAGCGCATTGCGCACGCCTTCTTTTGCCTTCAGGCGCGCGTCGCGAATTGCGTAGAGAGCGGCATTCCATGCAGCGGCCTCGGCGATGATGTTATCGGCCGCTTGCTTCGCGGTCCAGTTCTTCGCGTCGGCCCAACTCTTGACGCTAGGCGGACATTCGCCGGCGTAGCCGCCGGCCTGGTAGCCCTTCGCCTCGGCCTCGGCGATCTGATACTCGGCCGCGCGCAGCGGATCGCCGGCGACAGCCAGGCGGGCCGCGTCTGCTGCTGCGTCAATTGCCGCGCACAGCGCAAGACGGATTTGGCCGAGAGAGGGCGGGGCGGGGTCTACTGCAATCGGCCGGCCATTTTCGTCCGGCTCGATCGCGGCCCCGCGCGACCGCTGGGCCTGCATAAGCAGTTCGTGCTCGTCGTCGGACACCTCTACGGCATCGCTCGGAATCCCATCTCCGAAAATGTCGGGATGAAAGAATCGGGGGTGTTTGTAGAACCACATGGTGCGGATCTCTCCTTAGTAACCGAGCGCGCGCCAGTTGACCGTCATGCCAACGGGCGAACCATTCGAGTAGGAATAAACAGGGAAGCCCCACGGTTGCCATAGCCCCGTGCTGACAGTCGAATCGCTTGCGGCGGCATTGGCCGTAACAAGCACGTCGAGAACCCCGTTGGGGAAGGATGTCGGAAACGTGACGGTGGCGCCGCCGGCGGCCGTGGAGACTGTTCCCCATTGCTCCACAACCCCGCTGGGACGCTTCTCCCAGCCATTTCCCGCAAGGGACGCAGCGAACGTGCTGGAATACCTGAGCGCCTCACGCCCGCCAACGATGTACCAATTCGCGCCATTGCTGACGAGTACCAGGTCGTTGAGGTAGGTCAGCGGAATTGAGGTCACCCCGCTTGCGGGCGTGCCATAGATCAGGTTTGTGCCGGAGCGAGACAGGGTTGCATTCAGCGAGGTAACGCTCAGGAATTCGAGACGCGTACCGGCCGGAACGGCGGCCGCATCGGGAAGGGTGAGCGCGACGGCCGACGACGCGGCGACAACAATCGTACTACCGCAATACGCCAGCGGGATAGCGCCAGACGCCGCAACGACATTCCACGCGGAAGATTGCAGGCCAGCACGCTTCACGGCTTCCATCGTCGCGATCTTCTTCGTGACGTCAAACTGAGCCGGCGTCGTTGAAGTAGGCGTGCCGGTGAGATCTGGCGATGCCAGCGGGGCCTTGAGCGCAAGGGCGGCTGTTACGGTTGCGGCGAAGTTCGCGTCGTTGCCGAGGGCGGCGGCGAGTTCGTTGAGGGTGTCGAGTTGGGCCGGCGACGCATTGACCAGGGCGGCAAGCGCGGCGGCGACAAACGCCGTGCTTGCGGCCTGGCGCGTAGCCGTTCCGAGGGGGGCGGTGTCGACCTTGGGAATACCGGAAAAATCCGGCGATTCGAGCGGCGCGAAGTACCCGGCCCCCACGCGTTTAAATGCGAGCGGCGTCGCACCGACGATGATTGCGCCATCGGTGGTCAGTTGCCAGACGGAGTCGCCATTTATGGCGCCCTGCTCGATCGGGATAAGCATGCCGGCGGTCACTTCCAGGCCGCTGTCCGCATCGGTCGCGCGCGACCAGGCGCCGGCGGCGGCGACATAGACCCCGTTGTCTTTCGCGGCGGACTGGTCTTTGACCAGGACGCGAGCACCGGGGGTCAATACGATTGCGTCGACGGTTTGCAGACCAGAGAGAGCGGCGAGGGGGCCGGTGGTGGCGACAAGCGCGGATTGCTTCGCGTCGCGCTTGTCTAGCTCGCTCGCGATCTGGGTGTCAACGTACGACCGGGTGGCAAGAACGATGGACGGATCCACCTTCAGCTCGACGGTCGCGCCGCTGGTGTTGAGGCAAACCAGGCGAATGACTTGGGTGCGCGCCGAGCCTTCGGCCAGCACGGGCTTGTAAGTCTCCGGGATGTTTGCGTAGTAGCACAGGGTGCCGTCTTCGGAATGGATGCCGGCCTCGCGAATCCACCAGCCGCCCTCAGTCTCGGGGATGACCTGCTCGGCGATGAATTGGCTCTGGTTCGCTGCGTCTTGCGTGATCGAGTTAATCGCGGCGCGACGGCGCTCATTGATGAGCGTCTTGCGGTCACGGGTCGGGATAGGCAGCGCGCCGTTGCCATCGCCAACGGACATCGCCGTGAATTTCAGAGCGACGCCGAGCGCCTGAGCATTGGCGAGCTTGGCCTCGCCTTCAGCGGTGGGGAGGAGGAAGTAGGTTTGCGCCATGGCTTACAGATGGTTGACGGTAATCGTGTCGATAAGGTGCGCAGCGCCGGCATAGAACGACGCACCCGCGACCTCGACTGGTTCCGGGGAATAGGGGTAGACGGTAATGACGTCGCCCAGAAGCGGCGCACCGGTGTAGCGGACGGCACCGCGCGTCTCGACGCTGATGGCTAAACCGGCCAGGTGTCGGGAAAGCGGCTTGGCGTCGTCAATCAGGCGCTCCAGTTCCGCATACATTTCTTCTGTGATGCCGGTATCCATCACGCCCACGTCGAGATGGAAGGTGCCGCGCGCCCCATCTGGCGTCATGTCGTACCAGGGCACCACGCGGATCAGGTAACCAAGAGGCTCTATGGCACGGCGAATAGCCCCGATAGTGCCTTTGCGCTGGTGCACGAAGAACGAAGCGTCGATCACCGCTCGCTTGGTCCCTTCTGACCAGTTCGGATCCCAGCGATCCACAGAGCGTTCCCAGGCGAGGAAGGGCAGGACACTCGCCGGACACTTCGTGGCGTCGCCCAGATCCCGAATGGGCACCGGGATGCGCTCGATAGCTGCGCCGGCCGTGGCGATGTTCCGCTCCACTGGTGTGGCGTTGGGCGGCAGGAGCTTAGTCACGGGCGCCCCCATCTACGACGTTCACCCCGGTGCAATAGGCCGCTTGCGTCTCGTCGAGCACGACATCTTCTGAAGGCAGCCGTATCTCGACGCGCGAGACGCCCTCGGCGAACAGCGCGCTGTTGATGGCCGAGCGGTCGATGTCGCGTCCCAGCCGGCGGCTGTCCTTCCGGTAGGCGTCCAGCCGCTTCGCCGCCTCGGCCAATACAGGCTCCCGCTCCGGGCCGTTGGTCTTTGTGAAGACGGTGGCGTCGATCTCGTAGTGCGTGATCTGGGCAGACTGGATCGTCAGGCGGTCCGCCAAGGGCCTGACATCTTCATCGGAGAGCGCAACGGCGACGTTGTCCAGCACGTCCTGCCCAACGCTGCCGTCGCCATCGATACCGAGCACCGTAATGACCACTTCGCACGGCGCCGGACTGATTGCACTGACGTCGGCGATACGTCCGTCCGCACTACGCGCATGAAATTTGTAGCCTTCGCGCGGCCCGGCCGTGGACAGCCCTTCAAATGCGAGCTGGGTGCGTTCGGTCAGCGAATCGTCCTCTTCCATCACCGCCGCCGTGGGCGGCTCGGTGGTGTCGTCTTCGGGCGTCACCACCAGGCGTTCCACGTTGTAGTTGGCGGCAACGTGTTCGAGATCATTGCCCTTGGCATAGGCCAGCATGCGGGCGCGCGATGCGTCATTGACGCGCTGACGCAGGATGGTCTCCCGGTATGCGTTCTCTTCAATCAGCTTCACCACCGGCTCGGATTCAAGTTCCAGCGTCATGGCAACGTCGGCTTGCTGGTCGGCAGGGTAGAGACTGATGTAGTACGCCTTGCGTTCCGCAACGATAGTCTCGTAGTCGATGTTCTCGACTACGTCCGGCACCGGCAGGCGTGAGAGGTCGATGGGCGTTGTCATGGCTTGGCCTCGCGCAGGGGAATGGAAAGCGTGCCGAGCGGTGTGCCACGGGCGCCGTCGACGCGATCAGCATCCAGATCCACTGTCATCGCGCCTTCGCCGTCGATCACGAACGATGCGGAGTTGACCTCCACCCGAGGTTCCCATTTCACAATGGCTGCAACCGCAGCAGACATGACGCGCAGGCGCGTGACATCGTTCAGGGGCTGGTCGATCAGCATCGGCACTTGGGAGCCGTATGTGCGCCGCATAGGGCGCGAGCCCTCCGGAGTGGTGATGATGTCGCGGATGGATTGCCAGATGTGCGCCAAATCGCTGATGGCGCGGCCGGTGGCGCTGTTGAGGCCGAGGTAGGTCATCGCGTGCCCTCCGTCCAGACGCCACCGCGCTGCACCCCCCCGTGGCCGTGGTCATCGAGCACCACGCCGTTCGACGAGAGCTTGCCGTCCTCGTGGTTGAAGTCGCCGGTGATGACGTTGCCATTGGCGCCGCCTTTGCCCGCGATGCCGTTCTGGTAGGAGAGCAGGCCCTTTACAGTCACGTCGCCGTCGAACGTGGTGTCCGGGCACTTCACCACCACGCTGGTTGCGGCTTCCAAGATGACCTTCTGAATGCCGGCCAGCGACAGGGTGCCGGCGGAATGGTTGTAGGTCGTCGTCGCGCCATCGGGAAACAGCGTGACCGTCTCGTCCGGGCTATGGCTGGGCGTGTCGTTATCGTCCGAAGGGATGCCGCACAACACGATGCCGTTGCGCAGCTCGCCGCTGGGGCAGAAGAGCAACACCTGCTCGCCAACGGTCGGCGGACTCCATGTGCGCGTGCCGCCCGCGCGGCGCTCTGCCCAGGGTAGCCAGTCGGTGTCGAGGCCGCCTGATTTGATGCGAACGCGCGGCGGCTTGCCATGCTGGATCTCGGCAACGGTGCCGGTGCGCAGCAGGTTCTCGATCAGTCGGAGGATTTCAGCGGTGTCCATACCCCCTAGCGTGCCTTGCGCGCGCGTGGCGGTCACTCGAATGGTGTTGTGCGAAGAGGCGCAACAACAAGCGGCGCTCTTGCAGTCTGCAGTGACCTCAGGACGCCACGTGGGCTAGCACCATGTCGGCTAGTCGGTCGACATCGTTCTTTTCGAAGCCGAGCAGCTCGCGCTTGGCGTACTGGACTTCGAGGCCGCCCTTGTTCACGCGGTCGCGCAGGCCGAACTGGTGGACTGCCGCAATTCGCTCGGCCCTTCCAACGAAGACCACCACCGCGCTATTTGGGTCCGACTGTGCCTTCATGAAGCGGGAAGTGCGCAGACGCATGAACATGGCGCGGCGGACGCGGCCGGCACGTTGCCTCAGGCGCGGCTTGCGCGGCTCATAGGCAGAACCATCGGAATTGCGCTGCTCTGCGATCCGAACCGTCTGCCGGCGCCGCAGCTCATTGGCCACGGCACGCAGGAGGGTGCGGCGTTCGCTGGCGTCGAGCTTGTGCAACAACGCACCTGCCCACGCCGTCAGGTCTTCGAGACTGTTCACGGCGCAGGCAGCTTCCAGCCGGACGGGTCGTCGTACTCGTTTGCGGGTTCCGGGGCATGCGTCACTTGGTAGCGCCCATCGAACACCTTGACGATCACCCGTTCGGTCAGCGGAATCCGCATCAGCAGGTCGACGCAGTTGTGATTCAGGATGTCGGTCTCGAACTTGAAGCCATCGGGCCGCCTGTCCGGGTTCGTGAACAGCTCCGGCTGGTGTTCACGCAGCCAGGCCATCACCGGCACAGTGATCGTGTCCGCGCTCTCCGCAAAGTCCGTCACGAGCAGCGTCAGCGTGTACTGATACTCGAATGAGATCGTCTTCGCGCCAGTGGCCACCACGCGGCCCTCTTCCACGAACAGGTGCAGCTTGTCCGGGTTGCGCTTCAGGTCCGGCACGACAGCGGTGATCGCCGCGCGCAGCTCTACGGGCTTTCTCATTGCGATGGCTCCCCGATGATCGTCACGCCTTGCGCGCGCAGCGTGTCCTGCAGCGCTGTCAGCCGAGCGGCATTGATGTGGCCGGTGGTGTAGTTGTCGGCGACGGTGCCGGCGACGGCAGAGAGCGGAACCCCTGAGGGGGCCGCATCAGCGTCTCCTGAATCCGAATCGAGCACGCTACCGGTGGCGGCGGCGTCGTGCAGGCGGACAAAGCCACCAGGCACAGTACAAGCGGCATCAGCTTCGATGGTGACATAACGGGGAATCTCCTTGACGATGGTGTCGCCCTTCACGTGGATGGTCTGCACGCGGTCGACGTACTTGGTGACTTCGACAACACCCGCATCGGTGCTGTCGAGCTGGGCGCGCAGCGATGCCACCATGGTTTCCGATGCGTCGGCACGGCGCACGGTTTCCCGGTACCGGTCGGTGAACCAGGCACCGGCACCGGCCGCCGCCAGCAGGGTGACGACCGTGCCCAAGGCGATAGCGAGCGGCCGATTCATGCGGGCACCTGTTCCTCGGCCTCGTACCGCGTGAAGGCACGGGCCAGCTTTACGTCGTAGAGGTTGTCTTTGTACGCCGGGCCGTTGTAGCCAGAGGCAAACGCGGCCCACTTCAGACCCTTCAGCGCCTTGTGGAGGGCGGGGTCCGTCGCGATGAACTGTACGAAGGCATCGAGCTGCTGGGATTCGCCGCTGCGCATGGCATCGGCAAAGGCATGCACGTTGGCATAGCCAAGGCGCTCCCAGTGGTAGCCCATGATCTGAAACAGGCCCCAGCTCGCCGAGGCGAGCGCGCATGCCTGGTCAAGCCCGGCGGCCTGCGCCAGCCGCATATGCTCCGCGGCCTTGCCCATGTATCCGCCGCGTACCGGGTTGACGATGTTCGGATACTGGCGGGCGAGCTGGTCCGCGTCATGGCCGGCGGCGCGCAACTGCCGGTACATGATGTGGCGCTCGAAAAGGATCACCGGCCGGCCGTCAGGCAGGAATCCCGATCCTTGGCTCTCCACTTCATTGACCGCGCGGACGGCGGCCAGCTTCACGTCCAGCGTTGCCGCCGCCCGGCGCAGATCCTCGGCGCCGAGATGGTCGGGGCTGCGCCCGTCGAGCTGCAGGGCCAGCAGCGTCTTGTTGCCGACCACCCCATCTACGACCAGGCCGTAGCGGGCCTGCACCACCACAACGGCCGCCGCAGTCGCGTCATCGAATGCGCCGGTCAGCTCAATGCGGGCGCCACGCACGCGCAGCAGGCGCTGCAACTCGCGTACCTCGGCGCCTACGTCACCGCGTCGCAGTAGCGTCATTGCTAGATCTCCGAAGCACGCGCAGCAGCAGGGACTCGCCATCACCATCCGGATCGAGGCCGGTAATGCGGAACAGCTCGACCACGTTGCCGCGCACGGCATAGATGGCAATGCAGAGGACGGCGGTGATGCCGTTGAGCGCCAGCAGCGCCCATTCATACCGTTCGAACGCAACGCCGATGGCGACGGCGCCGGCCATGACGATCACGGCGTAGGCAAGCCGTGCGGCCCACGGGCGATGCGCGGCGCCATTGCGGCGGAAGAACAGCAGCCGGATGGCGATCAGGGCGCACAGCAGCGCCTGAAACACGTAGAGCGTCTTCACTTGGCACCTCCGTCGCTGTTGCCCCGGAAGAGCGCCACCAGGCGGTCGCCGTTGTCGGCAAGCCGGATAAGCGCCAGCAGCAGCTTCACGAGCACGGCCGATGCCACCAGCGCGCCCACGCCGTGGCTGACTTCGGTGTCGGCCGGCAGGATGCGGGCGATCAGCGATGCGGCCAGCGGCGCGGCGAGCCAGCCCATCACGATGGACAGCATGAGGAAGGCAATCTTCTTGCCGGTGGTCAGCTCGTCCGAGTTCAGGGCAAAGACTGCGGCGCCCGCAAACGCGCCCAGCACTGTGGCCGCGTCGACGCCTGGCACCAGCGTGATCGCGCCGATGCCCGTCACGGCGAGGGCGGCCGTCGAGCTGGCGGAGATGGGTTCAGCCATGATTCATTCCTTGGGGTCAGTCCCAGAGCTGGACGCGCGGCACGTCAGCCTGCTGGGGTAGGTCGGGCAGGTCTACGACCGTGCCGTGGGGAAGAACCGGGCCGAGATCGGCCAGGCCCCTGTTTGCGTCGAGAACCGCCTCGGTGATGCCGGCGGTCTGGCCGTAGATGCGATGACAGATCGCATCCACGGTGTCGCCCTGCATGGCTATCACTCGCATCAGATCAGCTCCACCGTGCTGCGCGGCCGGCCCACGATGTCGCTTGTGGCCCATCGCGCGTCGCGCCGCAGATCCTCGACCGCCTGCATCAGCGCCTCTGCTTTGCGGTCGCCGGCCGCCGTGGCGTCGTAGTCCCGGTATCGCTCGATCAGCCCGGCACGTGCCTCGCAGTAGACCGCCCGCAGGTAGCGATGCACGTGCGCGGACTTCCCGTCGATCTGCCTCACCGGCACCGCCTCCAGCGTCTCGTAGCCCGCCGCCTGCTGCTCGACCCGCCACACAGCCAGATCCTTGTTCACGGACAGCGCCGCTTCGACCAGGGCGCCCCGCAGGCGCTCGGCCGTCACAGTGCCGTCCTGCCGCATGGCCTCGGTCGCCGTGTCGACATCGATGTCGGGGAAGAATCCATCGTTGGCGATCAGGTTCTGACCGGATGCGGCCGGCTCGGATGCAAAGAATGAGGACATGGGTACGCAGTCGCTATGTGGAGGCGGTGGACGGGGTGACCGGTCGGGTTGGCCTTGCGGCGCGCCCATGGGGCACCCCGTGCCGCCTGATGCGCGGGGTCACGCTCGGTGTCAGCCCGTGCCTTCCTCCTGAGAGGCGGCGGGGCCGGCATTCTTGATGTCACGCTCCAGGCGTTCGATATCCTTTTTCACGCCCACCTTGTCGTGGAGCTGCAGGGCACGTTGCAGTTGGTCGAGTGCGAAGCGCCGGCACGTCTGCTGCTGCACCGCCGACTTCAGGCCGTCGACCTGAGCCAGCGCCACATAGCCCAGCGCCTTGTGGAGCTTGGCGCGCACTTCGTCTGGCATGTCTTGGCCTTCCACGAGCTGCATCACCTCGGCCAGCGCTTGGGCGTCGACCGGCTGGCCGGCCTCGGCCGCCTTGATGGCCATCGCCGCGTATTCTTCTGCGATCAGGCAAGCCGTGGTGCGTTGATACTGGTCGGGCATGACCAGGCCGTGGCGGATGCCATAGCGCGCGAGGGGCAGGGCGCCGGCAAAGTCGCCGACATCGATGTGCCAGACCATAACGGTCATGAACACTTCATCCTGCACGCCCGTATCCGCCTCCAGCGTGCCCTGCACCCAATCGGAGTACTCGGGCAGCATCTTGCGCTTGGCATCGGCCTTGCGTTCGATGGACTGGATCTGTTTCAAGGCGCGCTTGTGCTCGGCGAGCTGCGCGAGCATCAGTTCGTGGCCAGTGGCATGCCGCAACGGATTGGCTGCGGCCGAAGCCGCCGCCACCGAGGCCGCCGTCGCGCGCAGGAAGTGCTTGCGGGCGGGGCTCGTCATTCCTGCACCACGATGTTTTCGGCCATGGCTGCGCAGGCCAGGTCTTCGATCACGTACGCATCGTTGCTCGACTCGTAGTTCTCGATGCGGTCACGCTTGGCGTTGTCGAGGATGGTGCGACGGCGTGCACCCTCCTGCCAGTAGATGGACAGGTTGTCGAGGCGCGTGACCATCAACGCATTCGGCGGGAAGTACGGCACCCGAACGGCCGGCAGGTTGCCGATACGCTTCTGGCTGATGATCATGTCCGCAGCGATCTTCTGGGTGGGGTCGCGGTCCTTGTTCAACAGCGGGAAATACTTGTCGGCCAGGAGCTGGCGGCCGCAGATCACCACAAGATCCGGATCTTCCGCGTACCACGGGGCGATGAGGTGGTTGACCACATCGAACACCAGGGCGTCGAGGCTCGCGTAGTCGCGGGTGGCGTCGGTGTCATCGCCACCGACCACGATCTTGCCGGCGGCCTTGCCGTCAGCCATCACGCGCTCTGCCGCTTCTTCGCGCAGGTGTTGCAACCAGCCCTTGTTGACGTCTTGCAGCATCGGATTGGCTGCACGGTCGGACGTCGCGGCGCGGGCGATGCCGTTAAAGCCGATCAAGATGCGGTCCAGCGCTTGGCGGCGCAGGATGGCGTCACGAATGCGCGTCTGGAAGTCGGCGAACTTCGCCCACGCGTCCAGGCGCTGGTAGGTGATGTGCGTGTCCGAGTTGGTCTGCTCGCAACGGTACTTGCGGCCGTCCAGCGTCGCGATATCGCTGGTCTGCCGGTCCTTGACCGTTGTGTCGGTGGTGCCAGCGACCGGGCCGGACACGCCGAGGCCGATCTTCTCGCCTTCTTGTTCGACCACGCCATGAACGTTGATCTGCTGCAGGAACTCGCTGGATTCCTGCACCTTGGTTTCCAATCGCTGCTGGACGCTCGGCTGCACGCTGAACTTGCGGTCAACGCGTTCAACGCCGTTCAATTGGGCGATTTCGCCTTCGTACGCCGTGTAGAGGCGACGGGTATCGTTACGCATAGAGTTGGCTCCGGGGTATGGGTTATGGAGTCGCTGTCCGGGTGCCGGCTCAGCAGTCGGTCTTGATTGCGGCGTCGCCGCTGCCGCCCGTGGCAGGCGGCCGCTTCGTGAACGTCTCGGTCTTCTCCAGCTCGCCCTTGAGCGTGGAGAATTCCTTGCTCGTAGTGGTCTGGTTCTCCTGCAGCTTGTCCACCTGTCCGGCCACGGTCTCAACGACCGTCAGCAACTTGCTGAAGTTGTCGCTGATGCCCTTCACTTCAGCGGCCAGTGCCGTCACCGCTTCGTTGGTGTCAGCGTGCTTCGCTTCGTTGGTGGCGTCGCTCTTGTCCTGACGCGAGAAGATGCGCTTGAGGGATGCCGAAAGGCTGGGCGAATCCTTACCTTTCTCCACAGGCTTTTCTTCGCTGAAGTCGAGCGTGACTTCCACGGCTTCGGTGAACAGGTTCTGCGGATCCTGTTTGCGCTCGGCCAGCGGATTGACCTTGGCTTTGGCGCTGAAGGCCAGCATCTCGCAGCCCAGGCTTGCCGGGTTGTCGGTCACTGCCAGACCGGTCAGATATGCCTCGCCAGTGTCGGCAAAGTCCGGGTTCACCTCCATCGAGCAGAACACCTTCTGCCGTGCCTTGTTGAAGGCCACCAGCTCGGCCGTGGGATCGAGCTGCGCGAAGAGGCGCATCTTGCCGTCCTGTTCCTCAGCCTTGAGCGCGATCACGTCGCCGTAAGCCTTGAACAGGCCCGTCGGGTCGTAGCCGCGAATGTGTTCCATGTTGATGCGTGCGCCATACGTCGCGGGGTCGTAGCTGGCGGCCATCTGCACGATCATTTGACGATCGATCACGCGCCCGTCGCTGGTCGCGCCTTCGGTGGCGATGCGGAAAAACTTCGTGTTCTTGCCGGCCATGGGTTCCTCTTCGGTGGTGGTTCGGTGTGGTGTGTTCGTGCTGCCATGTTCGGCGGGCCACCGCGCGCGGGCAACGCAATTGTGTTGTGCATGCGGCAGTGACAACACGCACGACGTGGCACGCGCGCGCGCGGACGGTAGCGTTGCGGCATGACTACGCTTCCGCCCATCACCTCGCTTTCGCTGGACCCCGAGATGGAGCCGCGTCGCATTGCGCGCGCGCTCTATTGGCAGGGTTATCGCGTGGCGCGCATCGCCGAGATGCTCGGCAAGAAGCCGTCCACGATCCACAGCTGGAAGCAGCGCGAGCAGTGGGACCGGGCCGACGCCGTGACGCGCGTAGGTTCGAATCTCGAAACGCGCATGGCGCAACTGATTGCCAAGGAGAACAAGGAGGGGAAGGACTTCAAGGAGATCGACCTGCTCGGTCGGCAGATCGAACGCCTGGCACGCGTGCGCCGCTACGAGGACAGCGGCAACGAAGCGGACCTGAACCCGAAGGTAGCCAATCGGAACAAGGGGCCACGGCGCCAGCCCGAGCGCAACGCGATCAGCGAAGAGGAACTGGAGCAGATGGTCGACGCGTTCAAGGATTCGATGTTCGACTACCAGCGTGCCTGGTACGAAGCGGGTCTCACCGAGCGGATCCGCAACATCCTGAAGAGCCGCCAGATCGGTGCCACGTGGTACTTCGCGCGGGAAGCCTTCATTGATGCGCTGACCACGGGTCGCAATCAGATTTTCCTATCCGCCAGCAAGGCGCAGGCCCACGTCTTCAAGCAGTACATCATCCAGTTCGCGAAGGATGCGGCCGGCGTGGAGCTGAAGGGCGATCCGATGGTGTTGCCCAACGGGGCGACGCTGTATTTCCTCGGCACGAACGCACGTACCGCGCAGAGTTATCACGGCAACCTGTATCTGGACGAGTACTTCTGGATTCAGCGCTTCCAAGAGCTGCGCAAGGTTGCCTCCGGGATGGCCATCCACTCGAAGTGGCGGCAGACGTATTTCTCGACGCCTTCGAGCCTCGCCCACGAGGCGTACCCGTTCTGGTCTGGCGCGCTGTTCAATCGCGGCCGGAAGAAGGAAGACCACATCCGTGTGGATGTGAGCCACGCGAACCTGCAGCGCGGTCGGCGCTGCGCGGACGGTCAGTGGAAGCAGATCGTCACGGTGGAAGACGCCATCGCCGGTGGCTGCAACCTGTTCGACCTCGACCAGTTGCGGCTGGAGTACAGCGATGCGGACTTCGAGAATCTGCTGATGTGTGGCTTCATCGATGACACGGCATCCGTCTTCCCGCTCTCCATGCTCATGCGCGGCATGGTCGACAGTTGGGAGGTGTGGGAAGACTTCCGACACTGGTCGCCGCGGCCTTTTGGCAATCGTGAGGTGTGGGTTGGGTACGACCCGAACGGAGGCGGCGGCGACAGCGCAGCACTGGTGGTCGTGGCTCCCCCGCTCTTACCGGGCGGCAAGTTCCGCGTGCTGGAGAAACACCAGTTCCGTGGCATCGACTACGAAGAGCAGGCAACCGCCATCAAGCGCGTGACCGAGCGCTACAACGTGGCGTACATCGGCATCGATCGCACCGGCATTGGCGATGCCGTCTACCAGCTCGTGATCAAGTTCCGACCCGATGCCGAGGGCTTCACCTATTCCGTCGACGTGAAGACCGGCCTCGTACTGAAGGCGCACGACGTGATCAGCAAGGGGCGGCTGGAGTTCGACGCGGGCTGGACCGACTTCGCCGCGTCGTTCATGTCGATCAGGAAGACCACCACCGCAGCTGGCGGCCGTGTCACGTACCAGGCCGGCCGATCCGAAGAGACAAGCCACGCGGACCTCGCGTGGGCATGCATGCACGCCATCGCACACGAACCACTCGAAGGCGTTACCACCACCAATACCAGCATCATGGAGCTTTCATGACCCGTAAGAAACGAGGCCGCGCGCCGAATGTGAATCAGCACACGGCGCAGCCCAGCGAGCCGCCCGCGACCGCGCCGGCTTCGGCTGCTATGGAGGCATTCAGCTTTGGCGATCCGGTGGCCGTGCTCGACCGTCGCGAGCTGCTCGACTACATCGAGTGCCAGCGGGTGGGCGAATGGTTTGAGCCGCCGATGCCGTGGGACGGGTTGGCGCGTACGTTTCGCGCGGCCGTGCATAACAGCTCGCCCATCTACGTGAAGCGCAACATCCTCGTTTCGACATTCATCCCGCACAAGCTGCTGTCGCGCACTGCGTTTGCGCGCTGGGTGCAGGACTTTCTCGTGTTCGGCAACGGGTATCTGGAGCGCCGCGACAATGCGCTAGGTCGGCCGATGGCATTGGAGCCAGCGCTCGCGAAATACATGCGGCGCGGCACGGACCTTGCACGGTATTTCTTCGTGCAGAACTGGCAGGACAAGCACGAATTCAAACCGGGCAGCATCTTTCATCTGATGGAGCCGGACATCAACCAGGAGGTGTACGGCTTGCCCGAATACCTGTCGGCATTGAATGCGACCTGGCTGAATGAGTCAGCCACGTTGTTCCGCAGGCGCTACTACAAGAACGGCAGTCACGCAGGGTTCATCCTGTACATGACAGATGCCGCGCAGAAACAGGAAGACGTCGACAACCTGCGCGAGGCGCTCAAGAACAGCAAAGGGCCGGGCAATTTCCGCAACCTGTTCATGTACGCGCCCAATGGCAAGAAGGAAGGCATCCAGCTGATCCCAGTGTCGGAAGTCGCGGCTAAGGACGAGTTCTGGAACATCAAGAACGTGACCCGCGATGACCAGCTTGCCGCGCATCGCGTGCCGCCGCAGCTGATGGGCATCATTCCCCATAACACGGGCGGGTTCGGTGATGCAGGCAAGGCAGCCCTGGTGTTTGCGCGCAACGAGGTGAAGCCGCTGCAGGACCGGCTGATGGAAGTCAACGACTGGTTGGGGCAGACCGTAGTTCGGTTTGAACCGTATACGCTGGGTGCGGAGAACGCGCTTGCATAGCGTTTCGCGAAGGGCAAGGGCGGCATCGTACGCCGGTACAATTCCCGCGCAGCTTCACTACCGGGAGAATGGCATGGATCAGGCATACGCAGCGATAGGGCGCGCGGTGATCGCGATGCAGATGTTTGAGGTGGCCTTCGTGTCGATCCACGAAGGCTTTAAGATGACTACCGACCCCGCATACCTTCAGGCGACGAGCGGGATGATCGATGAGGCTCGGTATAAGAATGCAACGGCGAATGTGGTGAAGCTCCTCTCGCAGCGCGGGCAAATCGCCGCGGATCTGGAGGACCGGCTAAACACCCTAATCGGTAGCCGCAACGAACTCATGCACCGTTGGTATCTTCACAACGGCTGGCCGGCGAACGACGACAACGACCCGTCCAGCTATGCGGACGTGACTCACCTCGCGCAGTGGGTCCGTACCGAGGCAAATGCGATCACATATATGATGGCCGATTACATGCTGAAGTTCGCTAACCCGGACCAGCATGAAAAGGACCCTGAGGCGGCCAAGAAGGCAATCACCGAGCTGTTCCACCGAGTTCACGTGGACGGGTAGACGAACATGCTCGTGACAAAAATCGACGCTGCTAAGCGGCAACTCATTACTGCCATTCGTCTGTTCTTCGATGCCGGCGACCCCGTTTCCGTGTACTCGCTGGCATCGAACGCATGGGAGGTTATCGACGTGCTCTGCACGAGGGCCAGCGTGGAGAGCTTCTCCAAGCAGACGCGCGAAAATCTACCGGCCGGGCACACGCTCAAGTACTACATCAACGAGCCGTGTCGGAACTTCTTCAAGCACGCCGAGCAAGATCCGAACCCTGATAGCTCGGTCGAACTGCGCGAATCTGACGTCGCATCAATCCTGTTTCTGGCGGTGGAGGATTACATCAGGCTTCGGCAGGGCGGTCCCGTAGAGGCGCAGGTCTTTCAGGCATGGTTTATCGCCGTCTTCCCGGAGAAGGTCAGCGAAGATGATCCTGTGGCGCAATCAAAACTCGATATCGCCAAGCTCGCATTTCCCGGAATCGCCACACTTGGTGCGTCCGACCAGATTGCAATGGGGCGACAGTTACTGCAAGACGCGCGAAAAGATGCCGGCCTTGCGGCGGATCCAAAGACCGAATCAGGCTTCTGACAGGTCCACCCGTGAAAAGATTGCGGCCGTGTTGGGCATCGCGCCCCAGTAACTCGACTGGTATCACTCCCTTTACCTGGCCGCCGGTTGATGTGCCAGCATCCCCATAGAGGCGCGCCTAGCGCCTCTATTCCCTTCCGCCTCCTAGGTCACCTTCCGCATCACCGCGCGCGCTTGCGGGGCGCCATGGGCCGCCTCGCGCCTGCCAGCGGCATCGGCGCCGAGGGCCGGGCGCCGAATTTTCCTGCCAACCCCGACCTTGGACCCTCGGCGCGCGGTTGAGACCCCGCCTCACCCGGACGCTTCATCGAGTGGTTTTTATGCACCGACGCAACCACTCGCCGGTCGCGCCAGCACTGGGGCCGTGGGTGATCTACGCCGTGCATGCACTTACGCAGATTTACGCACCTCGCGCAGTGTCTTACACAGGAGGTACCACGCAGGTGACGGCCTCTGCTGACCAGGCCTGTTACAGGACCGGCGAAAGCTATGGAGCGGAGGCGTGTCAGGAAAAAGGTAACCTCGGTAACCTGCCCCGAAAATCAATGCTAACTCATTGATTTATAAGGATGCAGCAGGTTACCTACAAAAGGTAATCTGAGGTAACACAAAAGGTAACCTGTTCGTAAGTGATTGATTTTATTAGGGATGATGAACCGTAGAAGTTACCAAGACTAAAGGTAATCTGGTTACCCTAAAGTTACCCCAATGTTACCTTTTCCCTGAAACCCGCAAATCCTTACCTGACAAGGCTTTCCGGTCGATTCTCGTTCACGGGTTACCAAAGTTACCTTTTTCCCGACCCCCCACCGACTTTAGCCGAACCCCTGTTTTGTACTGTATATATATACAGTGGTTGGTTAAAACGCGCATGAGCAACCGGAAGCACACACACCACGTCGTCACAGGGACTGGCGGTAGCTGATTACCTTGCTGGCCAGCGCGACGATCCGCGCTACCCCGCGCCATTGTCGGCCATCGAGCTGCGGGCGCTGTATCGGCGTAACCGGTCGCCTGAGGTGCGCGCGCTGCTCTGGGAAATAGCGCGGCTTCACAGCATCGTCCGGCGCGCAGACCTACTGCTGTCGTGCTTCCCAGCGTCCGCCGGCACGTCGACGGCCACGGCGCTGGATATCGTGATTGGCGCGCTGCGCCGCGAATTGAAGGGGGAACCGTGCCTAGAGGAAGAGCGCCGGCGCCAGGCAGAAGATGAGTGGTCGAGCAAGCGGGCCAGGCAGGACCTGTGGGCGCTGAAACGTGAGGTCAGGCGTCGGCGGAACGGCTGACTAGACAAGAAGGCAGGCAACCGCACCCGGTACACTGTATCCCTGTGATGCCAACCTCTCTCTCGAACAATGTGTGACATCCTGGTTTGGTCTTTTGACGTGATAACGAGCATCAGCTGGCTTGAGCTTATAAAGGCCCTCGCTCCCGTGGCGACAGCGGCAATTGCCTTCTCCGCCCTCCGAAACTGGCAGCGGCAGGACAAAGCCAAAAGAGAGGCCGAGTTTCTCGATGCGTTAGTTGATGCAACGCACGCTTACATCGCAGAAATGCCTCGGTCGATAGCGATATTGGAGATGTCGAAGATCGGCATGGCGAGCCACGTGCAGCCGTGGGAAAGCGGTGACGACGATGACAAAGCCGTCAAAGGTGCAATTGCTTACATCAAGAAGGATGGGGATCAGGAGGCGAAGCGCCTGCTCGATGCGTTGGAGGCCGTCCGTCCCGCAGGAACAAAGCTCAGATCGCTGGCAGCAAAGGGCCAGGTATTCAAGTTCGACGCCTATGCGACATGTCAGAACGCGGTCGCAGTGCTCTCGGGGCAAGTCGACAGACTCGAAGCTTTTGCGGGAGTTCTTGGATCGGCAATGTGGAATTGGGACAACCCGGAAGTGCAAAGGCACTTGAAGAATGTGATGGCGCTCGACTCAAATGAAATACGCGAGAGCGTTCGGGAAACTAACATGGCAATCATTACGTTTGCCCGCGACACATATAACCGCATCTATCGTTAGCCGCGCAGGATCCGTGGGCGCTGAAACGCGAGGCACGCCGCCGCAACGGTTAGGCAAAGACTACGGCGCGGAAAAGCCTGCGTGCGGGACTCGTCCGGTGGAAGGCGGGAAGAAATGAAAAAGGGGGGCAGAAATTGCCCCCCATTCTCTTGCCACCAGGCAGGTCTCAGCTATGCCGCGGGCGCGGGAGCCTGCGGAGTGACAGTGACGGCCGTGCTAAGCCGATTCGATTCGAACAACTTCGCGTGGCCGTTCCGACCGCAGTCATACGAGTACATCGTGCGCAGAAGCCAAATTTGGCGCCAAAGCTCTGACTTGGCGTCGAGTTCTTCGACGTTGAGACCGAGCTGCACGGCTTCGGAACAGTCTAAGACCGAGCCGTGACTATGGAAATGATCCCGTGATGCGAGCTTCGCGATCGTGTGGTCAATCTCGTTAGGCTTGGCCGACATCATTCCCGTGGACAGCAACTGCTTCGCTAGCTTCTTCGTTTGAGCAAGTGCTGTAAGTGCTACCTGCAATTGGATGGGATTGATCGTCTGCGGTGGGGACTTGAGGATGAAGTCGACCGGAATGCCCCCCACCAACGGATCGATAGGCCCAAGCTCCGAGGTGCTGCTCATCACTACCGATTTTCCGCAAAGGGCAATTACAGTTCCATTACTCTTCGCACGACGTGGAACGATGACTCTGAGATCCGGCGCAGTTTTCCGAAGCAGTGCGCAGATCTTCTCTGTGGCATCCGTGTAGCCACCGTTCGTTTCGAGCAGCAGGTCGACCGGTTCCTTTTGACGGTTGTTCAGCAGTTCCGCCAAGTACGTGTCGTCAGCCGGATCGATGGTGGCCGTGGACCGGTCGCAATCGGTGAAGTACACCAGCAACTCGCGGCCAGTCGCTTCTTCGATATCACGGATCAGAAGCTGCCTGAGATAGCGATCCTTGTGAGTCACCCAGAAAAGCGGCGACTGTGACGGGATGTCTTTAGTCCTGGGAAATGTGTCCGGCATCTTCTCGGTGGTTCTCCGTGACCGCGTGTTGTTGTTCACGAGACATCGTAAGAATACCGAGGCTTGCCTTGAGGATCTCGCTCACAGGGTCGAGAGCTGCCGAAAATGCGACCTCATCCTTCACCAGCCTTTGCTGGGTCAAGTTGCCCACAATGTCCCGAGGCGCGGCCATTGGTCCACCTACCGACTGCCAGAGCACACCCATGTTGAAGTCCATACTTTCCCCTCGTTGCGGCGCGTACACCTACATATGCTGTAGCGCAAAAAATTATTCTTTGCTAGCGAAGTTAGGCACCGTACACGCGAAAGTCAATCCATCTGATGGGTAGACAGCAATAGCACGACAAATGTTCGCAATCTTTGTGCAAAAACGACGGAATTCTACCGGCATGGCCTAGCAGGTAGCAATTGCCTTGCAGCACAAAATTCAAGCAAATTTCATGCAAAAGTGCATTTTTATACTCTTTTCGGCCTGTGCTCGGTGCTTCCCCTAGATCGGCAGGTGTACAGCAAACTGTAGCTAAATTTCACCTTGACTGGGCTTGAGCCAACTGGGCTGGCCTTGATTACGATTGGTTTTGCGCGTTGCGAGTTGCACAAGGCATTGATTTTAAAAAGCTTTCAGTACGTCACCAAACCTCCGAAGGCAGGGGTTGCTGGTTCGATCCCAGCCGGGCGCGCCAAATTTCCTCCCGATATGTCGTGCCATGATGCTGGCCCTGAAGCAAGCGCATGCGCCGGCCGTCAGTTCGTGCCGGCGGGAGCCGGGACGATTCCCGGCGCAGGCTCCGGCACGCGATCGTCGCTGACCACCCGGTTGCGGCCGGCCGCCTTGGCCGCGTACAGCCGGCGGTCCGCCACCTGCAGCATGGTGTCGAGGTTGTCGGTGCCGTCCACTCCCATGTCGGACACGCCGATCGATACCGTGAACTGGATATTGCCCTTGGCAGTGGCATCGGCGGCCGGCTCGCACACGGTCTGGCCCAGGATCTTGCGCAGGCGCTCGGCGGTTTGCGTGGCTTCGTCCAGCGATGTGCGCGGCAGCAGCAGCGCGAATTCCTCGCCGCCGACGCGTGCCGGCACGTCGATGGCGCGCACGGTCGCGCGCACCACGTCGGCCAGCTTCCGCAGCACGCGGTCGCCGCTGGCGTGGCCCCAGTTGTCGTTGATGCGCTTGAAGCGGTCGATATCGATCATCAGCATCGACATCGGCGTCTTGTCGCGCAGGCAGTGCTCGTACTCGATGCCGAAGCGCGCCTCGAACTCGCGGCGGTTGGTCAGGCCGGTCAGCGCGTCGGTCTCGGCCAGCTCGCGCAGCGCCTCGCCGCGCGCCTGGTAGTGCGAGAACAGCTTGCCGATGCCCTGCAAGGTGACCCACATCAGCAACGCCAGCGCCAGCGCGCTGGCGGCCAGCACGGCGCTCAGGTGCGACGCCGTGCGCAGCAGCAGGTCGGTGGCCGAGAAGTAGTCGACCAGCGCCAGGGTGCTGCTGCCGATGCGCTGGAACATGATGCGGCTGCCGTCGGCGGCGCGCAGCGTGCCCGAACCGCGCCGGAACATTTCCCGCGCCGTGGCTTCGTGCCAGGAGGCAGGCAGGATGGCGGACAGCTTCTCGCCGCGCCTGACGTCGCGGGTGCTGGCACCGACCAGGTTGCCGTCGATATCGACCAGAAAGCGCTGTACTCCTTCGGGTGTGGTCCGGGTCAGGTACGCGTCCATGCTGTGCTGTGAGATCTCGGTGATGGCCACACCACGGAACTGGTGGTCCAGGTAGACCGGCACGCTCAGCGACAAGTACATATCGTCGCTGCCGTCGGCCACGGGGCCGAAGTTCCAGCGCATGCCCTGGTCGGGATTGGCCTCGGGCAGGTGCTCGCGGATATAGCCGGTGGCGGCGACGCGCCGCAGCGTGGCGGCGGCGTCAGCGGGCGGCACCGGCGGATAGGCGACGAAGAAGCCATTGTTCGAAACGTACGTCAGCTTGCGCGCCACCAGCGGGTTGACCGGCTCGGCGCTGATGAGCTGGCTGAGGCCACGGGCCACGTACAGGCCCGCCAGCAGGTCGCCGTCGCGGCGGGAGAAGCCTTCCAGGCCCGCCAGCAGGGCGGGGCTGACGCCGAGCAAGACCGCATCGCCTTCCGGTGCGGGGAGTTCCCAGACGTCGTCGTTACGGTGCTCATAGGCCGCCTTCAGCGGCGGGTCAGGCTCGATCGCGTGCGGGCCCGTCTGCAGGCGGATCAGGTGCTGCGCAAAACTGCGCACGCTCATCAGCCGCTCGGCTTCGACATTCAGCACCGAACTGATACCGGCGACCTGCAGTTGCTGGCCCTGCTGCAGCGACCGGATCTCGTGATCGCGCAGCAGCCCGAGGCCATGGACGGAGAGCATCACCAGCAACATCGAGGCAACTGCAAACGACAGCACGACAAAGCGCTGCGGCGTGCGCACGGCTTGTTCCCAGAGGCGATCGAGCAGAGTGGCAAGGCTGGGGCGCATGGTGAAGTTCCAATAGGCTTCGGCGGGCACGCGGACACTGCGCATCGTAAATCACGGATAGTGCCGCACAGCGAGGGCAATCAGCGAAGCTGGGCTTATCATGCGCCGCCCGAAACAAAAGACAAAGCGGGGCGACTACCCATTGCTTAGTTCGGAATAATCTAGCCCTGGCAAGTACCGTCACGGATGCAATTTACGTCACCGGGGCAGCACAGCGGCGCGGCTTAAATCGCGCGCTGAAAACTTTCTGCACGCACCTCGCTGTGTGGCGCGCCAGTGCTGATAGATTCACTCGATTCACGCAATCTCGCGCGGCGGGCCGTGTGCCGCGCTCCCGGAAACCACCATGGCAATTTCGACAAAGCCGCGCAGCGCGCTGGCGGCACTGTTGCTCGCCGGCGCGCCAAGCTCCGTGCCCGCCGCACCGCTGAGCCTGCCGGGCTCGCTCCCCAATATGGCCGGGCTTGGCATCGGCTCCACCACAGAGTTTGCCGGCGGCAAGGGCCGCAACGACGTTGACGATCCGGTGGTCTCGCGCCTGCACGAGATCGACACCACGGTCGAGGCCGGCGGCTACCTCGGCTATGAATACCTGAACCAGGGCCGCGTCCCCTGGCGCTTGGGCGGCGGCGTCAACGTGATGACCAATGCCGGCATCGTCTACGGCGGCACGCATATCGCTGCAACGGGTTCGCTGTGGGTGCCGCTGCACCCGCGGGTCTATGCGGGGGTCGGACTGGGCGCGGCGTGGGTCAGCGGCAGTTTCAACTGCACCTATTTCGGCGTCACCCCATCGGATTCGGCGGCGAGCGGCCTGCCTGTCTATAGCCCGGGCGGGGGCCTGAAACAGTTCACCGGCTGGCTGGCGTTGCTCTACGGGGGTAATGGTCTACGGCCAGCGCCTGACCAGCGATGCTGCCGACAGCCCCATCGTGACCCAGCGCGGTACGCGCAACCAGGTCACTTACGGGGTCGGTATCGGCTATGCGTGGCGGTAGTGCCACCAGCGCTTGCTATGATCCCACCATGACCGACGACCTCGTCATCCCCCATCACGAATACCTGATCACGGCGATCCGGGCGCAGGGTGCGGGCGGCCAGAACATCAACAAGGTGTCCAATGCCGTGCACCTGCGCTATGACGTGCATGCCTCCTCGCTCGCGCCTGACCACAAGGAACGCCTGCTGGCGCTGCACGACCACCGCATCACGCGCGACGGCGTGGTGGTGATCAAGGCGCAGCAGTTCCGCAGCCTCGACCAGAACCGCGACGAAGCGGTGCGGCGGCTGCACGAACTGGTGCGCAGCGTGGCCGCGCCGCCGCGCGTGCGCCGGCCCACGCGGCCGACGCTGGCCTCGCGCCGGCGCCGGCTGGAATCCAAGAGCCAGCGCAGTCAGGTCAAGGTGCTGCGGGGCCGGGTGGTCGACTAGCGCCGCAGCAGTCCGGCTTCAGGTCCCGGTCTTGAATGCCGCGAGCGCCGGCACGTTGTCGCCGGCATCCGCCTGCGGCGGCTCGAAGCGCGCGCCCGGGCGCCGGTAAGCCGGAAAGAAGCCATCCAGGTCATCCAGCGTGGCTTTGTCGCCGCCGGACAGCGCCACGTACCGGTCGGGGTCCACCACCAGGCGCTGGGTCCGGTACACATGCGTATCGTGCGAAAAGCCGCGCTTGAACTCATACAGGGAGTCTTTGGCCGAACCCAGCCCGCCGCCCAGGTGCAGGTAGTGCAGGCCGTTGGTGCGGCCCCATTCGCGCGCGGCATGGATCACAGTCTTGGTCGGCTGGAGGTGGCGGTACGCCCAGTCCCAGGCGGACAGGTGATATTGCATGATGCCCGTCCCCCGGGCCACGGTGAACAGCGCCGCGCCGATCATGCAGCCGTCTTCCTCGGCCACGAACAGCAGCAGGTCGTCGCCCAGCGCGCGCACCAGGGTGCGGTAGTACTGCGCGTCGAAGAAGTAGTAGGGCAACGCGCCCAAGCGCGCCATGGTCGCGTTGTACAGCGCGATAAAGCGCGGCAGCATGGCGAAATCTCGGTCCAGGCGTGCGCTCACGCCCGCGCGCCGGGCGCGGTTGATGCCCAGCCTGTGGCGCGCCTGCGTTTCGTGCCATAGCTGCTCGGCACTCTTGGTCAGGTCGACGGATACCGTCTCGCCCTGATCCACCACCAGCCCGAGGCGGCTGTTCCAGTCGGCATTGAGCAGTGGGTGCAGGCGGATAAACCACGACACGCAGCCGCACTCGCGCAGCAACGCGAGCGCCGCGCCCAGTGCCTCCTCGGCAAAGCCGGCCGGGACATCGGTGCTCAACACCGGGCCGCCGTAGCCATAGGCCGAGGTGGCATCCCAGCTGCCGCAGGCAATGGGCCGGCGCACCAGCGGAACCAGCAACTCGTGGGCGCCGTCACGCACCAGTACCGCGGCGGCGCTGCCGTGGTCGCTGCGCTCGGCGGCAGTATGCCAGCCAGGCGTGTGGTAGCAATCATGGCGACATCGCGCCAGCGTGTCGCGCCACACGGGGCTTGTCGGTTCCAGCACGCTCGATCGCATCGAAAACTCCCTGTCAGGTAGCCGGCGCCGCGCCAGTGTCAGGCCGCGGCGCCGGGGGCATTGCTTGCCCCGGGCTTCAGCGCGCGGATTGCAGTGCGGCAATGCGCTGCTCAATGGGCGGATGGCTCGAGAACAGCGCCAGCCACGACTTGCCGCCGGCGATGCCCATCGCCTGCATGTTCTGCGGCAGGCCGTCCGGGTCCAGGCCGCCGAGGCGGCGCAGCGCCGACACCATCGGCGTGGGCGAACCCATCAGGCCGGCCGCGCCGGCGTCGGCGCGGAATTCGCGGTGGCGCGAGAACCAGGCCACGATGATGCTGGCCAGGATGCCGAACACGATTTCGCAGACGACCACCGTGACCATGTAGCCGATGCCCGGCCCGCTCGACTCCTCGTCACTCTTGCGCAACATCGAGTCGACGAAGTAGCCGACCACGCGCGCCAGGAAGATCACGAACGTGTTGACCACGCCCTGGATCAGCGTCAGCGTCACCATGTCGCCATTGGCCACGTGCGCCACCTCGTGCGCCAGCACCGCTTCGACTTCGTCGTGCGACATCGACTGCAGCAGGCCGGTGGACACCGCCACCAACGAGCTGTTCTTGGTCGCGCCGGTGGCGAAGGCGTTGGGTTCGCCGTCGTAGATGGCCACTTCAGGCATGGGCAGGCCGGAGCGCTGCGCCAGCTTCTCGACGGTCTGCACCAGCCACAGCTCGGTGCTGGTGCTGGGGTGGGTAATGACCTGCGCGCCGGTGGACCACTTGGCGATGGTCTTGGACATCAGCAGCGAGATAAAGGCGCCGCCGAAGCCCATCAGCGCGGCGAACGCGAGCAGGGTGCCCAGGTTCAGGCCGTTGGCGGTCAGGTAGCGATTCACGCCCAGCACGCTGGCGGTGAAGCTGAGGACGAGCATGACGGCGAGGTTGGTCGCCAGGAAAAGTAATACGCGTTTCATGAGTATGTGGTGGAGCAGTACGACGGAAAAACGCGGACGAGCCGCAGGCGCGCGCCGCTCGTGGGGCACGGCACACAAGAACGGGCGAGCGCGGGCAAGGCCGCGCCGGGGGCATCAGGCGCGCGGCGGACGCGGCTGCAGCGGCAGGTCCGGGTCGGGCAGCGGGGCGCCGGCATAGCGCGGCGGCCCGGCGCGACCGGACGAGGCCGCTAGACGCAATGGAGCCGCCGGCAGGAGCTGCTCGGCGAGATCGGCACCGGGCTGCAGCTGCGGCTCGGCGGTTTCGGACGACGGTGATGGCTGGCCCGCGGCGGCATCTGGGCTGCCGGCATCGGCGATGGTTGGCTCGGCCGGCGTATCGGCGGCGGACGCCACGTCGTGCGCGACCGTAGCCGTCCAGCCCGGCAGGGGCAGGAAGGCCAGCATCATGACCAGCAGGAGGAGCCGGATTGAGCGCACGCGAGGACAGTATGTCAGTAAACGTTCAAGGAATTCTACAGGATGCGGGATGGCGCCGGCGCCCCGCGTGAGGCATAGCACACCATGTGCAACGGATTGCCTGTGGGGCTCCCCACCTGCCGCAAACGTGCGCCAGCATGCTGGGTGCAAGCGTTGCCAGACTGTCCTACACTAGGGCTAACCCTGTAGTGGTTACAGGGATTTGCTGCCCAGGATCACAAACCATGCGCATTGGCGAACTCTCCCGTACCAGCGGCTGCGACGTCGAAACCATCCGCTACTACGAGCGCGAAGGGCTGCTCGACGCGCCCCGGCGCGAGGCCAACGGCTATCGCCGCTATGACGACGGCCACTTGGTCCAGCTGAATTTCGTGCGCCACTGCCGCTCGCTCGGCATGGGCCTGTCGGATGTGCGGCGGCTGCGCGAGTTCGAGCGCAATCCGTCGCAGGACTGCGACGACATCAATACGCTGCTGGACCGCCAGATCGCGCAGATCCATGCGCAGCGGGTGGCGCTGGAGGCGCTGGAAGGGCAGTTGCGCGCGCTGCGCGAGACCTGCCACCACCACCAGCCCGCCAGTGAATGCGGCATCCTGCAGAACCTGCAGCAGGCCGCCGCCGGCGCGGCCTGCGAATGCCATGCGGGCGCGCACGAGGCCGGGCCTGCTGCCAACGGGTGACGCGCGCAGGCGCATCGCTGTGCTACGATGGCTGTTCCCGTGATCGCACCACTGCGGTGCACGGGTTCGGGGCAGCGCAGCCAGTGAGCGATGTAGTGAGCAACGACTTACGCGGCTCGCCTGTTCAGGGAACCATCCGCTGCCCCTTATCCAACCTTCTGCATGACCATGACTGATCGCCTGACGCCGATGCCCGATGCGCCTGTCCGCCTGATGCGGACCGGCCGCGCGCACGCATGCGCGATCGCCACGGCCAACATCCTGCCCCAGCGCGCCATGCGCGCGGTCTCTCCCCGCCGGATCAGCGCACCGCCTGATTCCGCCCGGTTCCCAGCCTGATTCGTCTCCCATAAGCGGGGCCCGGGCCGAACCGGGCCCGAGCCAGCGTTTCCGTTGTTGCCGGCAATTGCCGCAAGGCTTTCGCCGATCCCTTGATGTCCGCGCTGCTGCGCGGCACGCCAACCTGCAAGACCCGACCGCCGCCGCCTGCCATGCTGGCCGGGCCGCGCCAACCACCTGACTGCCGGAGGACCCGCCATGACGGCCACCAAAACGAATACCGCCACCCTGTACCTGACCGAACTCGACGTGACCCGCCTGGAGCGCATCGCCAGCCGCGCCGGCTCGGCGCAGCTTGAGGACATGCTCGACAGCCTGCTGGCGCGCGCCACCATCGTCGCGCCCGAAGAGATCCCGACCGACGTGGTCACCATGAACACGCGCCTGGTCTGCAACCTGCCGGGCGAGCAGGCCCCGCGCAACTGGACGCTGGTGTACCCCGACGCGGCCGACTTCGATGCCGGCCGCCTGTCGGTGCTGTCGCCGGTGGGCCAGGCGCTGCTGGGCGCGCGCGCCGGCCAGACCGTCAGCTACCGGCTGCCCGACGGCCGCGAGCAGCAGGTGAGCGTCACCGGGATCGCGTTCCAGCCGGAAGCCAGCGGCCAGTACACGCTTTGACCCGCATCCCGAGCCAAATCCCAGCGGCCTGAGGCGTGCTGCCGGGGCCACGCAGGCGCGTCCCGCGCCGCGTGTGCCCGGCAATCCATCGACACCATTCATCGGCAAGCCAGACGTTTCACGACTCGCAACGCACCATTCGTCGCAGCGGTATTTCTGCTTGCGCGGACTGTGACTAATCTTCAGTCCGTGCTCGCATCGCAACATAGATTGCAGAGCGGCCGGAGTCTCATCCCGGTCCGTAAAAGAAAGAACGACGAAATCAGTTGAAGGAGTCCCAAATGATCGCCAGACGTATCCTTGGCGGCGCGCTCGTGTTCGCGGCGGTCGCCGCGTCCGCTGTGGCGTTGGCTGCCCCCGCTGCCAGCAAGGTTGGCAAGTTTGATGTGTATGCCGATGCGCTGAAGGCCGGCAAGTACGACGTGTATACGGACGGCGCCAAGCAAGGCAAGTTCGATACGTACACGGACGGAGCCCGCACCGGCCGCTTCGACCCGTACTCGGAAGGCTCGCGCCGCGACGGCAAGTTCGACAGCTTCACCGAAGGCTCGCATAGCTTCAGCGGCGAGATCTCGAAGAAGGACAAGTTCGATACCTTCAGCGAAGGTGCGCACACCTTTACCGGTGATATTGCCGATCGTGCGCTCGACAATTCCCGCACGGGTGACGGTTCGCTGTACGGCTATCGCGTCTGATCCTCGCAGGTCTTCCCAAAGACCTCGTGCGGCCACTGCGGTGGCCGCAAGTTTTCTCTCCCGCCTGCCCGGCTGACCTCCTCCTCCTTCTCTCTTCGCCAGGCAGGCGCTTTTCTCTTCCCTCGGCTCGTGACCGCGTCAGCGCGCAGGCATGCCCCTCATGCCGAAGGCGGCTGCGTGGCGGTCGCGTCGTGTCCGGGTTCCGGCTGCGCGCGCGGCAACCTGCGCGCGATCGCGGCATAGAGCAGCGGCACCGCCAGCGTACCCAGCACCGTCGCACCCAGCATGCCGCCCAGCACGCCGGTGCCGACCGCCTGTTGCGCACCCGCGCCCGGGCCGGTGCTGATCGCCAGCGGCACCACGCCCAGCACAAAGGCCAGCGAGGTCATCACCACCGGCCGCAGCCGCTGGCGCGCCGCGCGCGTTGCAGCCTCCACCGCGCCCATGCCCGCACCGCTGCGCCGCAACTGCTCGGCATATTCGACGATCAGGATCGCGTTCTTGGCCGCCAGCCCCATGATCACCACCACGCCCACCTTGAAGTAGACGTCGTTGGGCATGCCGCGCAGCCAGATCGCCGCGGCCGCGCCCATCAGGCCGGTTGGCACGATCGCGATCACCGCCAGCGGCAGGGTCCAGCTTTCATACAGCGCCACCAGGCACAGGAAGATAAACAGCAGCGACAGCGCGAACAGCCACGGCGCCTGCGTGCCGGTCTGCTCCTGTTCGAAGGCGCGCCCGGTCCAGCGCACGTCGTATTCCGGCCCCAGCTCGCGCACCAGTTCGGCCAGCCGCGTCATGGCCGCGCCGGTGGTGTGGCCCGGCGCGACCTCGGCATTGATGCGCACCGAGCTGAAGCCGTCGAAGCGCTCCAGCGTCACCTCGCCGCGCCCCCATTCCAGCGAGGCGAACGCGGCCAGCGACACCATCGCGCCCTGTGCGTTGCGCACGTGCACGCGCGCGAGCTGGTCCGGCCGCATGCGGAAGGGCGCGTCGGCCTGCAGGATCACGCGCCGCACGCGGCCCTCGCGCGCGACTTCATCGATATAGCGCGAGCCCAGCGTGGCCGACAGCGTGTGGTGCACGGTATCGGCATCGACGCCGAAGGCCTCGGCCTTGCGGTAGTCGATCTTCAGGTCCAGCGCGGGCACCGGCTGGCCGGTGGTGGCGCGCACCTCGCCCAGCACCGGGTCCTGCCTGGCGCGCTCAAGCAGCTTGTCGCGCGCGGCGAAAAGCGCCTCGCGCCCCACCGGCTGGCGCGCCACCAGGCGCATGTCCAGGCCGCCGATGCTGCCCAGTTCAGGCAGCGCCGAGCTGTTGTACGCAAACAGCTGCGCCGCGCCGCGGCCCGGCCAGGTTTCCAGCCCGGCCGACAGCCGCGCCAGCACGGCCTGGGCCGTGTGCTTGCGTCCGCGCGCTTTCCAGTCGGTCAGTCCGATAAACAGGCTGGCGCGCTGCTCGCCGCTGCCGCCGCTGGACCAGCCCAGCACGGCAAAGCTCGAATGCACCGGGTAGTGCTGGTCACGCATCCACTGTTCCAGCCCGGCCACCAGCCGGCGCGTGTCGGCCTGCGTGCTGCCGGCGGGCAGCTCGACATCGACCACGATCTCGCCGGTATCCTCTTCCGGCAGGAAGCCGCTGGGCATCTTCCACAAGGCGTAGCCGCATGCCAGCGTCAACGCCAGGTAGACCGCCAGCCAGCGCAGCCGCCTGCGTTGCAGCGCCTGCACCCAGCCGGCATAGCGCCCGGTGAAGGCGGCAAAGCGCGCATCGAACCAGGCCAGCGGCCCGCGCGCCGGCGCCGCGCTGTGGCGCAGCAGGCTGGCGCACATGGCCGGCGCCAGCGTCAGCGCAAAGAACAGCGAGAACGCGATCGATACCGCCAGCGTCACCGCGAAGTGCCGGTAGATCACGCCCACCGCGCTGCCGAAGAATGCCATCGGCACGAACACCGCGCACAACACCAGCGTCACCGCCACCAGCGCGCCCGAGACCTCGCGCATCGAGCGCGCCGCGGCCTGCATCGCGCCCACGCCGTCGGTGCGCATGATGCGCTCGACGTTCTCGACCACCACGATGGCGTCGTCCACCAGGATGCCGATCGCCAGCACCCCGCCGAACAGCGTGATCACGTTCAGCGACAGCCCCAGCGCATACAGGCACGCGACCGTGCCCAGCAGCGATACCGGCACCACGATGCACGGGATCAGCGTGGCGCGCAGGTTGCCCAGAAACAGGTACAGGATCAGGAACACCAGCACCGTGGCTTCGACCAGCGTCAGCACCACGCGCGAGATCGACGCCTGCACGAAGCTGGCGCCGTCGTAAGAGATCTCATGGCGCACGTCGCCGGGGAAGCCCTTGCTGGCGGCATCGAGCGCGGCGCGCACGGTGCGCGAGGTCTGCAGCACGTTGGCGCCGTCGGCCAGCTTCAGCCCGATCGACGCGGCGTTGCGCGTGTTCAGCGTGGAGCCGTAGCGGTAGTCGCTGGCGGCCAGCTCCACCCGCGCCACGTCGCGCAGCAGCACGGCCGAGCCGTCGGTGGCCGCGCGCACCACGATGCGCCCGAACGCCTGCGCATCGCTCATCGGCGCGGGCGGGCGCACGATCGCCTGGAACGGCTGGCCCGGCACTGCCGGCGCGGCGCCCAGCTGGCCGGGGGTCACGTTGCCGTTGCGCGCGCGGATGGCGGCCTCGACCTCGGCCGTGGTCAGGTTGAAGGCGTGCAGCTTGTCGGGATCGAACCAGATCCGCAGCGCGTACTCGGCGCCGTATGGCTCGGCCTTGCCGATGCCGGGCAGGCGGCGCAGCAGCGGCAGCATCGAGCCCGCGGCAAAGTCGCCCAGCGCGGTCTCGTCCAGCTGCCCGCTGTCGGACACCAGCGACACGTACATGAAGGCGCTGCTGCTAGCCTGGTCGACATAGACGCCGCCGCGGCGCACCGCCTCGGGCAGCAAGGGCTCGGCCTGCGCCACGCGGTTGCGCACGTTGACCTGCGCCAGCTGCGGGTCGGTGCCCTGGCGGAAGCCCAGCGTCACCGTGGCGGTGCCGCCCTCGCTGCTGGAATCCAGGTAGAGCAGGCCGGGGATGCCGTGCATCTGCTGCTCCAGCACCGCCGTGACGCGGTCCTCCACCGTGCGCGCGGACGCACCCGGGTAATCGGCATAGATGATCACCGTGGGCGGCGCCACCGCCGGGTACTGGGCGATGGGGATGCGGTTCAGGGCCACCAGGCCCGCTACCACGGTCAGGATGGCCAGCACCCAGGCAAACGCCGGGCGCTTCAGGAAAAACGACGCCATGTCAGGTCAGGGCTGGCACGGGCGCACGGCAAGTGAAGATCGGCCGTGGCTCCGGTGCGGTTGGAACGGAACGGCTTGGGTGTGGAGACGCCGTAAGGCTTAGCGGCAAGAGGCGTCGAGTCGCGGCAAAGCCGGGCCGATGTTGCTGATGGTGCAGATCTGGCCGCGTGTCGGGTCGCCTGTCGGTCGGGGGGCGCGTGGCCCGCAGACCGGGGCCGGCGTGCACCGCGGCGCTTGCAGGGGTCCTGAGGGGAGAACCCGGCGCTGCGGCAGGAAGGATCGGTGAGGATCGACGCCGGCGACTGGCCGTCGCAATGCGGCCTTGCCGGCGATTATAGACAGGGAACAAAGTCCGGGCAACGCAAACATCACATTGCCGGCAGCCTTCCGACGTCGGGGGTGGAGCCTGCGCTTACAGGTCGCGCGAGGCGAAGGTATCGCATTTGCGGATATCGCCGGACTCGATGCCGCGGCGCAGCCAGCGCACGCGCTGCTCGCTGGAGCCGTGGGTAAAGGCCTCCGGCACGACATAGCCCTGCGACTGGCGCTGCAGCCGGTCGTCGCCGATCGCGGCGGCGGCCTTCAGGCCTTCTTCGATATCGCCGGGCTCCAGCAGCTGCTGGTTGGCGCGCTGTGCGGTGGCGGCCCAGACACCCGCCAGGCAGTCGGCCTGCAGTTCCATGCGCACCGAGAGCTGGTTGGCCTGCGCCTCGCCCATGCGGCGGCGCGCGCCGTCGACCTTGTCCGATACGCCCAGCAGGTTCTGCACATGGTGGCCGATCTCGTGCGCGATCACATAGGCCTGGGCAAAGTCGCCGCTGGCGCCGAAGCGCTGGCGCAGCTCGTCATAGAAGGCCAGGTCGATATAGACCTTCTGGTCGCCGGGGCAGTAGAACGGGCCCATCGCCGACTGGCCGGTGCCGCACGCCGTGGGCGTGGCGCCCGAGAACAGCACCAGCGTGGGGGGCGCATAGCGGCGGTTCAGCTGGGTTTCAAAGATGTGTTGCCAGGTGCGCTCGGTATTGCCCAGCACCTTGCGCGTGAACACCGTCATCTGATCCGTCGCCGGCGGGCGGTTCGCCTGCTGCTGTTGCTGCTGCGGGCCGGAGCCCTGCAGCACCGAGGCGCCCTGCATGATCAGCATCGGGTCGATGCCGAAGAAATAGGACGCCGCCAGCGCGACGATGACCGTGCCGATGCCGATGGTCTTGCCGCCGACACCGCCGAATCCGCCGCGGCGGTCTTCAACGTGCTGGCTTTCGGCTTCGTCATCTAGGCGCATGGGGGGCTCCGGGGGGAGGGGGAATTGCGGGGTGGGAGGATGCCAAGCAGTATAGCAATCCGGTGTCAGCTGCTGTTTTCGGTGCCGGACACCAGGCCCAAATAAAAAAACACCACCCACTCGCCCTGGAGACGGGCAACGCAGGCGGTGTGCGGCAAAACAAAGAAACCGGGTTTGCACCCGGTTCCGTCATGACGCGCGTTCCGGGACGGGAACGCAAGCAGCGCGGTCAGGCCAAGGCAGCCTCGCGCGCAGCCGGTGCGGTTGCCACCGCGCTGGCGCCAACTTCAGCCACGCGCAGCAGGTTGGTGGTCCCGCCTTGCCCGAACGGCATTCCCGCGGCGATGGTGATCTGGTCGCCCGGCACGGCATAACCTTCGGCCACCGCCGCGCGTGTGGCGGCTTCGACCATTTCATCCACGCTCTGCACATCCGGGCTCACGGTGGAGTGGACGCCCCAGGCAATGGCCAGGCGGCGCGCGATTTCCAGGTTCGGCGTGATGCTGACGATCGGCGCGCACGGCCGCTCGCGCGCGGCGCGCAGCGCGGTGGCTCCCGAGGACGTGTAGGTCACGGTCGCGACGGCGCCAATGATCTGCGTGACTTCGCGCAGCGCCGCGCAGATCGCATCCTGGCGCGTGTTCAGCGGGGTCTCGTGCTGGGCGTCGAGCAGGTTGCGGTACAGCGGGTCGCGTTCGACCTCGGTGACGATGCGGTTCATCATCGACACCGCCGGCACCGGGTAGCGGCCGTTGGCCGACTCGGCCGACAGCATCACCGCGTCGGCGCCTTCATAGATGGCGCTGGCCACGTCCGACGCTTCGGCGCGGGTCGGCACCGGCGAGTCGATCATCGATTCCAGCATCTGCGTGGCGATCACCACCGGCTTGCCCAGCTGGCGGCACACGCGCAGGATGCGCTTCTGCACGCCGGGCACGCGCTCGGGCGGCAGTTCCACGCCGAGGTCGCCGCGCGCCACCATCACGGAATCGGACACGCGCACGATCTCTTCGAGCTGCTGCAGCGCGGCCGGCTTCTCGATCTTGGACAGGATGCCGGCACGGGTACCGACGATCTCGCGCGCTTCGACGATGTCGGACGGGCGCTGCACGAACGACAGGCCGATCCAGTCAGCGCCCAGCGACAGCGCGAAGTCCAGGTCCTTGCGGTCCTTCTCGGTCAGCGCGGGGATGGGGATCACGGCGTCGGGCACGTTCACGCCCTTGCGGTCGGACAGCGTGCCGTTGTTGACCACGCGCGTGGTGATGGTGCCGGTGGTCACCGCCTCGATCGACAGGCGTACCTTGCCGTCGTCGATCAGCAGCGACTGGCCCGGCTGCGCGGCGGCGAACAGTTCGGGGTGCGGCAGGTAGACGCGGGTGCCGTCGCCCGGGGTGGGATCGCTGTCGAGCACGAACACATCGCCCGCGCGCACCGCGACCTTGCCGGCGGCGAAGGTGCCGATGCGCAGCTTCGGGCCCTGCAGGTCGGCCAGGATCGCGATCGGGCGGCCGGTTTCGGCCTCGATCTTGCGCACGGCGTCGTAGCGCGCGCGGTGGTCTTCGTGCGTGCCGTGGCTGAAGTTCAGCCGGAACACGTCGGCGCCCGCCTCGAACAGTTCGCGGATCACCGCGATGTCGGTGCTTGCGGGTCCAAGCGTGGCAACGATCTTCGCTTTGCGCTGGCGTCTCATGATGTCTCCTCTTCCATTCTCGGACGGCGCGCCACGTGGCGCGCCGGGTAATGCTGTTCAGGTGAACGACTGCTTCGGTACGGCGATGCTGCGCTGACGACTGCCGGCCTACACAATCAGGATGGCGCGGAAGTCATTGACGTTGGTGCGGGTCGGGCCGGTGACGATCAGGTCGCCCACGCCGGCAAAGAAGCCGTAGCCGTCGTTGTTGTCCAGGTGCGCGCGCGCCGACAGCCCGCGCGCGGCGGCGCGGGTCAGGGTGTCGGGCGAGAGCAGCGCGCCGGCGTTGTCCTCGGAGCCGTCGATGCCGTCGGTGTCGCCGGCAATCGCGTGCACGCCGGC
Organism: Cupriavidus sp. CPT47-8839-RL05A; assembly: GCF_058792255.1. NCBI lineage: Bacteria > Pseudomonadati > Pseudomonadota > Betaproteobacteria > Burkholderiales > Burkholderiaceae > Cupriavidus > Cupriavidus sp. CPT47-8839-RL05A. The sequence goes on along the minus strand of NZ_JBYTEG010000016.1, from coordinate 63,354 downwards.
CAGGCCGTCGAGCGCCACCGCCAGCGCCAGCAGGAACTCGGCATTGCGCCCGCCGCGGCCCTTGCCGCGCACGGTTACGGTGGTCTCGCCGCCGGACAGGATCACGCAGGGCTTGCTGAAGGGCTGGCCGCGCTGCGCCACCTGGCGCGCGATGGCGGCGTGCACTTCGGCCACTTCGCGCGCTTCGCCTTCGATGCAGTCGGACAGGATGTGGGCCTCGTAACCCAGTTCACGCGCACGCGCGGCCGCGGCTTCCAGCGATTGCTGCGCGGTGGCCAGCGTTACGTTGCGGTGGCCTTCGAAGCGCGCATCGCCGGGCTTGGGCGTTTCGCCGGCGCCGCTCTCCAGGTGGGCGCGCACGTTGGCGGGGACTTCAATGCCGTACTTGGCGATGACGGCCAGCGCGTCGGCGCAGGTGGTCGCATCGGGCAGCGTCGGACCGCTTGCGATCAGGGTCGGGTCATCGCCGGGGATATCGGAAATCAGCAGGGTCTCGACGCGGGCCGGGGCGCAGTGCAGCGCCAGGCGTCCGCCCTTGAGCGCGGACAGGTGCTTGCGCACGCAGTTCATTTCGCCGATGCTCGCGCCGCTCTTGAGCAGCGCCTTGTTCACGGCCTGCTTGTCGGCCAGCGTCAGGCCCGGCGCGGGCGCGGCCAGCAGCGCGGAGCCGCCGCCGGAAATCAGGCACAGCACCAGGTCGTCGGCGGTCAGGCCCTGCACCAGTTCCACCATGCGCTGCGCGGCGCGCTGGCCGGCTTCGTCGGGAACGGGATGCGCGGCTTCGACCACTTCAATGCGCTGGCAATCGGCGCCATGGCCGTAGCGCGTCACCACCAGGCCCGACAGCTCGCCTTGCCAGTTCGCCTCGACCGCCTGCGCCATCGCGGCAGCGGCCTTGCCGGCGCCGATCACCACCGTGCGGCCCTTGGGCGGCGTGGGCAGGTGCGGCGGCAGGCAGTGGCTGGCGCTGACGGAAGCGACCGCGGTGTCGAACAGGTCGCGCAGCAGCGCGCGCGCGTCGGACTGTGCGGGATGCGCTGCGGCGCGCTGGGGCGAGAGCAGGGCGGCTTGAGGTTCGGTGGCGAGCATGAAAAGTCCTGGTGCTGACGGGGAAAGCTAGTCGTCCCCGCAGGGCGGGGACGACGTGGTTGCTGCTTACTTGGCGATCTGGTGGTTAGACATGATCTCGATCGCGCGGCACAGGGCCGAATGGTCCTGCTTGCCCAGGCCGTTGGCGGCGCAGGTGTTGAACAGCTCCTGCGCGGTGGCGGTGTTGGGCAGTGCCACGCCCAGTGCCTTGGCACCCTGCAGCGCCAGGTTCAGGTCCTTCTGGTGCAGTTCGATGCGGAAACCCGGGTCGAAGGTGCGCTTGACCATGCGCTCGCCGTGCACTTCCAGGATGCGCGAAGCCGCAAAGCCGCCCATCAGCGCCTGACGCACCTTGGCCGGATCGGCGCCAGCCTTGGAGGCGAACAGCAGGGCTTCGGACACGGCCTGGATGTTCAGCGCGACGATGATCTGGTTGGCCACCTTGGTGGTCTGGCCGTCACCGTTGCCACCGACCAGCGTGACGTTCTTGCCCATCAGGTCGAACAGCGGCTTGACCTGGTCATAGGCTTCCTGCGGGCCGCCGACCATGATCGTCAGCGAAGCAGCCTTGGCGCCCACTTCACCGCCCGACACCGGAGCGTCCAGGTACGAGGCGCCCAGCTTGTTGATGCGCGCGGCGAAGTCCTTGGTGGCGATCGGCGAAATCGAGCTCATGTCGACCACGATCTTGCTGTGGCTGGCTTCCTTGCCGGCGGCCTTGAACGCGGCGGCAACGCCCTTTTCGCTGAACAGAACGGCTTCCACGTGCGGGGTGTCCGGCACCATGATGACGATGATGTCGGCACGCTTGGCGACTTCCTCGGCGCTGGTGCAGACGGTCACGCCTGCATCGACCAGCGCTTGCGGGGCCGGGTTGACGTCATGCACGAACAGCGTGTGGCCGGCGGCGCGCAGGTGGCCCGCCATCGGTGCGCCCATGATGCCCAGGCCGATGAAGCCGACGTTGCGTTGGTTTGCCATGTTGATGTCTCCTTGAATGAGATTAAGTCTGTCTTGGTTGGCGTAGGTGGTAACCCGTTACTGCACGCCGTGCTCGGCGCGCCAGCCCAGGCCGGCTTCGGTGGTGGTCTTCGGCTTGTACTCGCAGCCGATCCAGCCGTTGTAGCCGATCTCGTCCAGGAACTTGAACAGGAAGCGGTAGTTCAGCTCGCCGGTCCCCGGTTCATTGCGGCCGGGGTTGTCGGCCAGCTGCACGTGCTTGATCTTCGGCAGGTTGGCCTTGATGGTGTTGGCGATCTCGCCTTCCATCCGCTGCATGTGGTAGATGTCGTACTGCACGTACAGGTTGGGCGCATTGACCTGGTTGATCAGGTCCACCGCCTGCTGCGTGCGCGACAGGAAGAAGCCAGGGATGTCGAAGGTGTTGATCGGCTCGACCAGCAGGTCGATATGCTCGGCGGCGAGCGCGCTGGCGGCGAAGCGCAGGTTTTCCACCAGCGTTTCCTGGGCCTGCTCGCGCTTGACGTTCTGCGGCTGGATGCCGACCAGGCAGTTCAGCTGGCGCACGCCCAGCACCTTGGCGTACTTGATGGCCTCGCCCACGCCGTCCTGGAACTCGCCGACGCGGTCCGGGTGGCAGGCAATGCCGCGCTCGCCCGCTTCCCACTTGCCGGCGGGCAGGTTGTGCAGCACCAGGTCCAGCTGGAAGCGGTTCAGGCGGTCAGCGATCTGGTCCGCGTGGAAGGCATAGGGGAAGAGGAATTCCACGCCGCGGAAGCCCGCGCGCGCGGCGGCTTCGAAGCGGTCGAGGAAACCGACTTCGTTGAACAGCATGGTGAGGTTGGCCGCAAGTTTAGTCATGAGTCTCTCCGGTTTAGTTGTGTTGTCGTTCTGCCGGTGCAGAACCGGTGATGCAGGGGCGCTGGATTTGCGCGGGCCGTAGCCCGCGCTTCCATGTTGGAATGGTGCTGCTTACGCCGTTTCCACTTCTTCCTTCAGGATCGCTTCCTCGATGTCCTCGAGGTCTTCGATCGGCTCGAACTCGTTGACATTGTCGATCTCGGTGCCCATCGCGATATTGGTCACGCGCTCCAGGATCACCTCGACCACCACCGGCACCGAGAACTCGGCCATCAGGTCGCGCGCTTCAGCAAAGGCCGGGGCGATGTCTTCCGGCTTGAACACGCGGATCGCCTTGCAGCCCAGGCCCTCGACCACCTTGACGTGGTCCACGCCGTAGCCGTTCAGTTCTGGCGAGTTGACGTTGTCGAAGGCCAGCTGCACGCAGTAGTCCATCTCGAAGTTGCGCTGCGCCTGGCGGATCAGGCCGAGGTAGGAGTTGTTCACCACCACGTGGATGTACGGCACCTTGAACTGCGCGGCCACGGCCAGTTCTTCGATCATGAACTGGAAGTCGTAGTCGCCCGAGATCGCCACCACATCCGAGTCCGGCGAGGCGGTCTTCACGCCGATCGCGGCCGGGATGGTCCAGCCCAGCGGGCCGGCCTGGCCGCAGTTGATCCAGTGGCGCGGCTCGTTGACCGACAGGAACTGGGCCGCGGCGATCTGCGACAGGCCGATGGTGCTGACATAACGCACGTCGCGCGGGAAGTACTGGTTCATCTCGCGGTACACGCGCTGCGGCTTGACCGGCACGTTGTCGAAATCGCTCTTGCGCTGCATGGTGCGGCGGCGCTTCTGCACGTCGGCGACCCACGACTTGCGGCACGGCAGGCGGCCGGCCATCTTCATTTCGCGGGCAACTTCAACGAACAGTTCCAGCGCGGCCTTGGCGTCCGACACGATGCCCAGGTCCGGGCCGAACACGCGGCCGATCTGGGTGGGCTCGATATCGACGTGCACGAACTTGCGGCCCTTGGTGTAGACATCGACGCTGCCGGTGTGGCGGTTGGCCCAGCGGTTGCCGATGCCCATCACGAAGTCCGAAGCCAGCAGCGTGGCGTTGCCGTAGCGGTGCGAGGTCTGCAGGCCGACCATGCCGGCTTGCAGCGGGTGGTCGTCGGCCAGCACGCCCCAGCCCATCAGGGTCGGCACCACCGGCACGTTGACCAGTTCGGCAAACTCGACCAGCAGATCCGCCGCGTCGGCGTTGATCACGCCACCGCCGCACACGATCAGCGGGCGCTCGGCCGCGTTCAGCATCGAGATGGCCTTCTCGATCTGGGCGCGCGAGGCAGCCGGCTTGTACGGCTGCAGCGACTGGTAGGTGTCGACATCGAATTCGATCTCGGCCACCTGCACGTCGAACGGCAGGTCGATCAGCACCGGACCCGGGCGGCCCGAACGCATGATGTGGAAGGCTTGCTGGAACACTTGCGGCACCAGGGCCGGCTCGCGCACGGTCACGGCCCACTTGGTCACGGGCTTGGCGATCGATTCGATATCGACGGCCTGGAAGTCTTCCTTGTACAGGCGGGCGCGCGGGGCCTGGCCGGTAATGCAGAGGATGGGGATCGAATCGGCCCAGGCCGAGTACAGGCCGGTGATCATGTCGGTGCCGGCGGGGCCCGAGGTGCCGACGCAGACGCCGATGTTGCCCGGCTCGGCACGGGTGTAGCCTTCGGCCATGTGCGAGGCGCCCTCGACGTGGCGGGCCAGCACGTGGTTGATGTTGCCCGACTTGCGCATTGCCGAGTAGAACGGGTTGATCGCCGCGCCCGGCACGCCGAATGCCGTGGTCACGCCTTCCTTCTCCAGCACGGCGATTGCCGCGTCGATTGCTCTCATCTTTGCCATGATCTTGTCTCCAGTGATGGTGTGAATTCCGTTGGAGTCGATCCTATTCCCGCAGGCGGGGTGGGATAAACAGAAGGGAGATCAGTTGATTCGATACCTGGGGTACGCAATATCGCCTTGGAAGCCAGATCGGACGGTCGGCGGGGGTACGCCGGGGTACGCAATTGGATATGTGGTGTGACGGTGCGGGCACGCAGTGCAGCGGTGGGTACGCGCCCGCGCCGGCCGGCCGCCGCAGCGCAGTGCGGCAAAATGACGGGATTCTTCGCCATCCGGGCCGACCATGTATTCCAGGCTGCCGTCTACCTACGAACTGCTTGAAGCGCTTGCCGCCGTCCCGCCCGGGCCGGCCGCCGACCCTCCGATGCCGGGCGGCCGCCTCGGGCGCGTGCTGTGGGTGGGCTTTATCGCGGCGCTGGCCGCGACCATCCTGAGCGGCGTGGCCCTGGCCGTCTGGCGGCTGTGGCTCAAGCACCCGGTGCCGCCGTGGTCGCTGCGGACCTTCGAGGTGCTGCTGGCCCTGTCGGCCGCCTGCTATGTCGGCGCCGGACTCACGCGCGCCGGCACCGTGCTGGCCAGGCTGCGCCATCCGCTGCGCTGGCAGGCCGCCGAGATGGACCGCCACAGCGCAGCCGAGGATGCGCTGCTGCGCCGGCTGGCGCGCATCCCGCCGCCGCAGCTGCAGGCGCGCCAGCGGCGCGTGGTGTTGCAACTGCGCTTGTGGGAAGGTGCTGCGCGCACCCTGGCAGGGCTGCTGGCACTGGCGCCGGCCGCGGCCGTGGTGGCGGCACTGCCGCGCCAGCAGGCCATGGCCGGGACGCTGCTGTGGCTCTACGGCGTGATGGTGGTGACCGGCGCGGCCTGCTACCTGTACCTGCACGTGCAATGCAGCCGGCCGCTGCGGCGGCTGGCCCATGTGCTGGGCGAAGCGGCCGAGATGAACGCGCAGGTCAGGGCGCGCGCGGCTCCGGCCGCCTGATTCCGCACCGGCTGCGGGTGACGCGACCTGCCCCTGGCAGCGGCCCTGACACAGCCGTATGCGGATGCCGCGATCCTGCCCATCAGCCGCGCAGGGATGCCACATCCCCGGGGATGCCGCACAATGGCGCCCGGGAGACGAATATCCGATGGACAAACTCAAGCAAATCGAAGCCTTTATCGCCGTGGTGGAGCACGGCAGCATGGCGGCCGCGGCGCTCACGCAGAACGTGACGCCGGTGATGATCGGCCGCCGCATCAACGCGCTGGAAGCCCGCATCGGCGTCAAGCTGCTGCACCGGTCCACGCGCCGCATCGCCGTGACCGAGCAGGGCGCGGTGTTCATGGAGCAGTGCAAGAAGGCGCTGGCCGACCTGGACCGCGCCGAGATGCTGATCGCCGAAGGCAAGCACAAGGCCACCGGCCACCTGATCGTTTCGGCACCGGCGGCGTTCGGGCGCAAACACGTGGCACCGCACGCACCGGCGTTCCTCTCGGCCAACCCGGAAGTGCAGATCTCATTCAACCTGACCGACCGCGTGGTCGACCTGGTGCGCGAAGGCTATGACGTCGGCATCCGTATCGGCGGCGCCATCGACCCGAACTTTGTCGCGATCAAGCTGGCCTCGAACAAGCGCGTGGTGTGCGGCACGCCGGCGTACTTCGCCAGGTACGGCGTGCCGCAGACGCTGGACGACCTGGCCCAGCACAACTGCCTGGCGTTCAACCTGCAGGGCGGCCAGCAGCGCGGCTGGTATTTCAGCCAGAACGGCAAGACCGTGACCGTGCGCGTCAACGGCAACCTGGACTGCAACGACGGCGAGCTGCTGCACCGCTGGACCGGCGAGGGCCTGGGCCTGGGCTGGCGCTCGACCTGGGAGATCCTGCCGCAGCTGGAGAGCGGCGAGCTGATCACGGTGCTGGACGAATACGCGCTGCCGGCCTACGACATCCTTGCCGTGTACCCGCAGCAGCGCCCGGTGCCGGCCAAGATCCGTTTCTTCATCGAGCACCTGAAGGCGCAGTTCGCGCGCCCGGGCTACTGGATGGACACGGCGGGCGGCAACTGAGGCCGCCGCCGAGCGCGATGCCGATCACAGCCTGGCTGGCCGACCTGGTGGTCATCGTGCACGGGCTGTTTATCCTGTTCGTGGTGGCGGGCGGCCTGCTGGTGTTGCGCTGGCCGCGTGTCGCATGGCTGCACCTGCCGGCGGCGGTGTGGGGCGTGCTGATCGAATGGTCCGGCTGGATCTGCCCGCTGACGCCGCTGGAAAACATGCTGCGCCGGGCCGCGGGACAGGCGGGCTACAGCGGCGGTTTTGTCGAGCGCTACCTGTTGCCGCTGATCTATCCGGCCGGGCTCACGCCCGCGGTGCAGCTGTGGCTCGGCGCGGTGGTGCTGGTGGTCAATGTGGTGGTCTATGCGTTGTGGTGGCGCCGCCGGCGAGCCGCGCACCACCACTGAGCGGCTTGCTTCAGCCCGCCGGCTCGAAGCGCGGCGCGCGCTTCTGCATATTGGCCAGCACTGCCTCGCGCTGGTTGGGCGAGCCGACCAGCCGGTCCTGCTCGTCGGACTCGGCCTGCAGGATGAGGGCATTGTCGCCGCGCTCCACCACCGCCATCAGGCGCTTGGCTGCGCGGATCGCATCCGGGTTCTTCTGTGCCACCTGGCGCGCGGCTTCCAGCGCCGCGGCGCGCGGGTCGTCGGCGAGGTAGGTGCCCAGGCCCAGTTCGCAGGCTTCGGTGCCGCTCAGCACGCGCGCGCTGTAGATCAGCTCGCGCAGCACGTCGGGGCGCACCAGGCCGCGCGTGAGCACCATGCCGGCCATGTCGGGCACCAGCCCCCACTTCATTTCCATGACCGACAGCCTGGTATCGGGCGCGACGTAGCGTACGTCAGCGCCCAGCGCCACCTGCAGCCCGCCGCCGAAAGCCACGCCGTGGACCGCGGCGAAGACCGGCACCGGCAGTTCGCGCCAGACCATGCACGCGTACTGCGGGCGATTGGACATGCCGTTGGTACGCTTGCCGAGGCGGCCCGCGCCGATGCTGTCGTTGTGGGATTCGCCGCCACCGTCCGACAACATGCCCGCCATGCGGCCCATGTCCAGCCCCGCGCAGAAGGCGCGGCCCTCGCCTGACAGGACCACGGCGCGCAGGTCGGGCATGCGCGCCAGTTGCTCGCCGGTCTCGATCAGTGCGTCGAACATGGCCTGGTCGAGCGCGTTCATCTTGTCGGGGCGGTTCAGGCGGACGTCGGCGACGCCGTCTTCGATGGTGACGAGGATACGTTCGTTGCTGCTGGCGCTCATGCGCTGGCTCCTTGTGATGCGGGTTCTCAACGGCCCTTGAACTGCGGCTTGCGCTTCTCCATGAAGGCGGCTACGCCTTCCTTGCAGTCATCGCTGCGGCTGGCGCGCGACTGCAGCGTGGCTTCCACTTCGAGCTGCGCGGCCAGGTCGTTGTCGAAGCTCTGGTTCAGGGCTTCCTTGATCATGCCGTAGGCCATGGTCGGCATGGTGGCCAGGTGGCGGGCCAGCTTGCCGGCCTCGTCCTGCAGCGCGTCGTCGGCGTGGACCTTCCACACCAGGCCGATGCGCTGTGCTTCCTCGGCATCGATCTTCTCGGCCAGGATGGCCAGTGCGCGGGCGCGCATCTCGCCGGCATAGCGCGGCACGAAGTAGGTGCTGCCGGCGTCCGGGACCAGGCCGATCTTGGAGAATGCCTGCAGGAAGCTGGCCGAGCGGGCCGCCAGCACCACGTCGCCCGCCAGCGCCAGGCTCATGCCGGCACCGGCGGCCACGCCGTTGACAGCGGTGACGACCGGCTTGGGCATCTGGCGCAGCGCCATGATGATCGGGTGGTAACGCTCGCGCAGCAGCGTGCCGGAATCGGAGATGCCATCCTTGCCGCGCGCGGCCAGGTCGGCGCCGGCGCAGAAGCCGCGGCCCGCGCCGGTGATCAGCACGGCGCGCACGCCGGCGTCGCCGGCGGCGCGCTCAACGCCCTCGCGCAGCTCGCGCATCAGGTCGCCGTTCATCGCGTTGAGCACGTCCGGGCGGTTCAGGGTCAGCGTGGCCACGCTTTCGCTGGCTTGATAGAGGACGGATGCCGTCATGGGTGGTTCTCCTTGTTGCTTGGTCGTGGTTCGGTGCGGGTGCGGAAACTTACTGCGGCTTCTTCAGCGCGTCGGCGGAGGCGTCGCCCAGCTTGCTGCCGCCGTCGCAGTCGAGGATGGTGCCGGTGACGTAGTGCGCGTTGTCGCTGCTCAGGTACATCGCGGCATCGGCGATATCGTCCTTGGTGCCGTAGTCGCGCAGCGCCAGGCGGGCCTTGTAGCGCGCCTCCATCTCGGCCGTGGGCGCCAGCCGGGCCATGCCTTCGGTGTCGGCGATCGGGCCGGGCGAGATGCCGTTCACGCGCACGCCGGCCGGGCCCCATTCCATCGCCAGGCACTTGATCAGCATGTTGATGCCGGCCTTGGCGGCGCAGGCATGGGCCTGGAACATCATGGCGTTGACCGCCTGCGGCGCGGTGATCGCGATCAGCGACGCACCCGGCTTGGCCAGGTGGTCGAAGCTGGCGCGGAACACGTTGAAGGTGCCGAGCAGGTCGATATCGACCACAGTCTTGAAGGCATTGGCGGACATGCCGACCACGGGCGCGAGGAAGTTGCCCGCGGCGCCGGAGATCACCACGTCGATCGGCCCCAGTTCGTCCTGGGCGCGCGCGAAGGCCGCTTCCACGGCGGCATAGTCGCGCACGTCGGCGGCCATGCCGATGGCGGTGCCGCCGGCCGCGGTGATGGTGTCGGCGGCGGCCTGGATGCGCTCGGCGGTGCGGCTGATCAGCGCCAGCTTCGCCCCGGCGCGCGCGAAGCCGTGCGCGATGCCGAGGTTGATGCCGGAGGAGGCGCCGGCGACGAATACGGTCTTGCCGGCAAAGGCGTCGGGGCGGAAGGCACTGGGCATGGGAAGTCCTCTCGATCGATGGTCAGGCGATGCGGGCCGCGATCCGGCGTCAGGCAGGACCGTGGCGTTGCGAAATGCAGGGGAGAGCTAGCGCCGGCGGCGTGGCTGCAGCGCAGGTATCGCGCGATGGCGCATGACGGTCTCCATGTTTCTGTTCTGGTGTGCGTCCGCCCCGGATCCTGCGGGGGGCGGCGCCGGCCTCTGGCTCGGGCCTCCGGCATCCTAACCCGAAGCCGGGATTCGATCTCGCGTATTGCCGGCAATGCCGGCCACCGCGGACGCAACAATGGCGGCGCCGGGAATGCCTTCCAGGCGCTGCAACTAGCTGGCGGGAAAGGAAAAAACGGGTGCGGGACTGCGTCGCGGCCAAGCGGCGGGACAGGGCGCCATTCCGCAGCGCAAAACCCAGTCCTCAGAAAAAAGAAAGCCCGCACACCGTTGCAGCGTGCGGGCAGCCTTCCGACGATGAGGTGCCGGAAGGCAGAGTGCTCATGAAGTGCGCCCCCGCGTCTTCATGGCGGGGTCAAGTGTGCGCGCGGGCGGCAGTGGCCGCTTTGACTCACGTCAAGCAGACGCCTACGCGAGCAGCGCGGTCACCAGGTCCTTGCCGCGCGACACCGGCGCGGTTTCCTCGAAATGCAGCGCACCTTCCACGTGGCCGAGGTGGTCCACCATCAGCGTGACGGCCCGCTCGACATCGCCGGCACGGGCGGCCTCGATGAATTCGCGGTGCTCGTCCGACGAGCAGGCCGCGTCGCGGCGCGACTGGTACAGCATGGTGATGACCGCGCTGCGCGTCGACAGCTCGCGCATCATCTCGGTCAGCACGCCGTTGCCGACCACCTCGGCCAGCACGATATGGAAGTCGCCAAGCAGCCGGGTGCGCACCTGCGCATCGCTGCCAGCCAGCGCCTTGCGTTCGGCCGCCAGGTGGCGGTCGATGCGCTTGTAGTCGGCCGGGGTCGCCTTGGCGACGAACTCGCGCGCCAGCGCCGCTTCCAGGATGCGGCGCACCGCGAAGACCTCGCGCGCCTCCTCGGCGCTGGGCTTGGCCACGAAGGCACCCTTGTCGGGCACGATCTGGATGACCTTGTCCTTGGACAGCATCAGCAGCGCCGCGCGCACCTTGGTGCGGCTGACGCGGTAGACACTGGCCAGGGCCTCCTCGCGCAGCTTGGTGCCGGGCGGCAGGCGGTGCGAAACGATGGCCGCGACTATGTCTTCGGCGATCGCTTCGGCGGTCATGTCAGGATCGATATGCTCGGGCATGGCAGCGCACTTGCGCAGGGGCTGCGCGGTTGGGGAGATGCGTGATTCTAGTCTACTGCGGCAGATGAATCGTCCCCGAGGCGCAGTCCAGCGGGGGCGAGCTCATCTGATGCAGTGGACTACCGCCCTGGCACGGCGACCGGAGATCCGGCGTCCACGCCGTCCTCCGCCATCGCGGCCAGACCCGCATCCAGGTCGGTCGCTTCAATGGTGCCGTTGAGCACGCCATGGGCCCGTTCGCGGTCGATATCCTTCTCCCAGGCGGCCACCACCACGGTCGCCACGCAGTTGCCGATCAGGTTGCCCAGTGCACGCGCGATGCCGATGAACCAGTCCACCGACAGCACCAGCACCAGCCCGATGGCGGGAATCGCCGGGTGTGCCGACAGCGTCGCCGCCAGGATCACGATGGCCGAGCCGGGGATGCCGTGCGCGCCCTTGGAGGTGACCAGCGCCACCGCCAGGATGCCGAGCAGGTCGCCCATCGCCAGCGGCGTGTTGGTCGCCTGCGCGATAAAGACCGCGGCCAGCGTCAGGTAGATCGAGAACGCATCGAGGTTGAACGAGTAGCCGGTCGGGATCACCAGGCCCACCACCGACTTCTTGATCCCCATGAACTCCAGCTTCTTCATCACCTGCGGCAGCACGCTGTCGGACGAGGCCGTGCCCAGCACCACCAGCAGCTCGGCGCGCAGGTAGCGGATCAGCTTGATCACCGAGAAGCCGCACGCGCGCATGATCGTGCCCAGCACCAACAGCACGAAGATGATCACCGCGCCGTAGAACAGGAATACCAGGAAGCCCAGCTGCTTGAGCGAGCCGATGCCGTACTTGCCCACGGTGAAGGCCACCGCGCCCAGCACGCCCAGCGGCGCCAGCTTGATGATGAAGCCCATCATCTTGAACAGCGTGTGCGAGAAGGTGTCGATCAGCCTGACCAGCGGCCGGCCCGGCTCGCCCACCAGCGACAGCGCGCAGCCGAACAGGATCGACACCAGCAGCACCTGCAGCACGTCGCCGTTGGCAAAGGCGCCGAACACGGTATTGGGGATCAGCTTGAGCAGGAAGTCGACCGTGCCCTGGTCCTTCACCTTGGTCGCGTTGTCGATAAATCCGGCGATGGCCGACGCATCGAGCGAACGCGGGTCGACATTCATGCCGACGCCGGGCTGGAACACATAGGCCAGCAGGATGCCAAGCGCCAGCGCGATGGTGGTGACGATCTCGAAGTACACCACCGCCTTGATGCCGACGCGGCCGACCTTCTTCAGCTCGCCGGCGCCGCAGATGCCGGCCACCACCACGCAGAACACGATCGGGCCGATCAGCATCTTGATCAGCTTGATAAAGGCATCGCCAAGCGGCTTGAGCTTGGCGGCGAATTCAGGGAATGCCAAGCCGAGTGTGGTGCCAATCACCAGGGCAATCAACACCTGACCAAACAGCGAACGGGTGAAGCGGATATGCAAACGGGGCTGGGGGGCGCCGGGGCGGGGCTGCGAGGGAACTGCATGCTGCATGGTTGTCTCCGTACCGGGCCGGTCCGGCGCCTGTCCATTGGCTGGCGCTGGCTGGCCCATCTGATCCAGGAATCACCGGCGGCCCCGTACTGCTCTACTGGCGGGTGGCTGCCGGCCTTACGTTCCGTGCTGGCTTCCGGGTCGGGAGCGCGCCACTTCGCGGATAGCCCCCCTGTTGAGGCGGAATCCACGCAATCGCCTGTCCGGACCGGATTGTCCGCGGCAAATTGTCTGAACGTGGAAGCGAATATAGTGCATATCATTTTTGTATGCAATTTTTGAATTCACTGTGCTAACATGAATCGCACAGAATAGAGCTTCGGCCCGGGCGCCACGCCCGCGCCGGCAGGCCTTGCGGCAGACGCCGGCGGGCCTTGCCGGACCACCCGCCGCGGCGTTCACGCACTTCCAGCAGGAGACAACGCATGGCAGCAAATCCGTCGCCGTCCGCCGCAGAGACTGGCACGCGCATCATGGCCTGGGCCGACGCCCTGGCCGTCCACACCGAGCAGCCCGGCATGCTCACCCGTACCTACCTGACCGAGGCCCACCACGGCGCCGCCGCGCAGCTGACCGAATGGATGCAGCAGGCCGGCATGACGGTGCGGCGCGACGCCGCCGGCAACGTGATCGGCCGCTATGAGGGCACCACGCCCGACGCGCCCGCGCTGCTGACCGGTTCGCACTTCGACACCGTGCGCGACGGCGGCCGCTATGACGGCAACCTCGGCGTGATCCTGCCGACCGCGTGCGTGGCCGAATGGAACCGCCAGGGCAAGCGCTTCCCGTTTGCGATCGAGGTGGTCGGCTTTGCCGAGGAAGAGGGCGTGCGCTTCAAGGCCACGCTGCTGGGCAGCCGCGCCATCGCCGGGACCTTCGACAACAACGTGCTCGACAACGTCGACGACTCCGGCAAGACCATGCGTGAAGTGATGCGCGAGGCCGGTTTCGACGCCGCTGCCTTGCCCGCCGCCAAGCATGACCCCAGCAAGGTCGCGGCCTTCATCGAAGTCCATATCGAACAAGGTCCGGTGCTGCTCAATGAAAACCTGCCGGTGGGCGTGGTGACCGCCATCTCCGGCGCCACCCGCTTTATCGTCGAGCTCGAAGGCCTGGCCGGCCACGCCGGCACGGTGCCGATGGACATGCGCCGCGACGCCGCCATGGCCGGGGCCGAGATCGGCCTGTATATCGAGAAGCGCTGCGGCGGCAAGCCGGGCCTGGTCGGCACGGTCGGCCAGTTCAACGTGCCCAACGGCGCCGCCAACGTGGTGCCGGGCCGCGCCGTGTTCTCCATCGACATCCGCGCCGGCGCTGACGCCGAGCGCGAGGCCGCCGTCAACGACGTGCTGGCCGAGATCGAGCGCGTGTGCGCGCGCCGCAACGTGCGCACGCAGGTGCGCAAGACCCATGAGGCGAAGAGCGTTCCCTGCGCCCCGTGGCTGCAAGAGCAATGGGCCGCCGCGATTGCCCGCCAGGGCGTGCCGGTGCGCCACCTGCCGTCGGGCGCCGGCCACGACGCCATGGCCATTGCCGCCATCGCCGACGTCGCCATGCTGTTCGTGCGCTGCGGCAACGGCGGCATCAGCCACCATCCCACCGAAACCATGACCGCCGAGGACGCCGCCCTGTCCGCGCGCGTGTTCAGCGATTTCGTCGAGCACTTCCGCCTGCCGCAGTAAGCCAGCGCAGATTCCCCGGAACCCACCCGAACCCCTCCGTAGTTGAGAGAACAAGTCATGACCGCACGAGACAATATGAACCCCACTGAAACCACGCTGACGCAGTTCATCGACCAGCACCGTCCGGAACAGGAAGCCTTCCTGGCCGAACTGGTCAAGGTGCCCTCGGACAACCCCGCAGGCGACTGCGACGCCCATGGCAAGCGCGCCAAGGAACTGCTGGAGGGCCTGGGCTTCACGGTGGAGGCGCACAAGGTGCCGGACGAGCTGGTGAAGGCAGCCGGCATGATCAGCGCCACCAACCTGATCGTGCGCAAGCAGTTCGGCACGGGCGGCCCGACCATCGCCATGAACGCCCACGGCGACGTGGTGCCCCCGGGCCTGGGCTGGACCAAGGACCCGTACGGCGGTGAAGTGGCCGACAGCGAGCACGGCCCGGTCATGTACGGCCGCGGCGTGGCGGTGTCCAAGTCTGACTTCGCCACCTACACCTACGCCGTGCTGGCGCTGATGGAAGCCGAGAAGCAGGGCGCCAGGATCAACGGCGCGGTCGAGCTGCAGTTCACCTATGACGAGGAAACCGGCGGCGACATCGGTCCCAAGTTCCTGCTCGACAACAACCTGAGCAAGGCCGACTACGCCATCTCGGCCGGCTTCTCGTACGGCATCACCTCGTCGCACAACGGCTGCCTGCACGTCGAAGTGACGGTCAAGGGCAAGCAGGGCCATGCCGCCATGCCGCATACGGGGGTGGACGCGATCGAAGCCGCCACCCACATCCTGCAAGCCATCTACGGCCTGCGCGCCGAGCTGGCCACGCGCAAGTCGAAGGTGCCGGGCATCGACACCGCCACGCTGAACGTCGGCCTGATCAAGGGCGGCATCAACACCAACGTGGTGCCTGACCTGGTGACCTTCCGCGTCGACCGCCGCATGATCCCCGAGGAAATCGGCTTCGACGCCGAAGGCGAAATCCGCGCCGTGGTGGAAAAGGCCGCCAAGGACCGTCCGGGCATCGAGGTGAAGGTCGAGCGCATCATCCTGGCCGAGCCGCTATCGGAACTGCCGGGCGTGGAAAAGCTGATCGGCGCGCTGAAGAGCCGTGCCGAATCCGTGTTCGGCGTGGAGATCCCGGTGCAAGGCGTGCCGCTCTACACCGACGCGCGCCACTACACCAAGCGCGGCATCCCGACCGTGCTGTACGGCGCCGGCCCGCGCACGCTGATGGAAGCCCGCGGCCATAACTCGGACGAGAACCTGCGCCTGAACGACCTGAACCGCGCGACCAAGGTGGTGGCGCTGGCGCTGTCGGACCTGATGAAGTAAGGCTTGGGCGCCGGCAGGCGCCGGGCTTTGCTGCGCAAGACGCCACGGAGGAATCCGTGGCGTTTTTGTTCTTTGGGGCTTGGCTGAAGCCGTGCAGGTCGATCCGCCTACGCCGGCAGCGTCGTCGCCCCCACCCCCAGCATCCGCTGCATCAGCACCGTATCGATCCATTGCCCGTGCTTGAACCCCACCGCCTCCAGCCGGCCGACGGTGCGGAAGCCCAGGCGCTCATGCACGGCCAGCGAACCGGCGCCTTCGCCGCCGGCGGTGCAGGCGATCACGGCGACCATCTGGCGCCAGGGACCGGTCTCGCAGCGGGCGACCAGTTCGGCCAGCAGGGCCTGGCCCAGGCCCTCGCCGACGCGGCGGTGGTCGATATAGATTGAATCCTCGATGGCAAAGCGGTAGGCGCTGCGCGCGCGGTAGGACGATGCATAGGCATAGCCCAGCACCTCGCCGTCGCGCACGGCGACCAGGTAGGGCAAGCCCTTGCGGTGGACTTCGGCAAAACGCAGCTGCATCTCGTCCAGGCTTGGCGGCGTTTCCTCGAACGAGGCGCGGCCGTGCAGCACATGGTGCGCGTAGATGGCGTGGATGGCAGGAACGTCGGCGGGTATGGCGTCGCGCAGGGTGAAGGGTTTGCGTGTACCGGCGGACGGCGTCGTGGCGGAAACGGTAGTGGAAGTCATCGGGAATGGTGCCCTATGCAAGGACTTGGGGCAACGCAGGATGCGTGCCGGGCACATGCACCAGCGTGATGCTGCGCGAGGGCCGGTGTCTTGTATATAGTGCGGATTGATTTGCACCGCATTAGTGCCAACGCCCCGGGGCGGGGCACGGCAACGACAAGAAAGGACCATGCCATGATCACCATCTACCACAACCCCCGCTGCTCCAAGTCGCGCGAAACGCTCGCCCTGGTCCAGGCCGCCAGCGAGCGGCTGGGCGAACCGGTGGAAATCGTGGAATACCTCAAAGAGCCGCCGTCGCTGGCCACGCTGCGCCAGTTGCACACCATGCTGGGCGTTCCGGTGCGCGAGATGCTGCGCGACAACGAAGCGCCGTACGCCGAGCTGGGCCTGGCCGATCCCGGCCTGACCGAGGCCGAGCTGCTGGCCGCCGTGGCCGACAACCCGATCCTGCTGCAGCGTCCGGTGGTGGTGCGCAACCGCCGCGCCGCGATCGGCCGGCCGCCCGAGAACGTGGCGCCGCTGCTGGCCTGAGCCAGGCCATGCACGGCACCAAATAAAACCGGCCCCCACGTGGTGGGGGCCGGCCGGTGCTTGAGGCAAACAGCTTCAGGCGGGTCGTCTAATGAACACCCAGCCAGTGCATGGCCTCCTGACCGAAAGCGATGGCCGCCAGCACGACCAGTAGCACCACCAGCGTCACCGTGCTGACGTATAGCGTGGCCTTGGCGACTTCGGCGTCCTCATCGGAGGTGTGGCGATGGGTGATGGGCGTGGCACCCCGCGTGGCATGCGGCCAATGGATCCGGCCGGCCAGGTCTCTCAAGTGCAGGTCGGTATGAAAACGCATGATCGACACCTCCTCGGCAGGCGCCGCGCGATCCGGGCAACATGGCTCAAACGGCATATGGCGTGGCTGCGCAAGTGCGCCGGATAGTCTGTGGCTCGTTTCGCCCGGTACGCCATATCCGCTTCTACTATAGGCGCGCTGGCGTGAGATGCGAACGCAAAGCCTGCAAGGGGCGTGCCGCCGTGGCTGCCGCGGCGCAGCAACCGTTCAGGGCTGCCCGGACGAAGGTGAGGGCTCGCTAGCGTCCGCTGCGGCATCGGACGCCAGGCTGGTCAGTGCGGTCTCGCGCTCACGCAGCGCAGCGAGCATGTTGCAGAACAGCGCACCCTGTTCGAGCGCATCGTCCAGCGCCACATGGGTGTGCGGCAGCGGATCCATCCAGGCGGCCGGGAAGGCCGCCTTGACGGTCTTGCGGTAGGGGCGCCCGGTCAGCGCAAAGCCCAGCGTCTTGATGTCGAGGGCGGCCCAGCCAAAGGGCGAGCGCCCGGCGAACCGCATCATGTACCAGAACATCCAGGTGAAATCGAAGCCGGCCGGAAAGGCCACGAAGACCGGCTTGCCGGGCAGGCTCTCGACCCATTCGACATAGCGGACCATGGCGTCCTCGGGGCGCTGCAGGTCGCGCCGGCAGGCGCTCCAGGCTTCGGGCTGGGTTTGCCACCACTGCATCTGCACCGGGTGGCCGGCGGCGCTGGGCAGGGTCTCGAGGTTGGCGGAGAACGTGCCCACCACGGTCTTGTCCGCCAGCATTGCCACGGACGCGAACGACAGCATCGAATGCGGGCCCGGGATCGGGCCGTCGGCTTCCACGTCGGTGCTGACGTAGATCTCCGGGCGGGTGTCGGGCGCCTGTCGCTTGGCCACGGCCTCAGCCCACGTCGGTCAGGTGATCGGCCACGAACGGATTATTGCGGCGTTCCTCGCCGAAAGTGGAGACCGGCCCGTGCCCGGGGATGAAGGTCACGTCCTCGCCCAGCGGCCACAGCCGCGTGCGGATCGAGCGGATCAGGTCGGCGTGGTTGCCGCGCGGAAAGTCGGTGCGGCCGATCGAGCCGGCGAACAGCACGTCGCCCACCACCGCCAGCCGGTTGGCGCGCGAGAAGAACACCACGTGGCCGGGTGTGTGGCCGGGGCAGTGGTAGACCTCCAGCGTCTCGTTGCCGAACTGCACGGTGTCGCCGTTCTCCAGCCAGCGGTCTGGCTCGAAGCTCTCGGCGTGGCCGAAGCCGAAGCGGCGCGTCTGCTCGGGCAGCTGCTCGATCCAGAAGCGCTCGTCCTGCTGCGGGCCTTCGATGGGGATGTCCAGCTCGCGCGCGAGCGCCGCGGCGCCGGCGCAATGATCGACATGGCCATGCGTCAGGAAGATCTTTTCCAGCGTGACGCCTTGCTCCCTGACCGCCGCGCGGATGCGGTCCAGGTCGCCGCCGGGATCGCAGACCGCGGCGCGGCCGGTGCTT
Organism: Cupriavidus sp. CPT47-8839-RL05A; assembly: GCF_058792255.1. Classification (NCBI taxonomy): domain Bacteria; kingdom Pseudomonadati; phylum Pseudomonadota; class Betaproteobacteria; order Burkholderiales; family Burkholderiaceae; genus Cupriavidus; species Cupriavidus sp. CPT47-8839-RL05A. The sequence continues at coordinate 44,806 of NZ_JBYTEG010000016.1, read as the reverse complement.
TCATCGATCAGCAGCGAACAGTTTTGCTGGAAGGGCGTGACGGGAATGAGCAGGGCTTTCATGGACGATTTCTTGTGCGCCGGGCGCCTTCTGGCGGGGTGCCACGGACTGGCCCGCACGGACGGCGGGCGGGTGCCCAGCATTGTAGCGCCGGGCGGCGATTCACCGCCCGCGATGCAGGTCGGGTGCTTTATGCGTTACCTGCGCGAAAACCCCGTCTCGGGCGGGAATCCCTTGCCACAAGCGGGATTCCGAGCAGATAGGTCACGATGGTGCGAAATCGCACAGATTTCGTAACAAAATGAAAGAGATAGTCGTAAAGACTCAATGTTAGACTGCCGCCCATGTTACGGATCTCCGCTCTCGCCAAGCGCTGGCAACGGCTCGCCAAGCTCGGCGCATGCACCGCATGCGCCGTGGTGCTGGCCGCCTGTGCCACGCCCCCTGAAGGCGACAACGCAAGCAACGACAACGCTGGCGCCGTGCCCACGCGCGCGGCAAAGAACGGTAAGGCCGGCAAGACCGATCGCACCGACGCAGACAACAAGTCCGCGCGTGCCTCGGACGGCGGCAGCTGGAACCTGTTCGGCTATGACGCTGACGAAGGCCGCAGCGGCAGCTCGCTGGACGGCCTGCGCGCCGATATCGGCACGTTCGAGCAGCGCGGTGTTTCGTCGTGGTACGGCAAGGGCTTCCACGGCCGCAAGACCGCCAACGGCGAACGCTTCGACATGCGCGCCATGACGGCCGCCCATCCGTCGCTGCCACTCGACAGCTGGGTGCTGGTGCGCAACCTGCGCAATAACAAGGTGGCAGTGCTGCGCATCAATGACCGCGGGCCGTACCATGGCAACCGCATACTGGACGTGTCCTACGGCGCCGCGCGCCGCCTCGGCTTTGTCGAACGCGGCGCCACCAACGTCGAAATCCGCCGCCTGACGCGCACCGAAGTGGCCGCGCTGGGTCCGCAGATCGATGCCGGCGGCACCGAGGCCGGCGACGGCAGCGGCGACGACGACGTATCCGTGCCGGAACTGGCCAACTCGCTGGCGCCCGCCAAGGCGCGCAAGTCGACCAAGGCCGGCGGCAAGACCGTCAAGCGCACACGGCGCTGACCAGGGCAGCGCCGCCGCATGCCGCCGCGCGCTGACACTTCTGCTTTACCTTCCTCCTCCCAATCCCGGGATCACGCGCGCACCGCGTCAGTCCTCTGCCTGCCCCGCGCGCTGCGCCAGCGCCAGCTGGTAGAGCGCATCGGTGCCGGCGCCGGTGATCGCGGCCGCCAGCTTGGCGGCGCGCTTGGCCGGCAGTTCCGCCAGCAGCAGCGCCAGCACGCGCTGGGCTTCGGCATCCGGCAAGCCATCCGCGGCAGTTGCGGCGCCAGCGCCTTCCACCACCAGCACGAATTCCCCCTTGGCCCGGTTCGGGTCGGCGGCCAGCCAGGCCGGCGCCTGCGCCACCGGCAGCACCGCGATGTCCTCGAACAGCTTGGTCAGTTCACGCCCGACCAGCAGCCGGCGCTCGGCTGGCAGGCCCGTGGCCAGCGCTGCCAGCGTGTCGGCAATGCGGTGCGGCGCCTCGTAGCAGACCCAGGCGTGGTCCAGCGCCGCCAGCCGGGCGATGGCCTCGGTGCGCGCCTTGGGCTTGCTGGGCAGGAAGCCGACAAAGGTGAAGCGGCCTTCGCCGGCATCGAGCATGTCGCCCGCCACCGACAGCGCGGCCACCGCGGCACTGGGGCCGGGCAGCGGCACCACCGGATGGCCGGCGGCGCGCACCGCCTCGACCAGGCGCGCACCCGGGTCGGAGATGCCCGGCGTGCCGGCGTCCGAGACGTAGGCGATGCGCTCGCCGGCCGCCAGGCGCGCCGCGATGCGGCCCGCGGCCTCGCGCTCGTTGTGCTCGTGCACGGCCACCAGCGGCCGCTGCAGGCCCACGCGCGACAGCAGCTGGCCGGTATTGCGGGTGTCTTCACAGGCCACGGCGTCGGCCAGGCCGAGCACATGCAGCGCGCGCAGCGACAGGTCGGCGACGTTGCCGATGGGCGTGGCCACGACATAGAGGGTGCCGGCCGGGTAGGACTGGCTGGCCGCCAGGGAGATCCAGTCACTCATGCTTGAGAACTTCCGTTGATGCCATCATTCAAATCCACCACGCAGTTGCAATCCACACAGCTACGCGGTGCGCAGGCGGAGGACCGGGCCCTGGCACACCTGCGGCGCCAGGGCCTGGAGCCCGTGGTCCGCAATTATCGCTGCAAAGGCGGCGAGATCGACCTGGTCATGCGCGCGCCGGACGGCACGCTGGTGTTCGTGGAGGTGCGCCAGCGCAGCGGGCGGGGCTTCGGCGGCGCGGCCGCCAGCGTCACGCCGGCCAAGCAGCGGCGCGTGCTGCTGGCGGCAGCGCACTACCTGGCCACGCTGGCGCAGGTGCCGCCGTGCCGCTTCGACGTGGTGGCCCTGGAACCCGGCCGGCTGGACTGGCTGCAGCATGCCTTTGACCAGGATGCCGCCGGGGCTGGTTCATAATGCGCGGCAGACCCTAAGGTACGATCCGCGGATCGCAATGGCAACAACAAGGCCCCCAGAGCCATGAGTATCGACAGTATCCAGCAACAGTTTCTAGACAGCGCCGAGACCAAGCGACAGGCCGCGGCGGTGATGGCCCCCTATATCAACGCCGCCGTGGAACGCATGGTCGGCGCGCTGACCAGCGGCAACAAGATCCTGGCCTGCGGCAACGGCGGCTCCGCAGCCGATGCGCAGCACTTTGCCGCCGAACTGGTCGGGCGTTTCGAGCGCGAGCGCCCCGGCCTGGCCGCGATCGCGCTGACCACCGACAGCTCGATCCTGACCGCGATCGGCAACGACTATGACTTCAGCAAGGTGTTTTCCAAGCAGGTCGAGGCGCTGGGCCAGCCCGGCGACATCCTGCTGGCGCTTTCCACCTCGGGCAATTCGGCCAACGTGATCGCCGCCATCGAAGCCGCGCGCCAGCGCGAGATGGCCGTGGTCGCGCTGACCGGCAAGGGCGGCGGCACCATCGCCGGCCTGCTCGATGAATTCGATATCCACCTGTGCGTGCCGAGCGAGCGCACCGCGCGCATCCAGGAAGTGCACCTGCTGACCCTGCATTGCCTGTGCGACGGCATCGACGAGGCACTGCTCGGGGAAGCCTGATGCTGCCTTCCTCCCATTCCCAACATCCAGCCACAGCAAGGACCGCATGACGAACCTGCCCACTACGCAAGCCCCCCGGAACGGCGCCGGCGCGCGCCATCCTTCCCGCACCGCCGGTCTTGGCCGCGCCAGCCTGGCCGCGGCGGCCGTGCTGGTCTGCGCCACCCAGCTCGCCGGCTGCTTCCCCGTGATCGCCGGCGCCATGGGGACCGGCGTGGCCATGGCCACCGACCGCCGCCCGGCCGCCACCCAGACCGTGGACCGCGGCCTGCAGCTCGAGGCCGAAAACACCATCAACTCGCGCTACCGCGGCCAGGCCCGCGTCAACGTGACCGTGTTCAACCGCAAAGTGCTGCTGACCGGCGAAGCCAGCAACGACACCGTCAAGCAGCAGGTCGAGCAGTATGTGCGTGGCCTGCAGAATGCGCGCGTGGTGATCAATGAGCTGGAGGTCGTCAGCTCGCCGGGCTTCATGACCCAGAGCCAGGACGCCTACCTGACCAGCAAGGTCAAGACCCTGCTGATGACCGCCGACGGCGTGCCGTCCAACTCGATCAAGGTCACCACCGAGAAGAGCGTGGTCTACCTGCTGGGCGTGGTCACCGCCGCCGAGGGCGACCGCGCCACCGACGTGGCGCGCAATGCCTCGGGCGTGACCAAGGTGGTCAAGGCCTTCGACTACGTCAACGACACCGAGCGCGCGCGCCTGGACTCGGCTTCCACCTCGCAGAACCCGTCGTTCGACGGCAGTGTCGGTACGCCGGCGCCGGTGCAGTCGGTGCCGGGCGTGGGCGGACCGATCGATGCGCCGGCCGGGGCCGCCACGGGCACCACCGCGACCACCAGCCCGGTCGCCGCACCGGTGACTTCGCCGGTGACGCTGCCGCCGGGCCGCAACCTGCCCTGAGCACGCGCCCGGTCCAGCTTCCGGGGCCGGTCCCGACGGCGTCCGCTCATGCGGACGCCGTTTGTCCTTCTGCGGTTTTCACCGCACACGGTCCCTGCCCGATGTGCTACGGTAGCCACGCCGGCCGCCCCCAAGCGGAACCCAGCGCCGGTCCCACACGGAGCGAGACCATGACAATCTTCCCCCGGCCCGCTGTGTTGCTGCGGCTGGCGCTGCTGGCCGCGGCGCTGTGCGGCGCCCAGCCGGCGCTGTCGGCAGACAGCGCCGCCCCTGCCACCGATGCCGCGCTGCGGGCGCGCAGCCAGGCCGCCGCCTGCACCAGCTGCCACGGCCCCGCCGGGCGCGCGCCGGCGGGCAGCACGATCCCGCCGCTGGCCGGCCGCCCGCAGGCGGAACTGGCCGCGCAGATGCAGGCCTTCAAGGCCGGCACGCGGCCGGCCACGGTGATGCACCAGATTGCCAAGGGCTACAGCGACGACCAGATCGCGGCCATCACGGCGTGGTTCGCCGCGGTGCGCTGACAGCAGGGGACTACCATGCAAAGACGAAGCTTCCTGGGCGCTGCGGGCGCCGCAGTACTGGGTTCGGTCGGGGTCCGGGCGGCACGCGCCGCGGCGCCGGCCAGGGTGGTGGTGGTGGGTGGCGGCTACGGCGGCGCCACCGCCGCGCGCTACCTGCGCGAGTGGAGCGGGCAAGCGATCGAGGTCACGCTGGTCGAACCCAATCCGGCCTTTATCTCCTGCCCGCTGTCGAACCTGGTGCTCGGCGGCAGCCGGCAGCTGGCGGACCTGACCTTGCCGTACGACGCGCTGGTGCGCCGCCACGGCGTGCGCCTGGTGCGCGATACCGCCGTGGCCATCGACCCGGCCAAACGGACCGTGCGCCTCGCAGGCGGTGCCACGCTGCCCTACGACCGCCTGCTGCTGTCGCCCGGCGTCGAAATGATGAGCGATGCGCTGCCCGGGCTGAAGCAGCCCGGCGGCGACCAGGTCCTGCACGCCTGGAAGGCGGGCCCGCAGACCGTGGCGCTGCGCCGCCAGCTGGAGGCCATGCCGGACGGCGGCACCTATGCCATCAGCGTCCCGCTGGCGCCGTACCGCTGCCCGCCGGGACCCTACGAGCGCGCCTGCCAGGTGGCGTACTACTTCAGGCAGCACAAGCCGCGCAGCAAGGTGCTGATCCTGGACGCCAACCCCGACATCACCTCCAAGGCCGGGCTGTTCCGCAAGGTGTGGGCGTCGCAGTACCCGGGCATGGTGGAATACCGGCCGCAGTTCAACGCGGTGGATGTGGACCCCGCCACGCGCACGCTCAAGTTCGATGTGCAGGACGACGAGCGTGCCGACGTGCTCAACGTGCTGCCACCCCAGCGCGCCGGTGCGATCGCGGTGTCGGCGGGGCTGGCCACGGCCAATGGCAAGTGGTGCGAGGTGGACTTCGTCACCTTCGAGTCGCGCGCCACGGCCAATATCCACGTGATCGGCGATGCCATCCAGATCGCGCCGCTGATGCCCAAGTCGGGCCATATGGCCAACCAGCATGGCAAGGTCGCGGCCGCGGCCATGGTCGCACTGCTGTCGGGCCGGACACCCGATCCGCAGCCGCTCTACAACAACACCTGCTACAGCTTCACCTCCGACCGCGAGGCGGTGCACGTGGCCAGCGTGCATCGCTATGACGCGGCGCAGAAGACCATGGTCACGGTGCCGGGATCGGGCGGGCTGTCGGAGGCGCCGAACCAGCTCGAAGGCGACTACGCACTGGCATGGGCCAAGGGCATCTGGGCGGAGATGCTGGGGTAGGTGCAGGGCGGGCCATGCCCCGAAGGCCGGGGGCTGCTACCCTACGGGTTTTGTCCGGCACTGCGCCGGGCCGCGCCCCCAGCCTCCTCATGCAAGCCAGAGACCGTCTACTCGCCCTCGCCATCGTCTGCGTCTGGGGCGTCAACTTCGTCGTCATCAAGGTTGGCCTGGCGGACATGCCGCCGATGCTGCTGGGTGCGCTGCGCTTCCTGCTGGTGGCGTTCCCGGCGATCTTCTTCGTGCCGCGCCCGCGCGTGCCGTGGCGGCTGCTGCTGGCCTACGGCGTCACCATCAGCCTGGGCCAGTTCGCTTTCCTGTTCTACGCCATGGCGGTCGGCATGCCGGCCGGCCTGGCCTCGCTGGTGCTGCAGTCGCAGGCCTTCTTCACGCTGGCCATTGCTGCGCTGTGGCTGGGCGAGCCGGTGCGCTGGCACAACATCGCGGGCATGGCGGTGGCGGCGGGCGGGCTGGCCCTGATCGGGGCCGGTGCCGGCAGCGCCGGCGGCATGAGCGTGGCGGGCTTCGTGCTGACGCTGTGCGCGGCGTTCTGCTGGGCCAGCGGCAATATCGTCAGCAAGAAGATCGGCCCGGTCGACCTGCTGGGGCTGGTGATCTGGGGCGCGCTGATCCCGATCGTGCCGTTCGCGCTGCTGTCGCTGTGGGTCGAGGGCCCGGCGCGCATCGTGCAGAGCGTCACCCATGTGTCGGGCATGGCCGTGTTCGCCGTGGCTTACCTGGCCTTTGCGGCGACGGTGTTCGGCTACACCATGTGGGGCCGGCTGCTGACGCGCTACCCGGCCAGCCAGGTGGCGCCGCTGACGCTGCTGGTGCCGGTGGTGGGGCTGGTGTCGGCGCATGTGCTGCTGGGCGAGGACCTTTCCGGCGCGCAGTGGGCGGGCGCGGCAGTGGTGATGGCCGGGCTGCTGCTCAATGTGTTCGGCCAGCGCCTGTGGGCGGGCAGGGCGCTGGCGCGCCGCTGATTCTCCCGCCGCGCTTATGCTGTGCTGCATCAGTGGGTAAACACTATATGCGCATTCACGCATATACGAATATATTGGATGCCATGGAAGAGCTGGATCGCGTATTCGAAAAGGTATCGGGCTACTTCAGCCTGTTGGCGGAGCCGACGCGGCTGAAGATCCTGCACGCCTTGTGCGATGGCGAGAAGCCGGTCAGCACGGTGGTCGAGACGGTGGGTTCGTCGCAGACCAATGTGTCGCGGCATCTCAACGCGATGTACCGCTCGGGCGTGCTGTCGCGCCGCAAGGAGGCGAACCTGGTGTTCTACGCCATTGCGGACGAAAGCGTGATCGAGCTGTGCCGCACGGTCTGCGTGCAGGTGGCGAGCCGGCTGGAGGACAGCGCCTTGCCCTCCGGCGTGGTCGACCGCTTCATGGCACAGCCGGCACCCGAAGCCCCGGCGCGCAGGCGGCGCACCGCAGGCTAGCTCAGCTCTTCCGGTAAACGGATCGCTGCCGCACCCGCTGCAGCGGCCCGATAACAGGCACGCCGACCGGTCCATGGGACCGTGGCGAGCGCGCCGGAGGAGACCGATTTGCAGGAACGGAACCGGCCCGGGCGCATCGTGCCCGCGCCCGAGCACTTCGTCAGCGCATCGCTGCAGCAGGACATCGGCCGGCACGGCCTGGACGCGCCGCGGCGCGACTTCCTGCGCAAGAGCTTCCTGGGCGCGGCCGCGGGGATTGCCGCCGCCACGGCAGGCCGTCAGGCACTGGCAGCCGACGGCGATCCCGCCATCCTGCAGCCGCAGCCCTGGGCCACCTCGCTCGGCCAGCCGGTGGCGGCACGCCCGTACGGGCAGCCCTCCGTGCATGAGAAAAACCTGGTGCGGCGCGAATCGCCGGGCCTGACGCGCGTCTCCGCTGCTTCGGTGGCCTTCGCGCCGCTGCAGGGCTTCTTCGGCATCATCACCCCCAACGGCCTGCATTTCGAGCGCCACCACCAGGGCTGGCACGATCTCGACCCGGCCCGCCACCGCCTGATGCTCAACGGCCTGGTGCGCACGCCGCGCGTCTACACCATGGACGACCTGATGCGCCTGCCGGCGGTGTCGCGCATGCATTTCATCGAATGCGGCGCCAACACCGGCATGGAATGGGGCAACGTGGCCGTGCCCACGGTGCAGTACACCCATGGCATGCTGTCGTGCTGCGAGTTCACCGGCGTGCCGCTGCGGGTGCTGCTGGACGATGCCGGCGCCGACCTGCGCCGCGGCCGCTACCTGCTGGCCGAAGGCGGCGATGGCTCGTCGATGACGCGCACCATCCCGATGGAGCTGGCCGACGAGATCATCGTCGCCTGGGGCATGAACGGCGAGATGCTGCGCCCCGAGAACGGCTATCCGCTGCGGCTGGTGGTGCCAGGCGTGCAGGGGGTGTCGTGGGTCAAGTGGCTGCGCCGGTTGGAACTGGGCGACCAGCCCTGGAATGCCAAGGACGAGACCATTCACTACGTGGACATGATGCCGGACGGCAAGCTGCGCCAGTACACCTCGATCCAGGAGTGCAAGTCGGTCATCACCACGCCTTCGGGCGGACAGCAACTGGTGGGCAAGGGCTTCTACAACATCAGCGGGCTGGCGTGGTCGGGGCGCGGGCGCATCAGGCGTGTCGATGTCTCGACCGACGGCGGGCGCAACTGGCGCAGCGCGCGGCTGGAGGCGCCGGTGCTGTCCAAGTGCCTGACGCGCTTCAACCTGGACTGGGTCTGGGACGGCGGCCCCGCCATCCTGCAAAGCCGCGCCATCGACGACACCGGCTATGTGCAGCCGAAGCTGGGGCAGCTGCGCGCGGTGCGCGGCACGCGCTCGATCTACCACAACAACGCCATCCAGAGCTGGCAGGTGGCGGCAGGCGGCGAGGTGTCCAATGTCCATGTGGGCTGAACTCAGGACCGCCGCCCTGGTGCTGGCAGCCGTCAGCGCCGCCCCGGCGTGGGCGGGCACGGCCGACGCGCGTGCGGCGCTTGGCCGCACCGCCACGCCCGCCGAAGTCGCCGCGTGGGACATCGACGTGCGCCCGGACTTCCAGGGCCTGCCCAGGGGCAGCGGCACGGTGGCGCAGGGGCAGAAGGTCTGGGACGGCAAGTGCGCGTCGTGCCACGGCGATTTCGGCGAATCCAACGAGGTGTTCACGCCGCTGGTCGGCGGCACCACCGCCGAAGACATCAGGCGCGGCCGCGTGGCCGGCATGACCGGCAACCAGCCGTACCGCACCACGCTGATGAAGGTCAGCACCGTCAGCACGCTGTGGGACTACATCCACCGCGCCATGCCGTGGAACGCCCCCAAGAGCCTGAGCGTGGGCGACGTCTACGCGGTCACCGCCTATATGCTGCACCTGGGCGAGATCGTCCCGGCCGACTTCACGCTGTCCGACGCCAATATCGCCGAGGTCCAGCGGCGCATGCCCAACCGCGACGGCATGACCACCGGCCACGGCCTGTGGCCGGGGCGCGGCCGCCCGGACACGCGCAATACGGCCTGCATGAAGGATTGCGCCGGCACGGTGGCGATTACCTCGTCGATACCGGACTATGCCCGCGATGCCCATGGCGAACTGGCGCAGCAGCAGCGGAGCTTCGGCCCGGTGCGCGGCGTGGCCGCGGGCAATATCGTATCGAAAAGTGCTGCATCAGCTCCTTCGGAGCCGGCCGCGCCGGGCGCGCGGCTCACCAGCCAGTACCAGTGCATGGCCTGCCATGCGATGGACCGCAAGCTGGTTGGGCCGTCCTTTGCCGACATCGCCGGCAAGTACAAGGGCCAGGACGCGCATGGCGCGCTGGCGCGCAAGGTCAAGGCGGGCGGGCAGGGCGCATGGGGCAGCGTGCCGATGCCGGCGCAGCCGCAGATCCCGGATTCGGACGTGCAGGCCATGGTGGGCTGGATTCTTGAGGCAAAATAGCGGACTGGCCACCGCAGTGCCCCCGGGCGGCGGCCAGTGTGTGCCGCGAAGCCATTGCAGTACGGCCCAGCGGCCTTTGCCGTCCCCACGGCTTTATAGAGCTTGGAGAGCTTAACAATGAAGCAGTTTGTCATCGCAGCGCTGATGCTCGGCGCCGTCGCATCGGCCCACGCGGTCGATGCCGCCAAGGCACAGGAGATCGCCAACAAGAACGCCTGCATGGGTTGCCACCAGGTCGACAAGAAGCTGGTCGGTCCTTCCTACAAGGAAGTGGCCGCCAAGTACAAGGGCGACAAGAACGCCCTGGCGACGCTGACCAAGAAGGTCAAGAGCGGTGGCTCGGGCGTCTGGGGCCCGGTGCCGATGCCCGCCAACGCGTCGCTCAGCGACGCCGACCTGAAGACCGTGGTCGAGTGGGTGCTGGCTGGCGCCCCCGCCAAGTAAGCCTTACCGACCAGGCGGGCAGTCCGCCGATGCACCAGGCCGGGCGGTGAATGCCGCGCGGCCAGGACAGACCAGCGGCCGGCCATGTACCGGCCGCATGAAGAAGAATCCCCGAAGCGGTCATTTACCGACTGGAACGGAGTAGCCGGAGAGCAGAAACATGAATTCCAAACGACGAGAAGTGCTGCGGGTTACCGCTGTCCTGTCGCTGATGGCCGCCACCGGCCTGATCAGCGAGGCGCAGGCGGCCGAGTGGAACAAGAACGCCTTTGACGGCAAGAGCGTTGCCGACGTGATCAAGGCGCTCGGCGGCAGCGGCACCGAGAAAAGCACCGCCATCACCTTCACCGCCCCCGATATCGCCGAGAACGGCGCCGTGGTGCCGGTGGCCGTGACCAGCACCATCCCGGATACCGAGCAGATCGCGATCCTGGTGGAAAAGAACCCCAACACGCTGGCCGCCGACTTCATCATCCCGGCCGGCACCGAGCCGTTCGTCTCCACGCGCGTGAAGATGGGCCAGACCTCGGTCGTGCATGCCGCGGTCAAGGCCGGCGGCAAGTGGTACGTGGCATCGAAGGAAATCAAGGTCACGCTGGGCGGCTGCGGCGGCTGACGCCGCGCCCCGGATCGAGATTCCCAAACTGCAACAGGAGAAACACATGGCAGACCCGATGCGCGTACGCGCCACCGAAAACGGCGGCGTGGTTGACGTCAAGATTCTGATGAAGCACGACATGGAAACCGGCCAGCGCAAGGATGCGTCCGGCAAGGTCGTGCCGGCCTGGCATATCCAGACCGTGACCGCCCAGTGCAAGGGCAAGGAAGTGTTCCGCGCCCAGTTCGGCCCGGCGGTGTCGAAGGACCCGTTCCTGAACTTCAAGTTCAAGGGCGGCGCCAAGGGCGACAAGGTCGCAGTGACCTGGATCGACAACAAGAGCGACAAGCGCACCGACGAAGCGACCATCGCCTGACAGCCGTTCCCGCGGCCGGCAGGCCACGCCGTCCTCTGCTAAGGTTCGGGACGGATGCCGGGACTGGCCCGGCGGGAAGGAACAACATGCGGCGAGCATTTATTCGAGCATCGGCGGCGCTGGCCGCCATCGGCCTGTCGGCAAAAGCCGCGGCCCAGGCCGCGCCGGCTGCGGGCAAGGGCGGGCGCATCAAGGTGGTGTACCAGCTGTCGGAAGGCATCGACCAGGCGGTGCGCGCGATGGGCAACCTGCGCAACCACCTGAACGGCGCGCCGGGAACGAAGATCGTGGTAGTGGCGTTCGGCTACGGCATCGATTTCCTGGTCGAAGGCGCCAAGGATGCGCGCGGCAACACCTTTGACGGCCCGGTGGGCGCGCTGGCCTCGGCCGGGGTGGAGTTCCGCGTGTGCCGCAACACGCTGACCGCACGCAAGATTGCGGAATCGAGCCTGTTGATGGAAGCCAAGGTGGTACCGGCCGGCGTGGTCGAGATTGCGCGCCTGCAGGCCGAAGAAGGCTACGCCTATATCAAGCCCTGAGCCGGGCGGCGTAGCTTCCGGCAACAAGAGAGAGAGAACGGCCCGCCACGGTGCGAGGCCGCGAGGAGAAGCCCCATGAACACCATCCGAAGCCTGGCCCGGCGCGCCGCGCTGGCCGCGGCGGCCACCGCTGCGGTGGCCTCTGCTGCCGCCGTGCATGCGCAGGGCAGCACCGCCGACGAAATCGCCAAGTACCGCCAGATGCTGGCCGAAGGCAATCCCGCCGAGTTGTGGGAAGCCGCCGGCGAAGAACTGTGGAAGAAGCCGGCCGGCCCGAAGAACGCCTCGCTGGAACAATGCGACCTGGGCAAGGGCCCGGGCGTGACCAAGGGCGCCTACGCCGAGCTGCCGCGCTACTTCAAGGACGCCAGCAAGGTGATGGACCTGGAGCAGCGGCTCGCCTACTGCCGCATGACGCTGCAGGGGCTGACCAGGGAGGAGGCAACGAAGAACCCGTTCTCGTCGTCGGGCAAGCCGTCCGAGATCGAGCGCCTGGTGGCCTACCTGACCGGCGAGTCGCGCGGCGTGAAGATGAACGTGCAGCTCGGCCATCCCGAAGAAAAGCGCACCTATGCGCTGGGCGAGAAGATGTTCTTCTACCGCGGCGGCGCCTATGACTTTGCCTGCGCCACCTGCCATGCGGTGGACGGCCAGCGCATCCGGCTGCAGGACCTGCCCAACCTGCTGACCGACAAGGGCGCGCAGGCGGCCTACACCACCTGGCCCGCCTACCGCGTCTCGCAGGGCGAGGTCCGCACCATGCAGCACCGCCTGTACGACTGCCTGCGCCAGCAGCGCTTTCCCGAACCCGCCTATGGCTCGGACGTGATCACCGCGCTGACCATGTTCCTGGCGAAGAACGCCAACGGCGGGACCTACGACGGCCCGGCGATGAAGCGCTGACCAGTACGGGAGAGACAACATGCAACGACAACACCAGGCACTGGCCATCGCGGCCCTAGCCACCCTGCTGGCAAGCGGCGCTCACGCGCAGGACAGCACCAGGGCCCGCGCGCCCAAGGGCAAGCCCGCCGCCGTCAGCGGTGCCGACATGAAGCACCTGATCGAGGACTCGTTCTCGTCACGCGGGCCGGTCACGGTCGAGGGCGTGCTCAACCAGGACGGCATGCAGCAGGCCTGCAGCCAGTACCCGGACCGCACCAAGGTGCCGGCAAAGCTTGCCAAGAAGATCGAAGCCGCCGAGCTCAAGCAGGTGAAATACCCCGCCGAAGACAAATGGCTGGGCGACTGGAAGGAAGGCGAAAAGGTCGCCCAGAACGGCCGCGGCATGCAGTTCACCGACCAGGTCGGCGGCACCAACGGCGGCAATTGCTACGCCTGCCACCAGATGACCAAGGCCGAGATCTCGTTCGGCAATATCGGCCCGTCGCTGTACCAGTACGGCAAGCTGCGCGGCAACTCGCAGGAAGTCATCAAGTACACCTGGGGCAAGATCTGGGACTCCAGCGCCTACGCCGCCTGCTCCAACATGCCGCGCTTCGGCCACAAGGGCATCCTGACCGAGGCCCAGATCCGCGACGTGATGGCGCTGCTGCTCGACCCGGCCTCGCCGGTCAACCAGTAAGGCCGATGCGCGCGCCTGCCGTGCTGCTGCGCTGGCTGCTGGCCTTCAGCCTGGCCGGCGCCGCAGCCGGCGCGGCAGCGCTGGAGGTCGGCGACACCGTGCGCCTGTCCGACGTGCGCACGCTCGACGGGCGCACCCTCAGCGCTGGCGCGCTGGCCGGCAAGCCGCTGGTGGTCGAATACTGGGCCTCGTGGTGCCCGTTCTGCGCGATGCAGAACCCGCGCCTGCAGAAGCTTTATGAACGCACGCGCGGCACGCCGCTGCAGGTGCTGACCATCAGCATCGACAAGGATCCGCGCGAGGCTGCCGACTACATGAAGAAGCGCGGCTATACCTTCCCGGCGACGACGGATTCGCCCGCGCTGCAGGCCGTGTTCGGCAAGCGCAAGGGACTGCCGGAGCTGTACGTGATCGACGCGCGCGGCCGCGTGGTGCAGAAGGAAGTGGGCGAAATGCTTGAAGACGACGTGGCGGCGCTGGAGCGGTACGCGCGGCCATAGTTTTGCGATGGCGGACGCCCTCGCTAGGGCCGACCGCCACCGTCAATTCCAGGAAGAGACATGAACCGACGCGAGTTCCTGCAGGTGCTGGCCATTGCCGGCGCCGGCGGCATGACGTTCCCCCATCAAGACGCGCACGCCGCGCAGGCCGCCGAGGCCATGTACGACCTGCCGCGCTTCGGCAACGTCCACCTGCTGCATTTCACCGACTGCCATGCGCAGCTGCGGCCAGTGTATTTCCGCGAGCCCAACGTCAACCTCGGTATCGGCGACTATGCCGGCAAGCCGCCGCACCTGGTCGGCGACGCGCTGCTGCGCCAGTACGGCATCCGCCCCGGCACGCCGCAGGCGCATGCGTTCACCTACCTGGATTTCAACGAGGCCGCGCGCCGCTATGGCAAGGTCGGCGGGTTTGCGCACCTGGCCACGCTGGTGAAACGGCTGAAGGCGGGCCGGCCGGGCGCCCTGCTGCTCGATGGCGGCGATACCTGGCAAGGCTCGGCCACCGCGCTGTGGACCAAGGGCCAGGACATGGTCGATGCCGCGCTGGCGCTGGGCGTGGACGTGATGACGCCGCACTGGGAGATGACCCTGGGCGCGGACCGCGTCAAGGAGATCGTCGACAAGGACTTCAAGGGCAAGGTCGCCTTCCTGGCGCAGAACATCAAGACCAACGATTTCGGCGATCCGGTGTTCGATCCGTACGTGATCCGCGAGATCAACGGCGTGCCGGTGGCCATCATCGGCCAGGCGTTCCCGTACACGCCCATCGCCAACCCGCGCTACTTCGTGCCGGACTGGACCTTCGGCATCCAGGAAGAGAACCTGCAGCAGGTCATCGACGCAGCGCGCGGCAAGGGCGCGCAGGCGGTGGTGCTGCTGTCCCACAACGGCATGGACGTGGACCTGAAGCTGGCCTCGCGCGTGCGCGGGCTCGACGCCATCCTGGGCGGCCATACCCATGACGGCATGCCCGCGCCGGTGCCGGTGAAGAATGCCGGCGGCACCACGCTGGTGACCAATGCCGGCTCCAACGGCAAGTTCCTCGGCGTGCTGGACTTTGACGTGAAGGGCGGCAAGGTCGCGGACTTTCGCTACCGGCTGCTGCCGGTGTTCGCCAACTACCTGCCGGCCGACCCCGCCATGGACGCGCTGATCAGGAAGGTACGCGCGCCCTATGAGCAAAAACTGGGCGAAGTGCTGGCCGTCAACCGCGGCCTGCTGTACCGCCGCGGCAATTTCAACGGCACCTTCGACCAGCTGATCCTGGACGGCCTGATGCAGGCCCAGGGCGCGCAGATCGCGTTCTCGCCGGGCTTCCGCTGGGGCACCACGCTGCTGCCGGGCGAGGCCATCACCATGGAACACCTGATGGACCAGACCGCCATCACCTACCCGTACACCACGGTGACGCAGATGAGCGGCGAGACCATCAAGACCATCCTGGAAGACGTGGCCGACAACCTGTTCAATCCCGACCCGTACTACCAGCAGGGCGGCGACATGGTGCGCGTGGGCGGGCTGCAATACACCATCGATCCGACCGCCGGCATGGGCAAGCGCATCAGCGACATGCGCCTGGCCGGCAAGCCGCTGGAAGCCGGCAAGACCTACAAGGTGGCGGGCTGGGCCCCGGTGGCCGAAGAGGCGCGCCAGGCCGGCGGCGCGCCGATCTGGGACGTGATGGCGCAGTGGCTGCGCAGCACCAGGGAAGTCAGCGCCCGCCCGCTGAACCTGCCGCGCGTGCGCGGCATGGACGGCAATCCGGGCATGGCCGCCTGATGTTGTGCGGCCCCGTCACGCGCCGCGCAGAGGATTGAAGGGCGCTGCCGTATTACGCTACAATCAACCGCCACGGGCCGATAGCTCAGCTGGGAGAGCGCTGCGTTCGCAATGCAGAGGTCGGGAGTTCGATCCTCCTTCGGTCCACCAATCAAATCAAGGGCTTAGCTTGTGCTAGGCCCTTTTTCTTTTCGAAATTCGATTTATTGTCCAAATTTTGTCCAACTGGCGTTCAGGGCCAGTCAATTGAAAGGCAATGAATGGCATCGTTCCGCAAGCGCGGTGAACTGCAGTGGCAGGCTCGGATCTCCCGCAAAGGATTTCCGCCGCAGGTCAGGACTTTTAATACCCGGACCGATGCCGAGGCCTGGGCACGCCAAATCGAGTCTGAGATAGACCGAGGCATGTTCGTAAGTCGAACCGAGGCAGAAAATACAACGCTGGCTGAGGTCTTAAGTCGATATGAGCGGGAGATCCTTCCGGGCAAGAAAGGTGCCTCGCCGGAGGCGTCCGTCCTTCGGGTGTGGAAAGGGACCGACTTGTCAAAGCGTGCTATGGCCGCAGTCCGCAGTGCGGATGTGGCACAGCTGCGAGACGATTGGTTGAAAACACGCAAGCCGGCAACTGTCCTCCGCCGCTTGGCTGTAATGTCGCATGTATTTAACATTGCCCGGAAGGAATGGGGCATGGAAAGCCTCTCGAATCCCGTCGAGCTCGTGCGAAAGCCACAGCCGAACAATGCGCGAACGCGACGCGTCACCGCCCACGATTACGGCGCCGATACACTATGCGGGGACGACGTCCCATGGGCCCCACAGAAGGGCGAACTCGAGCGGGTCATTGCAGCTAGTGGCTCGACGTTGTTACCGCTCATTATCTCGCTTGCCCTTGAGACCGCAATGCGCCGGGGGGAAATCGTGGCACTTCGATGGGAGAATGTGGATCTCAAACGCCGTGTCGCGCACCTTCCGGCTACCAAAAATGGCAGCTCGCGCGATGTACCCCTTTCCTCGCGTGCAATTGCGGTGTTTCAAAAACTGAAGAATGCCGCGGATGAAGCCAGCGCGGAGATCTGGAATGGCCTCGTGTTCAAAATCCGGGGCGATGCTGTCACAAGGGCGTTCGAGCGAGCCGTGATGAGGGCACGAAAGCTGTACGTCGAAGAGAGCAAGGCCGGTAACCAGCGTCCCGACGACAGGTTTTTGACCGACCTACGCTTTCACGACCTACGGCACGAGGCCACTTCCCGGCTGGCTTCGATCTTTCCCTTGCACGAGCTCACGAAGATCACGGGACACAAAGACCCTCGCATGCTCATGCGGTACTACCATCCCCGTGCGGAGGACTTGGCGAAACGCCTTGCCTGATCACGTTGCTCGCCAAATTGCTCGAGCCGCAAAGGCAACGCTCACGCGGTCATCGTCAGTTGGTAGGCAGCAAGTAGTAGTCGTGCCCATCATTTGCATGGAAACCGACTTGAGCGCCAATCTTGACAGCTTCGGTGGCTACGATCTCTTGATGGTTGACTCTGTCGATCTGAAGACTCTCAACAGCACTAGCCCTAACGGGCTCCATGGCATCGGAGGTCAGCACGAATAGTTGATCACCAATTGCGATACGGTGACCCTCGATCTCGAAACACACAATCTTGTTGTTGAAGACCTGTATGGGCTTGCCGAGCGATACAGCTATCCCGACTTCGGCGCTGAACTTTAAGGCTTCATGTTGCAACAGCTCGAAAAGTCCTTTTCCATAAGCGCTCACAAACGCGCAACGCTCTTTGAGAAGGCCAATCGACTCAATGTCGTCAACCAAGACGACACCGTGCGATACGAAGTTCCGTCGCTCAACCAGGTCATCGATTGGTTCAAAAAATACTCGAAATTCCTCATCCGAGAGGGCATTTATGTCGCGCGCTTGTTCTAGCTGAGCGAGGCAAACAGAAAACGTCGGTGTTCGTGCTACCCGCCTTAGGTGATGTTGCACGCCCACACTGGCCAGCATATCTGTGATGCGATTGAGTGTGAGGTTCCCCCGATGGAGGGAAAATGCGGAGCCGTTGAGTTGGTAGTCCTTCGCGTCAGAAAAACACGAATGCAGATTGGCGATGACCTTCTCGTGCGTGGTTTCAGTACGAAACTTATCTCTGATCAGCGCCTCGGCCAACGCAAGAGAGTATGGTAAATGGTTTTTCTGAATCGCTTCAGGCAAGCGCTTGAACTGGTCGCTAAGTTCACCCAAATGAACAACGAAACTACTCACCAGACTGTCGGCCAGGCGCTCCAATAGACCGTATATTGATACAATTGCAACGGTGTAAATATATTGCTTCGTGTTCGTGGCCGTTGACACCAGCTGATTAAGGAGCTGGGCCTCATTGGCAGACAGATCGCGCTTGCGCTCATTGAGCAGGCCAATCAGCCCCTGTTCGCGTTCTGTCCGATCTAAGAATACGAGAAGTTGACTGACTCCCGCTTCGAAATCCGCCAGAGCTGCTTTCATGCGGTAATGTTGTCGACAAGAAATTTCTCCAAGGCACTCTCGCGGGCGACCAGCGCACTCGGGTTGACATTGCGACCTTCGAAAGTATCGTAATTGTCCCTGTAGAAGGACTCAATTTGATCCTGAAGAATTTGAGCCTTATCTCGTATCAATTGGGTCTTGTCCAGGTGTTTGCTGACAACGGCCATCAACGAATCGTAGACAGTTGTGGTGGGCCGTTCAAGCCAGGACCAATTATCTCGCCTTTGCCGATAGAGCCAAAATGCGCGCTCTCCAAAGACTTCTTCGATCAACTGTATGGTATCGATGAAGGTGCGCTCCAGCCCTTGCAGGGTATCTTGGCCAAAACCATTGCCGTGGCGGAGGTACGAGTCAAGATAGGTCGATAGCGGAACAGTACTTTTGTGCAATGTACGTTTCTGCCGAAATGCAAAAAAGCGAAGGACGAGCTCAACATCCTCCATGCGACGGAAGTCTTCGTTCTCCAACCTTTCTTCGGGCGGGCTTCCGCCATCAAGCTCTTGGGCATCTGGGAGAGGTAATCCCCATAGACGACAGAGTGACTGGTTTTTGGAAAGCCGTATGCATAGGCGGTTCAGCGGGCCGTCATAAATTGCGTTTCGTGTTTCTTGTGGCGTGAGTTTTGCTCCGCCACTGTTGATCCGCTCGAAGACCATCTGCTTGAGCCGAAGAGCGTCATCCTCGTTATTGGCGGTCTCCTTAAGCAGAATCACTGACGAAAGATAGCGCCGATCGATACCTTCTCTCACCTTCTCAGGGAGAGCCGAGTATGTACGTCCGTTGAGCTCAGGCCACTGCGTCAGATCGATCAGCGGGAACTCATTCCGGTAGAAGGCATGAATTGCAGTGAGACGCTGCAATCCGTCCATAACTTCGTACTTGGAATAGTCATACTCGTACAGAAAGACCGGCGGGATCGGCACGTTCATGATGAGCGATTCGATCAATCGAGATTGTTGATTGCGCGTCCAGCGATGCCGACGCTGATACTCGGGCGAAAGCCGATAAGCCGAGCTTTCAACGATGCCAGCAATCGTACTCAGAGGATAGCGGGCTTGTTCCGTAACGATCCGAATCTCACCGCGTACATATTTCTGATTGATCACGTCATCCGCGATCTTAGCGGTTGACGACGGAACGTCCTCAGGGAATGACAGTTCTTCGCCCTCAAGCAGCGGCATATCTGGCCTCCTGTGCGGTAGAAATATTGGTGGATATCGCGTCGGCGGAAGCCGCCTTTGTGCGAGGTTCCGCTGAAGCGCGAGTCACAAGCTCGGCACGGATCGCCGTCAGCCGCTCCTTAATGGCCTCATAGCTCAATGCTTCAGCCCCCACCGCAATCAATAGTTGGGATGCTGCAATCACGAACCGGTCGGAGACGGAGATTTGAAGTCCGGCCGCCGCCAAAGGCTTAGCCATGACTTCAGCTCTTGTCACAAGCGATTCAAGATCCTCCTTCTGCCACGTTGAAGCGCTTCGTTTTTTGCAGACTAGGATCGCATCCAGGCTGATTGGGTCTTTTGCGGCTGTTTTCGGACTCGCTGCGCGGAGTTCAGCATGGACAGGGTGTGCAGCAACCACTGCCAAACCTGCCTGCGCAATTGCTTCGTAAATAGCAGCCCATCCTTCTGGGCGTGAATGATGGAAGCTGAATGCCAGTACCCCGTCGTTCTTGAGGACGCGGCAAGCCTCAGTGAATACCGATGCGAGCTGCCGGGAGAATACGCGCGGATCTTTGTGTTGTACCTCGCCCTGGTCGGACGAGTCCTCGCGGGCCATCCACGGGTAGCGGCTGCGTAGCGCGGGCGACAGCCAGGCGAAGAAGAAGTCGCTTAGCTCTGAGTAGTGAACGAAGTCGAAGTAGGGCGGATCGGTCACGACCGCGTCGACCGTCCCTGCGGGCATGGGTAGCTTGGAGCTGTCGCCGTTGAGGATCAGTAGGCCATGCTCGGCCACTGCCAACTCGTCCCAAGCCTCAACGCAGCGAGCACGGATCGGGGCGCTGGCGACCGTCTTGTAAGAGCCCACACGGTTGCCGTTCTCGTCGCGCTTGACGGCGACCTCAAAAGGCTCATCGAGGTAGCGCTTGGCGCGAAGCAACCGCGACTCGAACAAACTGCTGAATGTCCCGCTGCTGCGGTCTGTCCCCCACACCGAATTTTCCAGTGGGGTGCGCTCTGGTTTCAGGATGTGGTTCGAGAACATATGCCGGACGGCTCCGGTGCCCTCTCCCTTGAAGCTGCAAAAAAGGTTGTTGAACTCCAAGGTGCTGGAAAACAGGCAAAGCATCTGCTCCTGCACTGCCTGGTTATCGATGCGCAGGATTTCGCGCAACAGCAGGCCGAGACATAGCAGTTGCCGCACATTAAAAAAGTCGCGCCATTGCGTGTAGTTATAGCCGCGCGCCTGGTCGGTATTGTGGCCTGGGCGCACGCCGGCTTCTGGCAGCGGCAAAGTTTCGCGGGCAAGCCGCTCCCGGGCTTCCTCGAAAAGGGCCAGGTCCTCGTCGCGCACCGCTAGGTAGGCCTTCGAGCCGTCAGCACGCAAGGCCATCATCGCGTACATCCGGTGCGGGGGCGGGGTGCCGTCCTTGGGTAGCAGGTCCTTGATGCGGTAGCGCTGCCCCCCCTTAGTGGTGACATATTGCCCCGCGGCCGGGCCTTCCTGTGGATTGAAGGGATGGCCGCAGTGCGGGCAACGGAGGTCGGTTGCGTCGTACCGATCCTCAAGCACACCCCAGCAGCCCGGACACACGATTTGTGCTCGCGGCTTTTTCTTGGGATAGGCGTCCTGAGAAAACACGTACCGCGATAGCAGGGGAATCACTTCGCCATCAGGCGTCGTGACGGTCTTGACCCAGAAGTAGTAGAGCACGGGGATCAATTCTCCCGTCAGCGGATCGCGGGTCTGGTAATACCGGCGAATCTCGGGCGCCACGTCTCGCTCCAAGAGCTCGAACGCCGCCCGAAGCTGGGCTTCCGGCGCCGGTGTGAACGCTTGACGGACAAGGAAAGTGCTGACCGGGTTGATATCGCAGCCTACGGCCTTGGCGCCAAGCTTCACGGCCTCGCCAAGCGTGGTGCCGCTACCCATGAAGGGGTCGAGTACCACCTTTCCGGCCAAATCATGCGTCTTGTAGAACTGAGCCCAAATGTCCGTGCCTGGCTGGCTTAGGGCCGCTAAGGTGATCCCCCTAAACACTGAACCGAGTCGAGTCGCCCACCACTTGTGGATGTGATAGATCGGGCGATTTATCTCCTTTCGCCAGCTTTCCTGCTCAGCCAATTCACTAATTTCCAATATTGGGAAATTAGTCTCAAGGGCTGACCCCGCAGGCATATTACTATTTGCAATATCGCGACTTGGGCTCATTGTTTCTCTGCCTTACGCTGCTCCAGCTCCATTTCCGCAAAAACCTGATCTTGGCTGATCATCTTAACCGTTTTGCTGCTCTGTGTCTTTAGACGATATGCCACAAAATTATGCTCTGCACCGGCGTTCGGGCTTTTGATTCGTTCCGTCAAAATCTCGTTAGTCAGTAAATCAAAGCTATAAATGGCCGCCAGCACGACGCCCACTTTCAATCTTCGGGTAGCTCGTAATTTTCTTTGGATATCGACCGAAGACATAAAAAACGTTTCTACCGTTTTGTAATCCTGAGGGGGGGTGACTATTTGAATCGAAAGTCTTATCTCTTCCGGGGGTCTTTAACCCCCTAGCTTCATAGTTCTCCGCGAACTGAGCAATTCGGAATCTGGATATGCATGTCGTTTCGGCTTGTCAAAATTGAGTGGAAGCGCTTTTAGGCGTTCCTCCACCCAATTTTGAAAATGAAACTCCTTATCATTATCGCCTTCTGACTCTATCAGCTCGGTAACCTGTATGGCCGACACGCACGCTTCGAAAGCATCAAAGCACGTTGTTTCTTGTGGAATTATCATCACTTCCCCGGATTTGAGCTGTGCGCTACTGCTTCACTCCAGAAAGCTTGTAGAAGAGCCCGTTTCGACGCCTTCACTGCAGTTTCGTCAAGGAGGCTAGTCTTGGCGGTGGTGATGTTCATTCTTCTTCCGGCTGGCTATTCTCGTCGGGAAGCACTGGCGCGCCAATCATTGAAACAGCCTTGCTGGCCTGACTCTTGAGGCGGTAGGCCACAAAGCGATGTTGGGTGCCCGCGCTCGGGTTGGGTACGCGCTCGGCGCGCAGCTCGTTTGTGCGCAAGTCGAAGTTGTAGCCGACCACCAGTGTCTCCGATTCGACACGCGTAAGGCTACCCACGACTTGGTAGCGGTCATCATTGCCGAAGTTCTCCGGCAGAATCAGCGTCGCTAGGCCCGTGGTACCCTCGGTCAGCGCAAACGGCGTTGGCGCGACGTACATTTTGCGATCGCGGATCATAATGTCGCCGTAGGTACCAAAGCCCTTCACGCTCTTGTTTTTGTGCACATAGTTGTGGTCAGCGTTCAGGAAGTCTCCATGGCATACGACGAGGTCAACGACGGGGTATTGTCTACGCCCGTTGCCTTGGTCGGCATAGCCAGAAAGGTCAGCAGGATAGCGGCCGAACACGTAGAAGATTTGTCGGCCATTGTGATAGCCAGTCGGCACTTGGCTGTTTGAGTCGTAATCCCGCTCCCGGCCAGGCCATGCGAGGCCCTTGATCTCGTAGCCCTCAGTGTGTTCCACCAAGCAGAAATCAGGGTAGGTATTCCGCCCTGACCCCTCGAAATGCATGTCCAGACTCTGGAGGCGCTGCTGAAACCAGTTCTGAAAGTGGAACTCCTTGTCCTTCGCAGAGACCGACTCGATCAACTCCGCGGCCTGCACTGCTAAGGCGCATCGCTCGAACACGTCAAAGGCGGTTGTCTTCTGGGTCATTCTTCTCTTCAATGAGTTCGCTTGATCATCTGTGGGGGCCTCGAGAGTAGCCGAGACGCAACTTTTCCGTCCGTTTGGAAGCAAAGAAAAGTGGCGAAGCATTTTAGCAGTCGAGGGGTAACGGATGGGGCTGCGACCCTGCCTTACAAAGTTGCGGCTAGTGACGCCAGCTGCATCATACGTGGCGCATGGCGCACTTGTAGCGTGGAGGCAACTCTAGCCCTGCGGTGCCCCATCTTGTGAACGGGTCCTTCGTTTATCGCGCAGCAATCATCTTGATCTCAGAGGCACTACTTGGAGCTATTAGTGGACCGCAGGCCACGAAATTTTCGCGTGCGCGAAAATCTGACAGCCACGACGACCCCAGAAGGCTAGTCCTAATTGGCTGAACGTTCCGATCGCGTGCCTGGATTGGGCAGACAGTCCGTCGTGGCCACTGGGTAAATCTACAGCTAAATCCGCTCTGGTCACCTGACGAAACGCAGCATCGCTCGCCGCCTACCCAAACAGCTGCAATTGGGCACGTGCCTTCTTCTTTCCTTTTGGCAATGCCAACGCCTGCGCGGATATCCGCCGCCTTCCTTCTACGTGAGTAAGCGAAAAAGGGCGCGTGGGGTGGGACGTAACGCTATGCACGTCACGCATAGCGTTCGCCGAGTCGAACGGCCGCCGATGCGACCATTCGAGCGCTCGTCACTATGGAGCCAGCGGGAAAGGCCAAGGGTCTGTGCGCGGGGCTACTATTAGTGCTTCAGCCATGTCTGCATAAGCGGACTCTTGCCCGGAGACGTCGGTAGGATAAACAAGTGTCCCGCTGTTTGCGACTTCGATTTTGTGGCAATCGGCGTCGTTTGTATCTTCCTCCAGAATTCGCCAGGACCAGCCTTGGTTGGGGTGAGGTTCAACTTCCCCGCTGTAAGTTCGCATGGAATCCTTCCATTTTGTCGACGGCCAAGCGTACAAGCCAAGCACACCCAACACAACATCGCCGTGTTGGCACCGTTCAAGCCTGTAGCAGTCACCTGAAACTCCCCCGGAATGGCGGCAAGACCGGCACTAACCTTTGTCGTCGAACGCCTACGCCGCAAGAGCCGCGCGGGCCGCAACCAGCCCAAACTTTGGCCACCCGGCATGAGCTAATCGCTGTGACGGCGTCGGAATGTAATACATCTGGCACCAAAATGCCTATCCTGCCCTAGTATTCTCCCTCCGACTTTCTCCAAGTTCGTACAGTACGAAACGCGTACAAAAACAGAACATAAGCAGAACGCTCGCAGAACCTATTCGGGACACAAATCGTACAAAGAACGTCTGCTTCGAGACATCTTCAGATCAAAATTCAGTTCCCGGTATCAACTCTTCACTTTTGAGGCAGTCCTAAGGCATTTCCATTCATGCGCAATGCACTTCTGATGCAAGCATCATGAGGCATTGCCGGGAGCCATTAGCAGGATCGCACTGCCTTCCCACGTGACTCACTCAACCAACATTTCGCGTCCGCGAAAATCTTGCTTCGGATTTGCCTCGACGGACTGCTCCCCCCATCCGGCTATAGGACAAAGTACCAGCGGGCTCGATGCGTGCTCCTGACACGCGCTGAGATTGGCGTGACAGGGTGCGCGAGATCGCGTCGTCTTGGATGCAAGCTATGCACGAGGCATCAGCCGTTCCCCCTTGGAATGACCAGCAAGCGGTCAACTACCTACACTTTCCCTCATTCGCGCCAATGCGCTCAACGGGGATGCTGCTCTCCAAGTCAGGGGAATCTTCCATCTCAATATTTTTGGCCGCCAATTTTTTTCCACTCAACGCCAGAATGCCGCCATGGCGAGCTAGCTGCCCACGCTATGTCGGCGACCTCTCTGGATCTGTCGAAAGGGTCCTGATTTCGGCGACGCGCTGCAATTGCTGCAGGTAGTCTGCATGGAATTGAGCCAACCACCGCACTACGGGGGCATTGTCCAGCAGCTTTGCAATATAGGTCTTGATGACGACAAGCTTCAGGTTGTCTGGGCCGTAGCTGTCTTCCAAGAGCCTCGTGTCTGCCTGAAGAGCCGCAAGCTCCCGCTCAAGACGCTGGATTACCTCAGTCGATCCCCCTCGCTCGACCTTCTTCTTGAAGCCTTCGGCCAGCTGATCCGGCGGCGTCGTTTCCAGCATGGCTAGCGCTAGCTTCAGTGAGAAATTGCCGAGATTGATCATCGCGTGTGCGACGTCGATTTGGCGGAAGGGCTGCATTTGGCGAAGAATCGGAAACACACCACGTGGGACCGGCTTTTCTGCAAGCAAGTTGACGGCCTCGTCACAGATTCCGTCGAGCATCTTGAACCGCTCGCGGATCACGCCTGCAGAAATCCCCAGGGCGGCGCTCAATCGTTCTGCCGATACGCCGCGTTCGTAGGCGCGCACGATCATCTTGTGCTCCTGTATCGCAGCCAGGCGGTTGACGTGCTTGTTGTACGTGTAGCTTTCATCATCCTTGGCAATCAGGCATCTTGCTCGCTCAATGCCCAGATCTCTCAACGCTTCTGACCGAAGATGCCCATCCAAAATGCTGAAGCAGCCAGGTAGCGTAGGGTGTCGGATCACAATCAATGGTTCGACCAGTCCGATGGCCTCTACCGAGGATCTAATCTGCAAAAACTTGACGCTGAGTTTGATCGTCGGAGGCAGGGGCTTCGATGGTTGCAGGGCTTCCATCGGAATGTCGATCCATTCTTCGTCAAAACCCCATTCAATGCGCTTTGGTGCCTTGTCCATTACAGTAGTCCTCCGTTCCGTGCGCTAGCGGACAAGGGTTGCGGAACACTGCACAGATTCTCGGCTTTCAGCAACTCAACAAACTCGCTGGTTGCGAATAGTTCCTTGAAGATTTCGCAGGTCACCAGCAACATGTTTTGCGTGTACTCCGCCTTCTTCTGAATGAGGCGATGCTTTTCGGCATCCCGCTGATACAGCTTGGTTAGCTCCTCCGGACTGAGCTTCTTCTTCGTGCTCGCCCGGCCGAACATGTCATTGTTTCCGTGCTTACCGCTGCGCGCCCGCTGCTCTAAAATGCGACGCATGATCGAAACTTTCTTGCCTTTGAGTTCGCCGCTGTTGTAAGCGTCGAGCAATAGCTGTTGTGCCTCTGAATCAGTGGTGCGAGAGATGCTAACGGCAAGATGGAGGGGAATGTATCCCGCCTCCGCTGCGGCTAGTAAGCGCTTCTCCCCCTTTTCAAGCAAGTTGGCCACATTTCCCACCCAGGACGCAGTGCACCCAATTTTCCTCCCGATCTCCGCGTCGCTGTAGCCGCGTTGCCGCAGCGCTGCAACTTGTGAGAGGGTCTCGCTGGCGCGCGGATTGCGGCGCGCCACGTTTTCAACGATGCTCATCACATGCCCGGTCTCCTCATCAGCGTCGAGAATGATCGCGGGTATCTCTTGTTGGCCGAGAAGCCTATAAGATTCTAGCCTGCCTTGTCCGCAAACCAGGGCATATCGGTCTTCGTTGCCATCAAGCCGCCTCACTGTGATCGGCCGCTTCAGACCGACCCGCTGGATGTTGTCCGTGATTTCTTGATGTGTCTTGCTATTCCGCACACGCGGATTCACAACTGAGATCGCCTCAATCGAGATCATCACTATCTTGCCTGACGGATTCATGCGGCCTCCTGTACGGGTACGCGTGCTGCGAGAAAGTAGAAGACATCAAGGGTGTCGAATTGGTAGGCATCGAGGAAGAAACCATTGCTTCCCGCAAGGGGCATTGACTCGGCGGAAAAATCAATGGAGGGAAGCAAGTAGTAGTCGAAGGGACGGGTATTGTTGCCGTCCATTCGTACTACCACCGTGATATCCGGCGTTAGGCTCGTATCGAGCCGAATGCGCCAACGATAGTTGCCACTCGACGTCGGTTTGCAGCGCGCAATTACCACTGATGCTGTGAATTCACCGCTTACAGTCAATAGATCCGTGGTAGGGTCGATTGTTGACCATCCACCAGCAGCGTCTACGCCGGCAGCGATCTCCACCATGATGTCCGGATGGCGCCGCCGCAAAGCGCGGTTGATTTCGAGGTACGTATAATCGCGTTTCGGGCAAAATCCGATCAGGTTGTAGGCGCGCAGGAGACTTCCAAACCGATTCCGGTACGCCGCGCTCGAAGGAATGCCATCTTGCTCATCGATGATCAGGCCAGACAGTGCGCCATACTTTTCGAGGGTCTGTTTGAGCATCCCGAGCATTTGATCATCGTCAAGATGACGCGACCGGTCTGCGACTATGGCCTGCACGCGCGAGAACCAGTCCAAGGGAACAATCGGCTCGTAGGCACCGTTTTTGCGGATCCACTCAGACGGAGGATTTCGTTGGTGTTTGATCTTCAGTTTGAACGACGTGCGGTTGTAGACGTTATTGCCGATGTACTTTTCGTTGGTCAGAACCTGGTGAACCGACCCCCGCGTCCATGGTCGATCAAGATCGGTCCTGCTTCTCTCTCGGTTTAGTGTCGAGGCGATTACGCGTTCTGGCATTCCCTGCTCGAGAAAGAGCGCATAGATTCGATGGATGGTCTCGATCTCCTCGGATGGGCCGGGGACTAAGATGACTCGATCCGTCTGAATGCTCTTCTTCTCGCCGCGCTCCAGAATGCCCTTGATGTTGTGGTCTTCGTCGATCAGTTGGCGCCTTAGCCCGAAGCCTGGTATGCCACCTTGTCGGTAACCACGTTGTACAAGGTTTTTTTGTCCAGCGAACACCTTTACCGACAACTCGCGGCTGTACTCCGCAGCCATACTTCGCTTCAAGCTCTTGAGTAGGTTGGAGCTCAGAGAGTTGTCATTCCCGAATTGCTCTGCGCAGTAAATGACTTGGATCCCGTTCCGCTTGCAGGTCTGCTCGTAGACGGCGGCCTCGTCTGGATCAGGAAATCTCCCCCATCGGCTAACGTCGTAAACAAGCACGGCAGAAAAACTTATCGCTGCCTGCTGGACATCATGCAGCAGAGAGCGAAGACCTTCTCGGCCCTCAATGTTGAGCCCGCTTTTTCCCTCGTCCTGATACGATCGCACGATCCGCATGCCGTGTTTGGCTGCATATTCGGCGATGACGACCATCTGGTTCTCGGTAGAGTAGCGCTGGTGCTCTGTGGACATGCGAACGTACTGCGCCACCAAGATCGCATCATCGGCGTCGCCCACGGACACGGTTGTGATGTTCGTGTCGGTCATGCCCACTCCAGCATTCAGAGGGAAGTGAGGGCCATCCTCCTAGGCATATATGGAATTTTTGTGACGCAGCGGATGAATTTTTTGTGACAAACGAAGCGTCATGGCACGCAAGACGCTGGACCTTACCGGCCGCGCGTCTGCGTATTAACTCAAGCGCTCCGCCGCGGTACCGCACCTGCCCGCACACCTTGCACTCGATTGCCATAAGACGGGTATCGTGCAGTCTTATGACCACGTCGGCCCTGCGCTCAGGGCCTTTCGGTCAGCATACCCACGTGACTTACCCAACCAACATTTTCGCGTCCGCGAAAATCTTGCATTGGATTCGCCTCGACGGACTGCGTGCCCACCAACTGTAGGACAAGTACCAACGGGCTCGATGCGTGCCCCTGACACGCGCTGAGATTGGTTGTGACAGGGGGAAGGAGATCGAGTGGTCTTCCCGAGCCGACATGCGCCATACCCCTTGCTTGTGTTGCATAGGCCCCATTCCGTAAGTATCATCCTCGCTAGGGCTTGGTCGACGCCCGCTGCCCATCCTTGGCGAACCCGGAGGGATGACCGTCTTATCACCGTTCCATGAGATTCCTTTCTCGCGGTAATCGGCAATGGGCACCGGCTTTCCGCATGAACAGAAGGAGTTTCTGAGATGCGTTACATCCCGACGTCCGCCGTTGCAGTTGAAAAGCTCAAGCAAGCGGCAAAGAAAGCCAAACGTAAGTACAAGATTCCCCATAACGACGCACTCGATCGGGTTGCTCGTGGGATGGGCTATGACCACTGGCATCATGTCACTCTTTGCGCCCGCGAAACAGAAAGGCTGGCGTCCCGACCCAGCCTGGTAGGCGAATGCCAGCGCGCAGTAGATGCCGCACTTGCTGGGCGTTCTATTTCCATAGTCACAGGCCCGGAGCTTCTGGCTGATGGGCCTCTGATCCTATTCTCTACAGTTGATGGTGACGCTTGGCTGTTGGAGCCGAACGAACGGATCTGTACTTGCCTCGCTTGGCACGGAAACCCAAGGGATTTCGGGATTTCTGATGTCGGCCAGCAGCTCCTGATTCAATGGGGCGGCTCTTACGGACTTCATGGCAATTTCTTCTCCGTCAGCATGGACGATGATGAAATTGGTGTGCGTATGATTGGTGGTTACCCCTTGCCGGAGCTCCGTAAGGCCATCGAAAAATCGCTCTCGTTTGATGCTGCACTGAACGACATTTTTGGCGGCCGTGGAGGCGTGGATCTCACTGACGAGGTCATTGCCGACCTTGTGCGGCAAGGATGGGCAGAGAAAGAACTTCTGGAGGCGCGTTCGGACGGTGCCATCTACTCGCCGGCTAGGAATTCACTGCTGTATCCGGCCTTCGGCAATGTTCCTTAATACCGCTCTCTGAGGGCGAGTCAACTTTCACCTTCGAGCCCAAGCGCGCAGAATTTTCGGTGGAATAGTTCTCTATCGTCAAGCAAGCCAACGATTCCGACCCTATTCAAAGGCCGGCCATACCTTTGCCGGGCTACGGGGTGCCGCTACGCGGCAGGGCTACCGCCCCGGCCCCTACCGGCAAACCGCGCCCAAAGGGCGCGGCTTCGGGCGCATGGCCGCCTGAACCCAAGTCAACGATCAATGGCAGTAATGCGCTTCCAGCAAGATCTTTTGCAGTTGGACTCGGCTTAGCGTCCCGCGTGCTTGGGCCTGCGCACGATAGTTTGCCCTGGTCACTCGCAGTCGTAGCCCCTACGCTTTCCCAAGGAGCCCCCTTCTACCAGGCGATACTTAGGCGGTGGTTTGGCGAATTCGGTTCTGGGCTGGGTCGCACACGATCCCGGCTGAGCGGCCGGCCGGTTTGCTGGGCGGGCGTGATTTGTCCGGGTCTTAGCGCCCGCAGGGTCACGGCGCTTGTGCCGTGAGGGCGGCTGACAGGTCGGCCGCTCCGCTTAGACCAGCCCTCAATGCTGAGGTTGTTCGCGATCTCTTTATAGAGATAAACCTTTTCTCTTTAGCGGCTCAGAGGGAGCCGCGTCCACTGGCAAAGCAGCTCTATGTGAGCCGATTTTCACTTATTCACAGCTCACCCTGATACGGCTCAGGCAGAGCTGTGTACAAGTCTCATAGTTTATTTCGTTCAGTCCGCTTTTTGCTGGCCGCGTATGCAGAATGGATTCGCTCGCGCTGCTCGGCTGGCAAGCTCTCCAAATTGGATATGAACTCCAGCACGTTGAAGTTCGTTGCATTGTCATGCAGATGATTCACGTTCAGTTGCAGCCGTTCGATATGCACGATCTTGGCCCCGGCCAGGTCGCCAGTTATAAGGACATGCTTCAAATCGGCGACGGCGTGTTTGACGGTGCTTGGCAAGTAGTCCCAAGTCGCGACGGCAGCCGGCCGCCCATCGTCGCCAATTATCTCGACCTTCTCACGGAGCCGGTAGTCGTTGCGACGGCCAACCCGGGACTTAGTGATGTAGCCGAGCTGCTCCAATGTCTTGATCTCACGTTTGACCTGGGCGAGTGAGATCCCGGCCTTTGCTGCGATGGTTTCCAATTGCGGGAACGAATGGCCTGTCGCGTAGTTGGTATGCGCTTTGATGACGAGATAGGTAGTAGTTGCATGCGGCCCCATTTTTGCCACATCGCCGCTGTCAATCATCGTCTTGAAGACGTGGAACCAGTGCGTCTGAGCTTCGAATGGCTCCTGCTGTGGCCGCATATCTCGGGAGCGTCGAAGGGCAGCATGGCCATCTCGAACATGTTCAGGCGGCAACTTGACGGCGGTGGTCAGGGTCATCGCGCGCCCCCTTGCATGTGAATACTGCTGCCAGCCGCAGATTGGCCGCTATGCGCTCGTTCCCTCAAGAGCTTTTCGACCTTTGTCGGGCGGCCTCGTTTCGGACGCTGATTTGTCAGGTGACTTGGATCGGCAGTGCGCAATGCCTCTAGGTATGTGGCTACCTCAACTAAGCTGAACACCCGCTTGCTGCCGATCTTGAAGGACGGAATCGGATAGCGCTTCTTGTTCAGCGCGTTGCGAATGGTTTGCTCGGTCTCGCTGGTAATCTCGCTCACCTGGCGTACGGAAAGCGTTGGCGGGTAAAGCGGTGACAGGTATTGAAGGTAGGTAAGATGCGCGAAGGCCACGACAGAACACCTCTTGAGCGACCGCGGTCACTGCATTGTGGCCAGGGTCGTAACCGAGAGAGATGTGGTCCGGTATTTGCCAATCCTAGGAGTCAGGATTAGGCTCACGGCTGTTCGTCGTGTTTTCCGAAACGCCGGCTTCCGCTGGGCTGGCGACCACGCGAGTCGCCCCTTGCTTCCGCGACAGGAGATCTCGTAAGTTCCTGTCTTGGCGTTCCTCCACGGGCGCTACCCCGCGCTGTATATCCTTCGCTCTTGCTTGCCATATCCACACTTTTTCCGAGGCAAGCGCAGCCGTCATGCTCGCTTTCGTGGCCTCCAGGTGCTCGTCCCATGACGGACTTCTCTAAGACGTGCACCGGACTACAGGCCAGTCCGGTGCGGTGATTATACTTGCGTGTAATCAAGTGCGGTCAAGGAGGTTTCTTCGATCTTGTGGCTTGCGGATCTTGTCCAAATTCTGTCCAAGGACGGCGCAAGTTCTTCTGGTAGAGTGGCGAATACTTCGGCATAACTCGACATACCGGAAAGAGCCTAAGTGCTTGATGCTGTTGGACAATCCTCGTGTAATTCGCTTTGGAATCATGGGCTTATGTGAGCCTGAATGGGATTCGCAATGCAGAGGTCGGGAGTTCGATCCTCCTTCGGTCCACCAGATATCCCGCGCAAAAGCCCCGGAAAGCCAACGCTTTCCGGGGCTTTTGTGTTTCTGCCGCCCGCGCTGTCCGCCATCTCGCGCTGGCAGCCGCCATACGCTATCGTTGACACCTCGGCACAGGCGTACGCGCCTTGTGCCGCCGCCAACCTACGCCCGCCGGGGCCTTGTTCGATCCCATGCAAGCCAACAGGAAATCGAGCCACCCGCTGGCGATGTCCCTGCGCTGGCATTCCTGAATCTCAAGAGGCATCCATGAGCCACATCCTGCTGATCAACCCGAATACGTCGAGCGCCACCACGCAGATGATGGTCGAGATCGCGCGCGCCTGGTTCGCGCAGGCCATGCCCGCGCCGCCGGCCGTGGTCGGCGCGACGGTCACGCGCGGCGCGCCGATGATCATCGACGAAGACGATCTTGCCGTGGCCGCCGAGGCGATCTGCGCTGCAGACATGCTGCGCCTGGCCGGCGGTGCCGACGGCGTGATCGTCGGCGCCTTCGGCGACCCCGGCATCGAGGCCCTGCGCGCGCAGCTGTCAGTGCCGGTGGTGGGTATCGGCGAAGCCTCGATGCACGCGGCCGCAGCCGGGCGGCGGCGCTTCGGCATCGCCACCACCACGCCGCGGCTGGCGGCGTCGATCAGCGCCAGCGTGCGCCGGCAGGGGTTGGACGAGCTGTTCACGGGCACGCGCTTCACCGAGGGCGATCCGCGCGCGCTGGGCGGCGCGCCGCAGCAGCAGGAAGACCTGCTGGCGGGCGCGGTCGATACCTGCATCCGAGCCGACGGCGCGCAAGCCGTGATCATCGGCGGCGGCCCGCTGGGCGAGGCCGCCCGGGCGCTGGGCCAGCGCTTTCCGATTCCCGTCATCGGCCCGGTGCCGGCCGCGTGCGCGGCCATGTCGCAGGCGCTGCGCTATTGCCCGGCGGCGTAAGCCGGCCCGTGGGGACAACAAGGAGCGCGAGCGATTTGCCCGGCCGTGTGGGTCGCGCCAGCGTGCAGGCGCGGGTAGGCTAGGCCACCCGGGTCGGCCGGCGGGCCTTCATCGCCGAGGGCCGTACCTGTTGCAGCGCGCGCAGCGACTGCAGCGCGTCCTCGACCGCCTCGATGCCGTCGCGCAGGCGGCCGATGGCATAGCCAAGGCGGCTTTGCGCGTCGGCGTCTGGGGTGGAAAGGTTCTCTAATGCATCGACTTCCGCCTGCATCTGTCCGACCAGGCGGCGCAGCTGGGATGTGCTGTGCGAGGCAAGTGACCGAATCGCCATCGTTGGGTCCTCCTTGCAGTGTCCGGGTGTTCCCGTCCTGTGTAACGGTAAAGGCGACACCAGAACTTCGCCAGCGCTGTTACGAAATCGGCACGGCAGCGCCGCCGTGGCCCGGTCCGCCTGTCGCGGATGTTGGGCTATAGTCACCCGATGGAATCGGAACACAACCCTCTGCGGCCGGCATCCGCCGGCCTTCCGGACGACGCCACCGCCGCCAGCCCGGCCGAGGCCGACGCGCGCCACCGGGCTGGCCGGCGCAGCACGCTGGTCAGCGTGGCCGTCAATATCGGCCTGACCGCCGCGCAGGCGGTGGCCGGTGTCATCTCTGGCTCGCAGGCGCTGATCGCCGACGCCGCGCATTCCCTCTCGGACCTGCTGTCCGACTTCGTGGTGCTGCTGGCCGCCTGGCAGAGCCGCAAGGATCCGGACGCCCACCACCAGTACGGCCACCTGCGCTTCGAGACCGCGGCGTCGCTGGCACTCGGCGCGCTGCTGCTGGCGGTGGGGGCAGGCATGCTGTGGGCGGCGGTGGACAAATTGCAGCACCCGGCCAGCCTGCAGCCGGTGCAGCCAGTGGCCTTGTGGGCGGCACTGGTCGCGCTGGTGTCCAAGGAACTGCTGTTCCGCTACATGCTCGCGGTGGCGCGGCGCGTGCGCTCGGGCATGCTGGTGGCCAATGCCTGGCATGCGCGCTCGGATGCGGCCTCGTCGCTGGTGGTGGCGCTGGGTATTGGCGGCAACCTGCTGGGCTACCACATGCTCGACCCGGTGGCGGCCATCGTGGTCGGGCTGATGGTTGCGCGCATGGGCCTGCGTTTCGGCTGGGATGCGCTCAACGACCTGATGGACCGCGCGGCCGACGAGGAAACCGTCGCGGCGATCCGCGCGACCATGCTGGGCACGCCCGGCGTGCTGGGCCTGCACGACCTGCGCACCCGCAAGATGGGCGACCAGGTGCTGGTTGACGTGCACCTGGAGATCGATGCCGCGCTGACGGTGGCGCAGGGGCATGCGATCGCGGTCGAAGCCCGGCGCCGCACCCTGGAGCACCATCACGTGCTCAACGTGATGACGCACGTCGATCCCGTATACATGAGCAGCCAGGCCAGCGCTGCCTGAGCCCGGCCTGTGGACATCTTTGCCGGTTGCTGGGGATAACCGGCCGGACAAGCTGTGCCCCGCCTGGGGGTGCCTTGTGGGACGTATACGGATAACTGCGGCGCCCGCACTGCTGACGTATACGTGACTGCCACGCTATCCCGGCGAATCAGGGTTATCCCGCGGTGGTTATCTTTGCTGCAAGTCCCTGAGCCGAAAGGAGAAAGGTGACTTATCCACGGCCTGATGCCTGGTTTACCTACTACTACTATGTTTACATACGTAAACAATATTAAAGACATAGACAGGACCGTTGCGCCGTTCGCATTGGCCTGACGTTTACGCGGGCCATGGCGCTGGTGCGCCGGCGTATACCTGGCGCGCGCCGGGTATACGTCCACGCAACGCTAGCGCGGCACCTTGAACACCTTGCGTGCAGCCAGCACCTCGGCCCGGGTCGTGCAGCCTTCCTGGTGGTCATTGACCAGCCCCATCGCCTGCATCAGCGCGTACATGGTGGTGGGACCGACAAAGCGCCAGCCGCGCTTCTTCAGGTCCTTTGACAGCGCCGTGGATTCCGGCGAAGTCGCCATGGTGCGCAGCACCTCGGGTGTCAGCACCCTGGGCCGGCTGGACGGATCGGGCTCGAAGCGCCAGAAGTAGGCGGCCAGCGACGATTCCGTCTCCAGCAGTTCGCGGGCCCGCTGCGCATTGTTGATGGCCGCCTCGATCTTGCCGCGGTGGCGCACGATGCCGGCGTCGCCGAGCAGGCGCGCAATATCGCGCTCGCTGAAGCGCGCCACCTTTTCGATGTCGAAATTGGCAAACGCCTTGCGGAAGGCCTCGCGCTTGCGCAGGATGGTCAGCCAGCTCAGGCCGGACTGGAAGCCTTCCAGGCACAGCTTCTCGAACAGCCGGCGGTCGTCGGCGACCGGAAAGCCCCACTCGGTGTCGTGGTAGTGGCAATAGTCCTCCAGCGTGCCGCACCAGCCGCAGCGCACCGCTGCTTCCTTCTTGCTTGTCATGGGTACCTGTTCCCTGTTGAAAGTCCCGCACGCCGGCCAGGCTCTCGCCGACCGGCGCATTTGCTGCGATCATGCCCGCACCTGAGAGATTGCGGAAGGCTGAAAATGGACATGCGATTGACAACCCTGGACGAAGACGGATGGGAGCTCGACGACGCCGAGCCCATCGCCGCCGCCCATCCCGAGACCTTCTGGATGCCGCCGCGCGAGGAGCGTGATGAACTCGCACCCGGCCAGCTGGTCAAGCTGATCTTCCGCATCCTGGTCGCGGACGAGACGGGCAGCGAAGAGGTTCACGTGGAGCGGATGTGGGTCATCGTCACCGGGCGCGAGGGCAGCCTTTATACCGGCGAGCTTGATAACCAGCCGTATTGCACCGACGAGATGAACCCGGGCATGCCGCTGTGCTTCGAGGCTCGGCATGTGATCAATATCCACCGGGACGAGGACGAAGCCGGCTAGACGGGCTGCCCGCGCGCAACAAAAAAGCCAGCCTCGCGGCTGGCTTTCTTGCCTGGAACTGGCGCGGACGGCTCAGGCCAGCTTCTTGCCCGTGCGGTCGTGCATGAACACCAGCGCGATAAAACTCACCACGGCAGCGGCGATCACGTAGTAAGCCGGCGCCAGCTTGTTCTGCGTCGACTCGATCAGCCAGGTCAGGATTAGCGGCGCAAAGCCGCCGAAGATGGTCACGGCGAAGTTGTAGGCCAGCGACAGCCCGGTGGAGCGCACCTCGGTCGGGAACTGCTCGGCCAGCACCGCCGGGGCCGGGCCGGTGAAGGCCGCCAGCAGGATGCCCAGCACGATCTGCACCTGCAGCAGCGTCTGCGTGCTCGGCGACACATTGAGCCAGTGGAACAGCGGATAAGCCAGCACGCCGATCAGCAGCGCCACGATGCCCAGCATGCGCTTGCGGCCCATGCGGTCCGACAGCATGCCCATCAGCGGGCACAGCACCAGGATGATGGCGCCGCACAGCGCGGTCGACTTGAAGGTCGCGCCCAGCGGCAGGCCCAGCTGCTGCTTGGCGTACGACGGCATATAGAACACCAGCACGTAGGTGCACACCGTCCACAGGATGGTCACGCCCAGGCCGGCCAGCACTTCGCGCGGGTGGTCGCGCAGCACCTGCGTGAGCGGCGAGAACTTGACCTTGGCGGCCTTGCGCGCGGCCTGACGCGCCTCGAACTCGGGCGGCTCGTCCAGGTGCGAGCGGATATACATGCCGACCGGGCCGATCAGCAGGCCGAACAGGAACGGGATGCGCCAGCCCCAGGCATCGATCTGCTCGGGCGACAGGCCATTGGTGACCAGCGCGCCCATGGCCGCGCCCAGCATGAAGGAGATGCCCTGGCTGGCCTGCTGCCAGCTGGCGTAGGCGCCGCGCTCGGCGTCGGGCGCGTGCTCGATCAGGAAGGCGGTGGCGCCTCCCACCTCGCCGCCGGCGGAGAAGCCCTGGATCAGGCGCGCCAACACGATCAGCGCCGGTGCCCACAGGCCGATCTGGTCGTAGGTCGGGGCCAGCCCGATGATGGCCGTGCCCAGCGCCATCAGCAAGATGGTCAGCGTCAGCGCCGCCTTGCGGCCCACGCGGTCGGCGTAGACGCCCAGCACGATGGCGCCGACCGGGCGCATGAAGAAGCCCACACCGAAGGTGGCGACGGTCAGCAGGAACGAGGTCAGGTCATCGCCGGTCGGGAAGAACAGCTTGGCGATGATGACGGCAAAGAAGCTGTAGACGGTGAAGTCGAACCATTCCAGGCCGTTGCCGATGGTCGCGGCGATGATCGCCTTTCGTCGGGTGGCGGCTGAAATGTCGGGGATGGGGGCGGTAGTCGCGGTCATGAAGCGTCGGAAAGGCGGGGAAACCGTGATATTAAGCGATTCCTTAATTTTCCATCCGCCCCTGAACCGCCGTGAACGCGCTCAGAAGCTGACCGCCAGCCCCAGCGAGACGCCCGACACGTTGTTGCCGAACACATAGCGCAGCACCGCCCGGATCCGCGTGACAAAGACCTCGTGCGCGCTGGTGTCCAGTTCCAGCCCGGTGCCGAGCGTGGTCAGGTAGTTGAAGCCGAGGATGCCGGCCTGGCTGCCAAGGTAGTGTGAATGTGATAGCTCAAGCACGTATCGTACCGGCCGGTCGAACGCATGCATCCCGGTTGGCGCCCGCCAGCGCGCCCACAGGTTGGCGGTCTGCGCCGTGGCCGTGCCCGTGACCGCGCTGGACGTACCGCCGAAGCTCTGCAGGTGGATATTGGTGTAGCGCAGTTCCACGTCGATCTCGTAGTTCTCGCGGTAGTGCTCCCAGTCCAGCATCACCGAGCCGCCCAGCCCGTAGGCATT
This sequence comes from Cupriavidus sp. CPT47-8839-RL05A, assembly GCF_058792255.1. Classification (NCBI taxonomy): domain Bacteria; kingdom Pseudomonadati; phylum Pseudomonadota; class Betaproteobacteria; order Burkholderiales; family Burkholderiaceae; genus Cupriavidus; species Cupriavidus sp. CPT47-8839-RL05A. The sequence goes on along the minus strand of NZ_JBYTEG010000016.1, from coordinate 7,038 downwards.
CAGGCTGCCGCCGTCGAGGAAGTTGAGCTGGCGATCGGTGACCTGCTCGACCGCGAACTTGCCGATTGACAGGTCGCTGGAGACATTGCCCAGCGAGGCGTTGAAGATCGGCCGGAACACCAGTTCCTTGTTGGCCGTCAGCGGAAAGTCCCAGCCCACGCCGATGGTGCCGGAAAAGGTGTTCCAGCGGGTCGGGATGGCGCGGGATTCGGCGCCATTGGTGGCAACGAAGGTGGGATCGTAGCGGCTGTAGGCGATGGCGCCTTCCAGGTAGAGCGGGAACGACTTGCTGATGGTGAAGCCGCCGCCCAGCTGCGACATGACGATGCCGGGATCGTCGGTGCTGGTGTTGTTGATCGACAGCGAGCTGGAGGTAAGGTCCGGCACCACCGAGTACGCCATCAGCGACAGCACCGCGTTGGCGTGCCGCTGCACATTGGCCCCGGCCAGGCGCAGTCCGGGCGCGCCCTGGGCATGTGCCGCGCCGGCGGCCAGCAGCGCCGCCGCGCCTATGGCGGCCAGGGCCGTCCGCCAAAGGGGTCGCGAGCGGCGGCTAGGCGCGGGGTGGAACCGTCGGTGTCGCTGGCGTGCGGACATGGACAATCTCTGTGCAGTCAGTGCCGCAGCGCGCTGCCGTGCGGCAATCTCCCGCGCATTCTAGCGACGCAGGATAGTGAGGGAGCGTCGCGCGAAATCTTTCAGATCGGACTGCTGCCGCCTTAAATCGGCGCGGCGCCGGTCAGGCGGCCGGATGGCGGCGGGTCGACGGTCCGGAGGGCGGGGAGGGCGGCGTAGCCGGCATGGCTGGATGGGTGGGCGCCGGCCGGCGGCGCGTGAGCCACAGCAGCAGCGCACTGGCGGCCCAGCCGGTCACGAACACGGTGTCGCCGGCATGGTTCAGCCAGGTTGCCGCAGCGGGCGTGCCGGCCAGGGATGCCAGCAAGCCGGCCGGCAGGCGCGCCAGGATCCACAGGGCGACGGCGGGCACGCTGCCGTAGACGCCCGGTTGCCACCAGTGGGCCAGGAAGGGAGGGTGCCGCCCGGGGCGGCGCGGGATGCGCGGTACCACCGAAGTCTCCGGCCACACATGGCGCGCGGGGCGTGCCGGTGGCATCAAGGCGTTGCAGGAGCCCCGCCGGATGACACCGCCGGGGGCTCACGGTTGCATCATAGGCCGATCGCCCCTGGCTGCGTTGCCGGTGACCGAGGCGCTGTGTGCGCCACGCCACGCTGGGCCCGGCCGTTCAACTTTTTTGCACGACGTGTCCGCAAATGGCGCCCGTGCCCAGCGCGGATCTTTGCCAAACTCGATGCAGGTACACAAACAGTTTGAAGGTGGTCCTGCCATGCTTCCCTCGCTCTACATCTCCCACGGTTCCCCGATGCTCGCCATCGATCCCGGCCCCACCGGCGCCGCCTTCGATGCGCTGGGCGGGCAACTGCGCACCCGGCGCCCGCGCGCGGTGCTGGTGATCTCGGCGCACTGGATCTACAGCACGCTGGCTGTCACCAGCCGCGAGCGCCAGGAAGCCTGGCACGATTTCGGCGGCTTCCCGCGCGAGCTGTACGCACTGCGCTACGACGCCCCGGGTTCGCCGGCGCTGGCCGGGCGGGTCAAGGCCCTGGTCGAGGCGGCAGCGGTCCCCGGTGCCGGGTTTGTCGGCCAGGACGAAGAACGCCCGCTGGACCACGGCGCCTGGATGCCGATGCGCCACTTCTTCCCGGATGCCGACGTGCCGGTGGTGCAACTGGCGCTGAACCCCTACTTGTCGCCCGCAACGCAGATCGAGATCGGCCGCGCGCTGGCGCCGCTGCGCGACGAGGGCGTGCTGGTGCTGGCCTCCGGCAGCTTCACGCACAACCTGCAGGAAGTGTTTGGCGGCGGCCGGCGCGACCAGCATGGGCCGCAGGCCGAGCCATATGTGGAAGCCTTCCGCGGCTGGATGGCGGATGCCCTCGACGAGGCCCTGGCCAGCGGCGATACCGGCCGCATTGCCGACTACCGCGCCCAGGCGCCGTATGCGCGCCGCGCGCACCCGACCGACGAGCACCTGCTGCCGTTCTTCGTGGCGCTGGGCGCGGCCTTGGGTCCCCAGGCTGCCAGTGGCGCAGGGCCGGCGCCGGCCAGCGTGTCGCGGGTTGCCGATGAGGTGACCTATGGCGTGCTCGCCATGGACAGCTTCGTGTTCGAGGGCCTGGGCGCCGGCGCACCGCTGCGCGCGGCGGCCTGACGCGCGTTACCGTTCGGCCGGGGCCTGTGCCGCCGGCGTGCCGGCGCGCGCCGGCAGGTAGCGCCGTGCCGAGCGCGCGCCCGCGAGCGCGATCCAGCCCATGGTCAGCGCCACCAGCGCCAGCCCGATGCGCAGGTTGGCCAGGTGCGCGACCCCGCCGATCAGCACCGGCCCCAGCAGCAGCCCCAGGTAGGCAAAGCGCGCCACGCGCGAAATTGCTTCGGCCGGCGCCACGCCCGGCAGCCGCGACGCGGCAACGAAGAAGATCGGCACCATATTGGCCGCGCCCAGCCCCATCAGCGTAAAGCCTGCCAGCGCGGCTAGCGGCAGCGGCACCAGCAGCGCCAGCGCAATGCCGCCAAAGCCCAGCCAGGCACTGCCAGTCAGCGTGGCGCCGTCGCCCAGGCGCGCGCGCAGGCGGTCGCCGCCGAAGCGTCCGCACGCCATCCCGCCCGAGAACGCAGCGTAGCCCAGGCTGATCCAGCCATCGGGCGCCTGCGCCACGTCGCGCATATAGACGCTGGTCCAGTCGTACATCGCGCCTTCGCCGACCAGGCCCAGGAACGCCAGCAGGCCCAGCAGCCACAGCGCGCGCACCGCGTGGTCGCGATGGTGGGCCGCCGATGGCAGCACCGGATGGTCCGCCAGCAGCCCGGGCAGCGTACCCAGCGCCACCGCCGCGGTCACGCCCGCCATCATCGCCGCATGTGCCAGCGGCGCCACGTCCAGTGACAGCACCAGGCCGCCCGCACCCGCGCCGGCCATGCCGCCCAGGCTGAACATGCCGTGCAGCGCCGACATCACGGGCCGCGTGCGGCTGGCCTCGACCGTGGCCGCCTGTGCGTTCATGGCGACATCGAAGGCGGCATTGGCCATGCCGAACGCCACCAGCGCGGGCAGCAGCAGCCAGAACGATGGCATCGCCAGGATCGCCACCGTGGCCAGCGCAAACAGCAGCCCGCCCGTCATCGACGCCCGCGCGCTGCCCGCGCGCGCCACCCAGCGCCCGACCGGGCCCATCGCCAGGATGGCGCCGCCGGCCACGGCCAGCATCGCCAGAGACAGCATCGCGTCGGACAGGCCGAAGCGTGCCTTGATCGTGGGAATATGCACGCCCCACGTGGCAAAGGTGGCGCCATTGACGAAGAACAGCGCCATGGTGCCGCGCGTGGCGCGCGACACCGTGGCCGGCAAGGGCGCGGAAGCGGTCGGGGAATGCGGCTCAGGCATGGGAGGGTGCGGCAGGGGGGGCGGCGGTGCCCCTGCAAAAGCCGTCATTGTCCCGCATCGGCGCGAGGCGGGTATGACAACGCCGCGCTACCGGCTGGCGGCATCCACGCGCAGCAGCCCGCGCCGGTGCAGCGCGTAGCCGAAGGCCAGCAGCGCGCCCAGCGCCAGCGCCACCATCACCCACAGCATCAGCCAGTAGCCGCCGGCGGCACGCCACAGCAGCGCGCCCAGCCACGGCGCGGCGGCCTGCATCAGCAGCACCGGCGTCATCATCAGGCCGTTGAGCGTGGCGTAGTGATGGCGCGAGATCAGTTCCGGCATGGCCATCGCGCGCAGCATGGTGTTGACGCCGTTGGCGCAGCCGTACAGCACCGCGGCCACCATCAGCCAGGCGCCGTGCCCCAGCGCAAAGCACAGCAGCCCGGCGCCCATCAGCGCATAGACCGGCAGCGACAGCCGCACCGGGTGGCGCACCCCCGCGCGCATCATCAGCATGCGGCCCGCCACCTGGGCCGGGCCGATCAGCGCGGCCACCACCAGTTGCTGCGCCACCGGCATGCCCTTTTCGGTCAGCATCGGGATCAGGTGCGCCCCCAGCAGCGAGGCCACCACCGCGGTCGCGGTAAAGGCCAGCACCACCGCCCAGAACACCGGCTGACGCAGCGTGGCGCGGGCAATGTCGCGGCTGCCGGCCTGGCCGTCGGCGGGGGTCATGCCGGAATAAGTGGGATGCAGCGCGTAGCGCATGCGCGCGTGCAGCGGCGCGCAGACCAGCAGGTTGAGCGCGGCGAAGCCGATCAGCGTCGGGCGCCAGCCCAGATGGATCACCAGCCATTGCGCCAGCGGCACGAAGATAGTGCTGGCAAAGCCGGCCATCAGCGTGACCACCACGATCGGCTTCTGATACTGGTCGCCATAGGCCTGGCGCAGTACCACGAAGGCGGGCTCGTACAGCGTGGTCGCCATGGCCAGCCCGATCGGCACCCACATCAGCAGGAACACCGGCTGCGACGGCGTCCATGCCCACAGCAGCAGGCCCAGCCCGGCCAGCACCGAGCCCGCGCCCATCACCTTGCGCGCCGGCGCGCGGTCCAGCAACCGCCCCACCGCGAACGAGCACAGCGCCCACACCAGCAGCCCCAGCGAATAGCCGCCCGCCAGGAAGGGCTTGGACCAGCCCAGGCTGCGGATCATGGGGTCGATGAAAACGGTGAAGGCGAAGAACAGCGTGCCCCAGGAGATGGTCTCGGTCAGGCCGAGGATCCAGACCAGCCGGCGCGGCGGCGTGGCGGGGTGCGCGGGTCCGGTGCGTGCCGGGCTGGCGTCTGGGGCGGTGCTGGCGGCGTCCGCGTCGGAGCTGGCTTCTATTGTTGTCATGGCGGGCCCAGCGGGGTGGTCGCCATGGACGGCGGCGCGTGGGGCCAGTCGGAAATTGTAGCGATCCCGCGCGCACTCCGCGCGCGGGACACGCACGTTACTGTGCGGTCACCGGAACAGGCGGTCCCTTGAGCTCGACCACGTTGCCGTCCGGATCGCTCACATAGAGCGACGGTCCCTTGCCTTCGGCGCCGAAGCGCTGCGCCACCTCGCCGGCGTCCACGCCATGCCGCGCCAGGTGCGCCCGCACCGCGTCGGCATCGAACGGGTCGATGCGCAGGCAGAAATGGTCCAGGTTGCGGCCCTGCGCTCCCGGTCCGGCGCCGCCGGCGCGGCCGAGCGGGCCGTCGAGCGCGACCAGGTCGATCAGTCCGCTGCCCGCGCGCAGCTGCGTCAGGCCCAGCTCGGTTTGCTCGCGCTCAACACTGCAGCCGAGCACCTCGACATAGAAGCGCCGCAGCGCGTCAACGTCTGCGCTGCGCAGTACCAGGTGGTCGATGCCCAGGATGCGGAACATGGCGGCCTCAGTGGTGCAGTCCGTCGTAGTCGATGACCTTCAGGCTGTCCAGGTCGACATTGTCCAGGCAGCGCACATTGACCGCGGCCATCGGCTTGCCGTCCTTGTCCTGCCCGTCCGCATACGGACCGCAGCCGCACACCGGGCAGAAGCGGTGCGCGATCTTCATGGTGTTGAAGCGGTAGGTGGAGGCATTGCTCTCCGGCGTTTCCAGCTTGAACGTCGCGCGCGGCACGAACCACAGCAGGTGGCCGCGCCGGCGGCAGATCGAGCAGTTGCAGCGGATCACGCTGGGGATGCTGTCGGCCTCCACTTCGAAGGCAATGGCGCCGCAGTGGCAGCTTCCGTGGAAAGTCATGTTGTCTCCTTGAGGTCGGTCCGGCGTGCCCGCTAAATATCTGGAATCAGTCGTTTGCCCAGGCTGACCACTTCATCGGGCGCATAGCCCAGCTTGTCGTAGAAATCGATCACGGCGCGGTTGCCTGCGCGTACCAGCAAGTTGATCTTGGGGCAGCCCCGCTCGATCAGCAACTGCTCGGCATGCGCCATCAGCATGCGCCCGTAGCCCTTGCCCTGCAGGCCGGGCTGTACCGCCAGATAGTAGACCCAGCCGCGATGCCCGTCGAACCCCACCATGGCAGTGGCGACGGGTTTGCCGTCGATGTCGCCGACCAGGAACAGTTCAGGCTGCTCGGTCAGCTTGCGCGCGATATCACGCTGCGGGTCGTTCCACGGACGGGTCAGGCCGCAGGCCTGCCACAAGGCAATGACGCAGGATTGGTCTTCCGGGCGGAAAGGACGGATCAGCATGCTTGGTGGTGCGCCGCAATATGCCGGCACATTGTTAGCTTTTTGACAGTGTAGCGCCGCTGCGGATGCCACAATGCCTGCAAAACACGGCGAGACGATGCGCGGCCATCGCGCACGCTGCCACCAAAGGAGACCCGCATGAGCGACACCCACGCGCCTGCACGCGCCACCTTCAGCCATATGGAACACGGCACCCGCGAGGACTGGGCCGCCATCTCCGCCGAATTCATGCCATTCGCGCGGGCGCTGCCGGATCGCGTGCTGGCGCACCTGCGCCTGCTCGATGGCGATTGCGGCGGCTTCCCCGTGGACCGGCTCACGCATTCGCTGCAGACCGCGACACTGGCGCACCGCGACGGCCAGGACGAGGAATACGTGGTCTGCGCGCTGCTGCACGATATCGGCGATACGCTCGGCAGCTTCAATCATCCCGACATTGCCGCCGCCATCCTCAAGCCATTCGTCAGCCCAGAGAACCTGTGGATGGTGGAAAAGCACGGCGTGTTCCAGGGCTACTACTTCTTCCATCACCTCGGCCTGGACCGCAACCTGCGCGAGCAATACCGCAGCCAGCCCGAGCTGTTCGAGCGCACCGCGGAGTTCTGCCGCAAGTACGACGGTGCCGCCTTCATGACGGACTACGACACGCTGCCGCTGTCGTTCTTCGAGCCGATGGTGCGGCGCGTGCTGGCGCAGCCGAGGAATTCGATGTATGTGAAGCCGGGAGAAAAGGAGCTGGCGCGGCCGTAAGGCGACAGCACAACACAACCGTGTGTTCCCTCTCCCCTCAGCGGGATGTACAGACCGGAGACATGGGTAACAGGTGTTCGGAGACATAGGTGACACGTGACCTGCGCGCATCATGATGCGCGC
>NZ_JBYTEG010000015.1:130308-184179 GCF_058792255.1 Cupriavidus sp. CPT47-8839-RL05A | reverse complement strand
TGGCTAACACTTCCCCTTGCCGGGTGTGTAGGGGACTTCCACCCCCAAGTAGGTGCGCCCTGCCGGGCGCACCAAAAGAAAAAACCGCAGCCAAAGCTGCGGTTTTTCATCCTACAAGCACCCTACCCGCTCAAACTTCCTCATACAGCGGCAGCGTCAGGAACTCAGCAAAATCCTCCGACGTAGCCATCTGCTCAAAAATCTCAGCAGCCCGGTCATACGTCTTGGTATCGCCACCCACCAGTTCCTTCACCTTGGCCAGCTCTTCCGGAATCAGCTTGCGCACCAGCTCGGCCGTCACCTTGGTGCCGTCTTCCAGCTTGCCCTTCGGCGAGCGGATCCACTGCCATACCTGCGAGCGCGAGATCTCGGCGGTAGCAGCATCTTCCATCAGGTTGTGGATCGGCACGCAGCCGTTACCGTCCAGCCAGGCGCCCAGGTAGTGAATGCCGACGTTGATGTTCATGCGCAGGCCATGCTCGGTGATCGGCGTTTCCGGCTTGAAGTCGAGCAGGTCGGCGCCCTTCACTTGCACGTCGGGGCGTTGCTTGCCGAACTGGTTCGGCTTGTCGCCCAGCACTGCCACGAACTCCTTCATGGCCGGCTCGACCAGGCCCGGGTGGGCCACCCAGCCGCCGTCGTAGCCGTCGGTGGCGTCGCGGCGCTTGTCGCTGATGATGCCTTCCATGGCGATGGCGTTCTTCTCCGGATCGTTCTTGATCGGGATCAGCGCGCTCATGCCGCCCATGGCGGGCGCGCCGCGGTGGTGGCAGGTCTTGAGCAGCAGCAGCGCGTAGGCACGCATGAACGGCGCGGTCATGGTGACCTTGGCGCGGTCGGCCAGGCAGAAATCCTTGTCGTTCTTGAACTTCTTGATGCACGAGAAGATGTAGTCCCAGCGGCCGGCGTTCAGGCCAGCGCTGTGCTCGCGCAGTTCATACAGGATTTCGTCCATCTCGAACGCCGCCAGGATCGTTTCGATCAGCACGGTGGCCTTGATGGTGCCTTGCGGCAGGCCGATTTCGTTCTGCGCCATCACGAAGATGTCGTTCCACAGGCGCGCTTCCAGATGGCTTTCCATCTTGGGCAGGTAGAAGAACGGGCCGGCGCCGCGGGCGATCTGCTCGCGGGCGTTGTGGAACAGGAACAGCGCGAAGTCGAAGATGCCGCCCGAGATGCGCTTGCCGTCGATGGTGACGTGCTTTTCATCCAGGTGCCAGCCGCGCGGACGCACTTGCAGGGTGGCGATCTTGTCGTTCAGCTTGTATTGCTTGCCCTTGGATTCCAGGGTCAGCGTGCGGCGCACGGCGGCCTTCAGGTTGACCTGGCCCTGCAGCTGGTTGTGCCAGTTGGGGGTGTTGGAATCCTCGAAGTCGGTCATGTAGCTGTCAGCGCCCGAGTTGAAGGCGTTGATGACCATCTTGGCCTCGACCGGGCCGGTGATTTCCACGCGGCGGCATTCCAGGGCCTGGGGGATCGGGGCAACTTTCCAGTCGCCTTCGCGGATGCTCTTGGTTTCCGGCAGGAAATCGGGGATCTCACCGGCGTCCAGGCGCTTGGCGCGTTCCACGCGCGCGGCCAGCAGTTCCTGACGGCGCGGTTCAAAGGCGCGGTGCAGCTTGTCTACCAGGGCCAGGGCTTCCGGCGTGAGGATATCTTCGTAGGCCGGCAGGATCTCGCCGGTAATCTTCATGCCCGCGGGCAGCGTGATAGCCATCAGTCTTCTCCTGTGATCGATAGCGGTAAGGCTTGGTTGAAGGGACCCTGCTACACCGCCACGCCACGGGCGCGGACGAATTCAAGCAGGTCGTTCATGTCGTGCCCGGTGCCGGAGGGGGCTACGTCGAGCCGCTCCGCCGGATGGCCGGCACGGTTGATCCAGAATGTGGTGTAGCCGAACCACGTGGCGCCGCAGGCGTCCCAGCCGTTGGACGAGACAAAGAGCATCTCTTCCGCGGGCAGGCTGAAGGCTTGCGGCCCCAGCGCGTAGGCGGCCGGCGCGGTCTTGTACTGGCGCACGGCGTCCACCGACAGCACGTGGTCGAACAGGCCATGCATGCCGGAGCTCTTGACCGAGATGTCCAGCATCTCGGCATTGCCGTTGGACAGGATGCCCAGCGGCAGCCCGGCGCGGCGCAGGCGCTTGAGCGCTCCCAGGTTCTCCGGGAACGCGGACAAACACGCGTATTCCTTGAGCAGCTGCGCTTCGGCGGCTTCGTCCAGTGTCAGGTTCAGGCGCTCGGCGGCGTAGCGCAGCGCGTCCACGGTGATCGCCCAGAACGGCTTGTAGCGCGAGCCATCGGGCGCGGCCATGGTGCGGATGCGCGTGTAGTCGATCTGCCGGTCCCGCCACAGCAGCGCCAGCGCCTCGCCGCGGCCCGGGAACAGTTGTTCCGCGCGCGCGGTGACGGAATACACGTCGAACAGCGTGCCATAGGCATCGAAGACGACTGCGCGGATCTTGTTCATGAGGGCCTGGGCAACCTGCAACGGTACGGGCGACTGGGTGGATGGACGAGCAGACCACAGCTGCGTGGCTCTGTACACCATTGAATGCATCGAATTGTAGGGAGACGCTGCAGTGCGGCAAAGTGGTCGCGGGTCACTTGATCTTTTACTTTTAGGCAACTAATCTTGGCTGACTAAAACAAAACTCCGCACCAAATCCTCCTCACTGCCGGCCATATGGACGCAACGCCACCGATTGCGTGACCGTGCCGGCACACCGCAGGCACATCAGGCAAACATTTGTGGACCATTTCAAACAACTGGAGACCTTTGTATCCGTCGCGTCGCGCGGCAGCCTTTCCGCAGCGGCGGCGGCTGAAGGCGTGGCGCCGGCCATCATCGGGCGGCGCATCGACGCGCTGGAGGAGCGCCTGGGCGTCAAGCTGCTGGTACGGACCACGCGCAAGATCAGCCTGACCTTTGAAGGCTCTGCCTTCCTGGAAGACTGCCAGCGCATCCTGAACGACCTGCACAACGCCGAGGCCAGTGTCTCTGCCGGCGGGGTCAAGGCCAGCGGGCACCTGCGCGTGACCGCGCCGGCGGGCTATGGCCGCAAGCACGTGGCGCCGCTGGTGCCGCTGTTTATTGAGTCGCACCCGGACGTTTCGATCACGCTGGACCTGTCTGACCGCGTGGTCGACCTGGTCAATGAAGGCTTCGACTGCGCCATCCGCCTGGGCGACCTGCCCGACTCCAGCCTGGTATCGATCCGGCTGGCGGAAACACGCCGCGTGGTGGTGGCCTCGCCCGAGTACCTGGCGCGCGCCGGGCGCCCTATGGCGCCGGAAGACCTGCAACGCCACAACTGCCTTGCCTTTGGCGCCAGCGCCAATGTGCAGCGTGGCTGGGTGTTCCAGGAGGAAGGCCGCGCGGTCACGGTCAAGGTCGGCGGCACCATGGAATGCAGCGACGGCGCGGTGCTGCATGAGTGGTGCCTGCAAGGCAACGGGCTGGCGTGGCGCTCCTGGTGGGAGGTCGGCAGCGAGATCGCCAGCGGGCGGCTGGTGACGGTGCTGGATGAGTTCCAGGCGCCGCCGATCGGCATCCATGCGGTGTTTCCGCAGCGCAAGCACCTGCCGCTGCGGGTGCGGCTGTTTATCGATCACCTGAAGAACACCTACGGCAACCCGTCCTACTGGCGCCGGGCCGAACGGGCCGCGGCCATGCCGGTTGCCGAGGTCCTGGCGGACTGAAGCATGGGGCCCCTGCCGGTATGCAGAGACGCTTTCATTGCAATTGATTCCGCGCAATGCCCTTCTCGGCACACTGACTACAATGGATTCGTGACAGGCGCGTCCCGGCGCCCCGGCATCCGCCGATGCCAGCTGGCTGCCCTGCCCCGATCCCCTAGTCAGAAAAGGAGCCCCGCATGTTCCAACATATCCTGCTACCCACCGACGGCTCGGAACTCTCCAAGAAAGCCATCAACGGCGGGCTGGAGCTCGCCAAGGCCATCGGCGCGCGCATCACGGCCTATGTCTGCCTGGAGGAGTACCCCTACACGCCGTTCAGCGAAATCGTGGTCGAAGCCCCGCAGGCCTTCAAGGACCGCATCGAGAACCAGGCCAAACTGTATCTGAAAGAGGTCGAGAACCTGGCCACGGCGGCGGGCGTGACCTTCGACGCCGATATGTCGACCTTTGCGGTGCCCTACCTGGGCATCATCGACGCGGCCGAGCGCCATGGCTGCGACGTGATCTTCATGGCGTCGCACGGCCGGCGCGGGTTGTCCGGCCTGCTGCTGGGCAGCGAGACGCAGAAGGTGCTGACGCATACCGACATCCCGGTGATCGTCTACCGCTGACCCCCGGCGCAGCGCCAACCAAGCAAAACCGCCCGCACCGGCATGACCGGTGCGGGCGGTTTTTTGCTTGCGCAGGCCGCTTACGAAGCCTTGCTGATGCGCTGCTCGATATGCTTGGCGCGGTCTTCCGAGCCCGGGTGCGACGAGAACATGCTGGACTTGCCGCCGTCCAGCTTGGCCAGTTTCTGGAACGCCGTCACCAGGCCACGCGTGTTGGCCTTGTTCTTGGTCAGCAGGTCGAAGGAATAGTCATCCGCCGCGCTTTCCTGCGACTGCGAGAACTGCGCGTTGATCAGCTTCTCGCCCAGTTCGCCCAGTTGCGACTGCGACAGCGCCGCCACTGCGCCATTGCCGGCAGCTGCCGCCGCGCCGCGTGCGGCCGTTGCGGTGTACGCGACTTGCATGGCCTTCTTGGTGTGGCCCAGCGCCACGTGGCCCAGCTCATGGCCCAGCACGCCGCGCACTTCATCGTCGGTCATCATGTCCATCAGGCCGCTGTAGACGCGCACGCAGCCGTTGGCCATGGCCCAGGCGTTGACGTCCTTGGTCATGTAGACCTTGGCGTTGACGTTGGGCACATCGCTGTTCTTCAGCCCGCTCATGATCTTGACCAGGCGCTTGTTGTAGGTGGTGTTGGCAGCGGCGATCTTGTTGGTCTTGTCCGATTCAGCGCAGGCCTGGTCGGACAGGCTCTTGACGTCGGCGTCGGACAGCGTGGCAGCCTTGGCCAGGGAAGTGCCGGCGCTCATCACGCCATCGAGATTGGTGGGCATGCCGCCGGAACAGCCGGCCAGCAGTGCCGCCGCGATGGCGCAGGAAGCGAGCGAGAGAGATGCTTTCATGATGTTGTTCTTGGTGGGTAGCTCGGAAGTGCCGATAAAGGCCCCGGCACTTTAAGCCATATTGCTTACGGCGGGAATCACCCAAATGCTGCAAGTTGCCAAAAATGACAATTTATTGAGTTCCGGCAAATTCGCGCCCGCCGCGGGCCCAGTGATGTCGGCTCAAGCGGGGCCGCCTCCCCAACGTGTTCGCGGGCAATCACTGTTTGCGACTGCCATCTCCCGATTCATTGCCGCCAACCTTGACATCTGGTGGGGGTAGCGCCCGAGGCAGCGCTGACGCCGCGGCGTCCCCAATCGCCTCGATCTCCCGCGCGACTTCGTGCGCGCGGGTCGATAGTTGATATTTGAAATATCCAAAGGCAACAAGCGCTGCAAGCGCGTATGCGGTGACTGCCATCCATACTGGAATACCCCGCAGCGGCCGGAAGTTCCGTTCTTTGGAGACCTCCAGATCGCCGGATAGTGCATCCCGCACCGGCGGACGTTGTGACTTCAATAGTTCGTAGAGCTTCTGCCGGATATGCTCATGCTGCCGGTCTCCTCCGGCTTCCACCCGATAGCGGCCCATGAACCCAAGGCTCATGACGAGATAAAACAACTCGATCAGGTCGTATTTGCCGTGCGGGACCTCAATGGCGCGGGCCAGCAGTTGGTAGACCTTGATGCCGCCTTCGCGGTCTCCGTGGAACTGGCTGGATAACGCCATCTGTGCCCAGACGCCGGTGCCGTCTTTTCCGCCGCCCCATTTCGAATGCTGTGCCGCCTCGTCCAGTGCCGAACAAAGCGTGTAGCTTGCAATGGTGATATGGTCGGCCTCGATGTTCGCCTGATGGCAAAGCGTCTTGAATGCGTGAACTTCGCGCTCCAGCAAGGCGCGCAACTGCTCCACCTGCCTGCGCTGAAGCTTCATCTTCGGCTTCAGGTCACACATCGCCCGCAGTAGTGGTCGAGCTGCCTCATGGAGCGGATTGGGAGCGGCCTGAATGGCCTTAAGTCGCTTCGCAAGCGCCGCTTCATCGTAGGGGGCGACCGTGACCGGTTCCGCATCCTTGCCCTGGATAGCTGCATCGATGTCCTGGGCGAATTTCCGCTTTGCCTTCGGCTTCGGCCTGGGGCTCGGTGATGACTTGCCGCCCGCTTGGCCGCCCTGTTTCGGCAACCAGGATGGGGCTTTGCGAGGGGTGGGATCAGTCTCCAACATGTGCCGTTACCGATGTCATGATCAACTTAGCCAATCGCTGTATTGTTAATCATGCATCGCCATTTCCGCAGGCGTAGGCTTTGGACCCGTATTGACACTCTTGACCAGCGCATCCGTGCCAAATCCCAGATGCCGCACGCAGTTGTCATGGCCGATGAAGAACACGCGCGCCCATCCATAACCACCGGGCGCATATTCATGGAAGTCGGGCACGCGGAACCAGGCCCGGCTGTCGTGGACATAGTTGTCGAACAGGGCAATGGCTGCCCGCTCCTGGCGGGCGAATTGATCGACCACCGCTGGCGCCGTCCAGGCGCGCAATTGATCGAGCATGTCTCTGGCTGGCAGCACCAGGACATCGAATTTCTCCGCGTCGAATTTTGAAAATACCGCGGTCTGGACGTAGAAGTCCTTGGGGATCAATAGCACGCGCTTGCTGTCGGGGTTGCTCTCGCGCGGCACGCAGAGGTATTGACCGGTAGGGTTGGTATATGCCGCCAGCGGAACGCGTAACGGGCAAAGCATGTGAGCGCCCACCGCTGGCGGTCGCGGCGTCATGGGCGATAGCTCCACGCCGAGGCTTGCCCGCTGCTCGGGATGGAGATAGCCCAGCAGCAGCCGGAATTCCTCGGCAGCTTCGCGGAGATCGTGCTGGTCGTTGGTCACCGTCTCAGCGGCCCCCTCTCCGGGCCGGGTCTTATCCTTCGCTCGTGCAACTTCCTGGTACTTCTGCTCTCGACGCCGCTGGAGCGCATCCCAGGCCTGCCTTGCCTGCTTGTCCAGCTTCTCGCCCTCCTTCATCTGGTCTGCGCTGATGTATCCTTCCTGCGCGATCCCGGCCAATCCAAGCGTCGTGCGGGCAGCGGCCAACTCATCGATGCGCTTGCGAATCTTGATCGCCTCGGTATCGGTTTTCATGGCCTTGTCAACCTGCTGCTCCAACTGATGCGGCGTCATGCCGTCCTCATGCGCTGCCAGGAAGAACGGCTGGTTGGTCACATAGTCGCCCTTGTTCCATCGGGCACGCAGGGTGCGCCACGCAAGGCTCTGGCGCATGCCGAATCGCAAGGCATCTTCCACGCGCGAAATTTCGACGGTCCTGTCTAGCCAACGGTTGAAGGCATCGATCAAGGTTTTTCCCAACACAAAGTCATGCTGCTTACCCTGTAGGTAAACGATCTCCTCCTCTAGTTGCAAGGGCACCCCGGCCCGCAACGCTTCGATATACATCTGGTGCAGCGGAATCTGGCTAAGCTTGCTCGCATCCCCTTCCCGTGCCTTGCCCTGATCATTGGGCGGGTAGCCGCCCCCGACATCCGAGTGAACCCCAGGAAAGGCAACCTCCAAGCGCTTGCCCGGACCACCCGGATAAACACTGCCCTTACGGATGGTGTCCAGTGGGAAACTCATGCGCTGCTCATGGATGGAGAAGAAATGCGCGCAGCGCTGCACGTCCTCAGGGATGTTCATCAACCCGTCATTCGACCAGGCGAAATGGCCGTCAAACACGCTGATATCGAGGGAGGCCTTCACCGAGTCGGGCAGCCCCACCGAAGCCACGGTATCGAACAGCCCCATGAAGTTCACCTTGTAGGGAATCTCACCCGCGATCTTGCCGCCCGGCGCCCAGTCGCGGGTCAGCTTGCCGATGAATGAGCGGGCACCGGCAGCCCCGCGCGAAAAGCCGAAGACGTTAATCCATACCTGCTTGACCACCCAGTTGCGCTGGCTGTCCCGCTTGCGATCCCGTTGCATGCCGGCCAGTTTCCTGTGCTTCACGTCGAAGACGCTAGAGAATGCGCGGTAGCTGTCAGCCGCAGCCAGGCAAAGGGCCTTTGCTTCCTCATCGGGAATCAAGCGATTTTCCTCGCCGCCCGCAATAGCCTTATAAACGGCATTCAAGATGCGGGTGTAGCCCCATACGCAACGGCGTCCGTAGCCTACGGCAAATCCCTTTCCGGAAGAGGAATACTCCATTTCCCCGATCTTCGTGAAGATGGTTCCGACACCCGTGATGTAATAGCGATAGATACCATTTTCCGGCTCATGGCGCGCCGCTCTGGACAGGCGCGCTACGTTCGTGTGGGCGCCCCACTTGGAATCCCGAAATGCTTGATTGTCCTCGTCGTCGTTGTTGTTGGTACCATCGAAGAACAGGCTTATGTGCAGCGTCTGTTCGCATCCCGCACCGGAATCGCGGACTTTCCCCTTGCCCAGATCGTAAGCCTCCTTGCCTTTTGAAAGCAGGCCGCCCTCGGGCACTTTCTCCGGCCAACGCAATACGTTCATTACTTCAACTCTCCGATTGATGGGTCCGCCTTAATTACCTCACCGAATCGCACTAAGCGTGCTGCCTCTTCCTTACGATTCGCTTCGTCGTCCACCTGCCCGACTGCCACGTAAGGATCGTCGTCAGCAGGACGAGCCTTTACCCTGTTGTGGCCGTTTGCATTCCCGTCCATAACCATGACTTTGACGCGATCTCCTGGCAGGAAAATAACCCACATGCCATAAGTGGTGGTGCCATATTCTGGAATTTCCGCCTCAGCCTTGTACCAGGAACCCCATGCGTGCCCATCAAGTTTCTTGTTGGCGATCCAACGCACCGTGACCTTTAACCCCGGGCGCCAGTGGACCGGAAACGTGCCACAGCAGGCGCCACCGCTCTCTGTCGGTATATAGTCGGGTCTTACTGGAACAATGTTTGGCCCGCCGCCTCCGATGCCGTTGTCGTGCCCCACTATATTGAAGGTGTGAACGTAATAAGGGGTGTAGTTCAGGCCCTCAACATCGCCTGACATCATGGCGTCAAGATCGTCGTTTGGGTGAGTTCCAACGACAGAGTTTTCATTGCAGCCTGGCAGAATCGCGAGGCATACCATCAAGGCCCACACCAACAGGGATTTCATGTGCTGATCTCCCGTTCCGCATCTTCTTCCAATTGCTCCCAGACGGATGCATTCAACCAATCCCGCGCAGGGCGATCATATTTTCCCCGAAACGAGCACTCGCTAGCGATTTCAGGCCATCGCAATATGCTCATTGTTTTAAATCTCCAATTGATGGGTCCGCTTTAATTATGCTACCGAAATTTCTGAGGTGTCCTTCCTCTTCCTCGTGATTCGCTTCGTCATCCACCTTTCCAACAGCAACGTAGGGATCATCATCAGCTGGACGAACTGCAAGGCTGTTGTGGCCATTCGCGTTGCCGTCTTGCACCATTACCTTGATCCGGTCGCCGGGTAGAAAAATGACAAACATGTCACCTGATCTTGGGCCATACTCTGCAATCTCAGCATCTGCCTTGTATCAAGAACCCCACGCGTGGCCGTCGAGCTTCTTGTTGGCGATCCAACGGACGCTAGCATTCAGCCCCGGCCGCCATTTCGCCGGGAACGAGATACAGCACATTGTTGCGCCCCCACCCGATGGCATGTCGCCCGGAGTGGCCGGTGAGATATTTGGACCACCACCTGCCAAACCGTTGTCTCCGGTTATGTCAAAGGTAGCTATGCAATAAGGCGTGTAGTTCAATCCACTGACGCCACCCGGTAGCATTTCGTCCGGATCATCGCCTGTCTGAATCGCACGAGGCTCGCATCCTGACACGCATGCAAGGCACACCGCCATCAAGGCCGATACGAACAAGGATTTCATGCGTTGACCTCCCTGTTTGCATTTTTCGCCAACTGCTCCCAGACGGATGGATGCACCCCATCCGCGCACGCGATCATGGTTTGCCCAGAACTGCCACGCTCTTCCAATGCACGTCGTATGTCATCGTGGGCATCGAAGTCAGGGCCGTATCGGTATGAAAGTTCGCAGAAGTACATTCGATCCGCTGGCTCTGTCAGCCCCCACTCGGCGGCACGCTGGTAACGGGGCAGAAAATCCATGAAGCGCGTGAGATAAGGACCTGCCCCATCAACCACGCCGCCCTCCACAAGCGCCGCAAGCAACTGATCCGGCTCGCAGTGTTCGGTCAGTCGGTCCAGTTGCTCCTGGCTGAGCTGGATGGAAGGCGGCGTGTCCTGCGTGCTCTCACCCTCCATCGGCCCATCAATGCACTGCCATTCGTCGCTGTAGCCACGGTGTTTCCATTGCTGAATGGGTCGCATGATCCGTTCCACGATGTCGTCGCCCCAGACTTCCATCGTCACCAGCAGGTTGCGCGGGTCGTAGTAGCGAATCAGGGCGGTCATGCCTTCGCCAATGTCCGCAACGAGAAACTGATGCAAATGACGGGCGAGGCGGTCAATGTCCACCCGGCTCCAGATGAGCGTGATGCATGGCGCCCGCAAATCCATCGCGTCGAATTGCGCTAGCCAGGGCGCTTTGGGATCGTCCACCCGCGCCAGGAACAGGCAGGCGTCGCCAGCATCGGCTTCGGGCAGGCCGGCATACACATTTCGAAAGTCGGCGCCCGATTCGCGCAGCAATGCACCAATGCGAGTCGGGTGCACGGCGCCATCGGCCAGCACGTAGATATGAACTGCGCTTTCTTCTTCTGTCATCGAACTGCTGTTCCTGGTTATTTATCGAGGAACCACGGCGGCATTGCGTGCGGCCGCCTTGAGCAGGCATTCCAGGCAAACTTGTCTGGCCTTTGGTTCCACCGGAAGACTGCTGGGGCCGGTCAGGTTCTTGCTGGCCGCGTGCACGATCCACCCGCCATTGGTGCCGTTCTCAATGCCGCCTTCGGTCAGCTTGATGTAGCTGCCGCCGCCATCCAGCAGCACTTCCTTTGCCTTGAAGGTAATCTTCTCTGCGGTTGCGTTGATCTGGAGTCTTGCCAGCAGATTGATATTGTTCTTCAGGGCTTGCAGGTCGATGTCGCCCATGTTGGCAACCAGCTTCATGCCGGCTTCATATACGAACAGGCGCAGTGCCTTGCGAATGCTGGCAAAAAAGCCCCCGCCCGTGGTCACGGACAGGTGCTCCCCGGTAGTCAACGCGGTATGCGTGCCACTGGCGATGTGCGTGGAACCCGCTGCGGTGGCAACAATGCCGGCGGGGCTGGCTGATACCAGGTGCGGCGCCGTGAACTCCTTCAGCTCGCCACCGCCCTTGATTTGTTCAAGCTGCCTCTCCAGCAATTTTGCAATGTCGGGCTGTTCGCCATCTTGCGCCTGCGCCTCGGTCGCCTTGTCGCCCATGGTGCTGGCGATATCCAGGGCCTGTTGCATCAGCTGAATGACGTCGCTGACATTCAGCATGTTGCCTTCGGCGTTCCGGCGCGAGAAGGTGGTGATAAGCATGCCGAGTGCGGCGCGCAGTGCTCCATGCGCATCGGTTCGAAGCTCAAAGCCTTCGCCGCGCTTGTCCTTGCGCCCCTCCCAGTCGTTGACGCGGACGTTGTGGCCCAGCGCCAGCAGGCTGTTCTGGTGGTCCGAAGCGACCTGCACCTGCTGCTGGCCTTGGGTATCGTCGTAAAGCGTGTGGTTGCGCCCCTCGCCGAACAGTTCCTTGCTCTGGTAGCCGGACAAGGCATGCTGGCTCGGCAGATCCCACGGCGGCAGGTTCAGCCGGTTGTTGACCGGTCCCAAGATGAGGGGCCGGTCCGGGTCGCCACCCTCGTAGATGACAATGACTTCCTGGCCGATGCGAGGCAGGTGCGTGTTGCCGAAGCGGTCGCCGGAGGAAAAGCCGGTGACGCGAATCCAGCAGGAGCTATTCTCGTCGTAGGTGCCATAGCGGTCCCAGACAAATTGACAGCGCACCCTTCCCAGGTCATCACACCAGATTTCCTGATTGGCTGGACCGACGACCCTGGCTTTGTGATGACCGCCGATGTAAGGCTTTTCGACCCGCTCAGGCCGGAAGATTTCGCTAGTGGGCTGCGCCTCGAATTCGACCTCGCAGCGCCAGGACTGGCCGCTGCCAGCGAACTCGCCCACGTCCTCGATCAGCAGGTGCGTGGCAAAAATCAGGTACTCGCAGTTTGCCTTGGTGCGCAGGAATCGCTTGAGGGTGAAGGTGTGTCCCGGCGCCATCGCGCGCACATTGCCCTTGCCGCGCGCCCGTACGCCGTGCTGCCGCAGGCGTTCCATGTTGATGCGCGCCAGCATGTCGCCTTCCTTGCGGGCGTCGTTGCCGCTCTTGGGTTCGGCGTAATCGCCCGGCCAGTGATACAGCTCATAGGTTGCGTGGCTGGTGTCGCGCGGGTCGGTGGCGCAGACATTGAGGTTGGCGCGCGGTTGGTTGTGGTCGTAATCGCCTTGCGCCCAAGCCCCTGAGACGAGCCGGTCGCGCACCTCGAATTCATGAAAGTGTTCCTCATCCACCCGGTCCGAGGACGGATACCAGCTGATGGCATGGTAGGCAGGGCTGGGGATATTCCGGAAAGCGCCATTGCCATCGGTCAGCACCATGCGGTGGTGGCCATCCGAATGCTCCCAGTGGAAATTCACGCCCCATTCCGCGAGCAGGCGGCGCACGAACTGGTAGTCCGTTTCGCCGGCCTGCATCTGAAATCGGCGCTTGGGATACTGGCTATCCAGCAGGCGGCGCTCGACCGGGAAAGTGTATTTGCTGAGCACCGCCTCTACGATTTCCAGCACAGTCATGTTCTGATAAGGCCGGATGGTGCTGGTGAGCGTGGCCAGCCACAGCCACGGGCGCAGGGTCAGGCGGTACAGGATGCGTTCGTGTTCGTAGTAGGGGCCGCGTACGTCCGTGACGAGGCCGGTAATCTCTCTCTTGCCGCTGCCGAAGCCGCCATCCAGATCGGTGCCGGAGCCGTCCAGCTCGATGCTGACGGTCAACTCCTTGCCTTGCATGGCCTCCATATCGAAGTCACCCGCCGGCCCGTATAGCACGTTGCGATCGTCGGGTGTCTTCAGTTCCAGTTCGTATTCGAACAGGGAATTGATACCCTCGGTGCCAAACAGTTTGGAGAACAGCAGCAGTGGCTGTCCCAACAGTTCCGGCAGACCGTCGCCGGAAACGGTGACGGTACGAAAGGAAAACCGCAATCGGCTACCCATGCAATCACGCTCCGTGGAAAGTGGACTGTCGCCGCCGTCAGCAGCCAGTGGCTCGGTCGTCCATCGACCAGCCAATGAGAGTGCAGCAACGCGGCCTCGATAATAGGAGCAGCGAAGTGGGGAATAAATCAGACGATTCCTAATTACGCAGCCCAAAACGCCTGAAAACAGAATTAAGCAAGATTGAAATCGCGCTAAGATCCCTACTCCGTAAAGACGTGCGGACACATGGACTGCGCTGACGCTTCAGAACTTTCCAATTGTGAAGAATTGAAAAGGCGGTAAGGCACGAAGCAAAAGAGGCGGCACACATAACTTGAGAATGCGCGCCGCTCTGGAAGATGCGGGCATTGACCTGTCCCGCGTCAGGCTTCTAAATAGCCGGCGTGAGCCCGGCCAGGCTTGGGCGGTAACTCTGCATGGAGTTTGAGTTTTGAACACCCGTTGAACAGCTACCCGCTAACCCGCCCCAGCATTGGAAAACAAAAAAACGCGCCGTCCCTGAGAGAGAACGGCGCGGCGCCTAAATCAGAAGGCGTGATGGTCGCACGCCTTCCTTAACCGCCGGACCCACGTTCCGGCAGGGGTGACCAGGAGAGTCAGGCCACTTTCTTGTCTTCGAAGAACTGCTCGTCTTCGGTCGAACCCTTCAGTGCGGTCGTCGACGACTGGCCGCCTTCGATGGTCTGGGTCACGGCGTCGAAGTAGCCGGTGCCGACTTCGCGCTGGTGCTTGACCGCGGTGAAACCCTTCTCGGCGGCCTTGAATTCGGCTTCCTGCAGTTCCACGAACGCGCTCATCTGGTTGCGGGCGTAGCCGTAGGCCAGGTTGAACATCGAGTAGTTCAGCGAGTGGAAGCCGGCCAGCGTGATGAACTGGAACTTGTAGCCCATCGCGCCCAGTTCCCTCTGGAACTTGGCGATGGTCGCGTCGTCCAGGTTCTTTTTCCAGTTGAACGACGGCGAGCAGTTGTAGGCCAGCATCTTGCCCGGGAACTTGGCGTGCACGGCTTCGGCAAACTTCTTGGCGAACTCGAGGTCCGGCTTGCCGGTTTCGCACCACACCAGGTCAGCCACTTCAGCGTAGGCCAGGGCGCGCGAGATCGACTGCTCCAGGCCGTTGCGCACGCGGTAGAAACCTTCCACGGTGCGCTCGCCGGTGCAGAACGGCTTGTCGTTGTCGTCCACGTCCGAGGTCAGCAGGTCCGCGGCCTCGGCGTCGGTACGGGCGATCACCAGGGTCGGCACGCCCGAGACGTCGGCGGCCAGGCGGGCAGCGGTCAGCTTGGCAACGGCTTCGCGGGTCGGCACCAGCACCTTGCCACCCATGTGGCCGCACTTCTTCACCGAAGCGAGCTGGTCTTCGAAGTGCACGCCGGCGGCGCCCGCTTCGATCATCGACTTCATCAGTTCGAACGCGTTCAGCACGCCGCCGAAACCGGCTTCAGCATCCGCCACGATCGGGGCGAAGAAGTCGGTGTCGCCCTTGCCTTCGCTCCACTGGATCTGGTCGGCGCGCTGGAAGGTGTTGTTGATGCGCTTGACGACTTGCGGCACCGAGTTGGCCGGGTACAGCGACTGGTCGGGGTACATTTCACCGGCCAGGTTGGCGTCGCCTGCGACTTGCCACCCCGACAGGTAAATAGCCTTCAGGCCGGCCTTCACTTGCTGCATGGCCTGGTTGCCGGTCAGCGCGCCGAGCGAGTTGACGAACGGCTCCGTGTGCAGCAGGTTCCACAGCTTCTCGGAACCGCGGCGGGCCAGGGTGTGCTCGACCTGGACCGAACCACGCAGGCGCACCACGTCTTCGGCGGTGAAATTGCGCTTGATCCCTTTCCAGCGGGGATTGGTATCCCAGTCTTTCTGCAGGGCCTGGATCTGTTCTTGGCGGGTCATGGTCACTCTCCTGATGATGCGGGGATGGCTGAGAATCTGTTGATCACCTGAGCTGGGCTGCGTCGTGGGGCTGCTGCGTCCGCTGCCGTTTCTCGCGTCTCAGGTCATGAGTCTTATATAAGAGTGTAGAGAACCCTCCCGCGTTGCAACAACCTGGATCCGCAATTTCCCTTTAGTTTTTTCTTTCAATAATTCAATGACTTATCTATTTTATTTCACGATGCGGGACATAATCTTCCATCATGAGAAATGGTGTTGTGCTACGCAAACCATGTATTTTTGCGGTCCAAAACATCTTTCCACATCGTGAAAAATGCGCAGGATGCGCCGCCTCCGCTAGCGCAGGCGCGCGGCGAGCAGCGCCGGTGAGGCCGGCTCCCCTTCCATATGCTCGACAAATTCCCGCACCATGATGGCAAACCCCTGGGCGTCGGCCAGCGGCAGCCAATGGTGCGCGGGCACGGTGCGGCGCCAGAGTTGCGTGGTCCAGCGGTGCACGTCTTCAGTCAGCGCCGGCTTCACATACCGGTCATGCAACGGCACGATCACCTGCACCGGCGCATGGGCATGACAGTGGCGCGGGGCACGCAGTACGGGCAGGAAGTTGGCACGGTACAAGCGCACACCATGGCAACCGTCGGCGGTTTGTGTGAGGCTGGGCCCCGTGCGCAGGCCCTCGGTCAGGCGCAGGTAGCGCGGCCACGCACGGCCGAGCCACAGCCGCCAGGTCAGCTCAGGCAGCCACGGCAGATGGAAGGCGCCGATATACCAGGATGCCGCCAGCTGCCTCAATGTCTTGCCCAAGGCAGCCAGCGACCGCTGCCCGCGCAGTTCGCGCAGGCCGATTGCCGCGTGGTCCAGGCAGGGACCGGAGCATGAGGTGAATGAGGCGATGCGACCTTGCAGCCGAGCGTCGGTCACGAACTCCCAGCTCTGGATCGAACCCCAGTCGTGGCCGACAAGGTGCACCGGGCGCTGCGGCGAGACCGCGCCGATGACTGCGATGAAATCATCGGCAAGCTTCTGCAGCCGGTAAGCGTCAGTCGCGCACGGCGCGGTTGAGCGCCCTGCCCCGCGCACGTCATAGGCCACCACATGGAAGCGCCCCGCCAACTGCGCCGCCACGCCGTGCCAGACCTCGCTGCTGTCGGGATAGCCGTGCACCAGGACGATGGTGGGCCGCCCTGGCCCGGGCTCGCCCCAACTGGTGGCGCACAGCCGCACGTCGCCGGCGTGGATAAAGAACTGCCGGGGGAAGACCTGCGGCGGCAGGGATTGCGGAGCGTTCATGGCCGTCGATTCCATTGTTCGATGTCATCGCCGGCCATGCTACGCAAAAGCAAACGGCGCCGCGAATGGGCGCCGTCTGTTTGAAACGAGCCGGGGCTCAGGCCGCGGCGGTATCGCGTGCGCGGCGATAGGCCACCCAGTCGCCGCTGTCGATGCGCGGCAGCGTGGCCACCGCGGACTCGGCCACCGGGTACAGCAGGCAGGCGACAGGCTGGCCGTTGTGCAACACGGGCCGTTCCTCGCGCACGAACAGCGTGGCCTGGCCGGGATAAACCTCTTCAATCTCGTCGAGCACCGGCAACAGCGCCTCGGCAATCTCATAGAGATCGCCCACGACCGGCCCGCCACTGGCGTCCAGCACCAGGCCGGGATAGGTGCCGAAGTCAAAGAGCCTGCCCGCGATCGTCCCCGTGCCCAGCAGCGTGGGCGCGGCAATGCCGTGGCGCTGCGCGGCGGCGTTCAGGTCGTTGACCTCGCCGGCGCGCAGCGTGCCGTAGACAAAGACGCGCGGCATGCTCAGTTCCCCAGCCTTTCGTCCGAGACCAGCACGCCGTCGGCATCGACGTAGATCCAGTTGCCCGGGCGCACCACCGCGCCGGGCATCTGCACCGCGACGTCGCTTTCGCCGACGTTGCGCTTCTGGCTTTTCTGCGGATGCACGGCGAGCGCGCGGATGCCGATGTCGCACACGTCCAGCTCGGCGGTATCGCGGATGCAGCCGTTGACGACGATGCCGACCCAGCCGTTCTTCTCGGCCAGCAGGCCAAGGTTGCCGCCCACCAGCGCGCAGCGCAGCGAGCCGCCGCCGTCGATCACCAGCACGCGGCCCTGCCCCGGCGCTTCCAGCGCGGTGCGCACCAGCGAGTTGTCTTCGAACACCTTGAGCGTAGCCGCGGGGCCGGCAAAGGCGCCCTGCTTGCCGAAGGCGCGAAACACCGGCGCCATCACGCGCAAGGTGCCGTCGGCAAGGCGGTCTTCATGCGCGTCGCACAGGTCGGTGGTGACAGGCTTCATCGATGGTCTCCTGATAGGTAAGAAAGTATCCGGTCGGGCAGCTCGGCCTCACTGTTGCTGGCTGGCCAGCGCCTGCGCGCGGATGGCGCTCAGCGTGGTGCGCGGCGTGATCACGTCCGGGTCCACCTGGATCTCGATCAGCGTGGAGACCGGCGCGGCCAATGCCTCGCGCAATGCCGGGGCAAAGGCTTCGGTCGTGGTCACGGTGGCGCCGCGCGCGCCATAGGCGCGCGCCAGCGCGGCAAAGTCGGGGTTGTGCAGCTCGGTGCCCGAGACATGGGTCGGGTATTCGCGCTCCTGATGCATCCGGATGGTGCCGTACATGCCGTTGTTGACGACGATGAAGATCACCGGCGCCTGGTACTGCATCGACGTAGCCAGTTCCTGGCCATTCATCAGGAAGCAGCCATCGCCGGCCAGCGCCACCACGGTGCGTTGCGGGAACGCGATCTTGGCGCCGACCGCCGCCGGCACGCCATAACCCATCGCGCCGCTGGTCGGGGCCAGCTGGCCGCGGCGGCCGCTGGTGAACGGGCGGTAGTGGAAATACCGGTGCAGCCAGCCGGCGTAGTTGCCGGCGCCATTGGTCACGACCGCGTCGGCCGGCAGCAGCTGGTCCAGCGTGCGGATGACTTCGGCCATGTCGACGCCCTGTCCAGTAAATGGGGGCGGCTGCAGGTAGCGTTCGTAGTCGGCGTGCGTGGCTTCTGTCCACGCCTGCCAGCGCGGCTCGGCGGGAGGCTGCAGGCCGGCCAGGCGCGCGGCGATGGCCGGCATCGAGGCCTGGATCATCAGGTCGGCCTGGTAGACGCTGCCCAGTTCCTCGGCGCCGGCGTGCACGTGGATCAGCTTTTGCGCGGGACGCGGCGCGGCGATCAGCGCGTAGCCGCCGGTGGTCATCTCACCCAGGCGCGGGCCGACGGCCAGCACCAGGTCGGCGTTGCGGACGCGCTCGGCCAGCGCCGGGTTGATGCCGATGCCGACATCGCCGGCGTAGTTGGGATGGCGGTTGTCGAACAGGTCCTGGCCGCGGAAGGCGCAGCCCACCGGCAGCGCGAAGCGCTCGGCAAAGGCCTGCAGGTCGGCGCAGGCCTGCGGCGTCCAGCCGCTGCCGCCGGCCAGCACGAAGGGACGCTCGGCGGCGTCGAGCATCTCGGCCAGCCGCGCCAGGTCGGCCTCGCCGGGCCAGCTCATGACGCGCTGGTAGGCCTGCAACTGCGGCACGGCGGCAGTCTGCGCCAGCATGTCTTCGGGCAGCGCCAGCACCACCGGGCCCGGACGGCCCGAGGTGGCGGTCTGGTAGGCGCGCGCAATGTATTCGGGGATGCGTTCGACCCGGTCGATCTGCGCCACCCACTTGGCCATCTGGCCGAACATGCGGCGGTAGTCGATTTCCTGGAAGGCCTCCCGGTCCATGAAGTCGGTGCCGACCTGGCCGATGAACAGAATCATCGGCGTCGAGTCCTGGAAGGCGGTGTGCACGCCGATACTGGCATTGGTGGCGCCCGGCCCGCGCGTGCAGAAGGCCAGCCCGGGGCGGCCGGTCAGCTTGCCGTAGGCCTCGGCCATCACCGCGGCCCCGCCCTCCTGGCGGCAGATGATGAAGCGCAACTGGTCGCGGCGGCGGTGGAAGCCGTCGAGCACGGCCAGGTAGCTTTCGCCCGGCACGCCGAAGGCCAGCTCGGCGCCGTGCGCCAGCAGCGCATCGACCAGGATATGGCCGCCCGGCAGCGGCGTGCCGTGTTCGGAATCGTCAGGCTGGGTGGTATTGGCCGGCGTCATTGACATGAAAGCATCCTCAGGCGATCGAATTCGGAAGGCGGTGCTTGGGTGGCCCGGCCCGGGCTAGGCGGCCTCCGCCTGGCCCGCCGCCGCGCCGCGGCGCGAGCGGTTGCCGTTGCCCACTGTCACCGCGGTGAAGATCGACAGCAGCTGGAAACCGCCGATCATGAAGAACACCCAGGCCGGCAGCTTTGCATCCATCAGCGCACCGAAGAACAGCGGGCCGCACGCCAGGCCGATATCCAGGCCCGAGTAGACCACGCCATAGACGCGCCCGGTGGCACCGGCGGGGGCGGCGGCGCGCACCAGCAGGTCACGCGACGGCCCGGCGGTACCGGCGCCAAAGCCGATCACGCCCATCAGCACCGGCACCAGCAGCGCCGGCACCAGGTTCAGCCCGACCAGCACCGCCATCAGCCCCGACACCGTGAAGCTCACCGCGATCAGCCGGTCATGGTTGCTGGTGCGGCCGGCGGCAAAGCCGCCGACGATCATGCCGCCGGCGCTGCACAGCATGTAGATGGTGTAGGACGCGGTCGCCAGCGTGAAGGGCATGCCGTACAGGTAGGTCAGCGCGGTCGGGGCAAAGCTCTGGATGCCGGCTGCGGAGAACGTGGTCAGCAGGAAGAAAGCCCAGCACACCCATACCTGCGGCAGCCGCAGGAAGCCCAGCACGCTGCCGCCGGCTGTGGCCACCCCTGCCGCAGCCTTGGCCGCGGGCCGGCCCACGGCGCCCTGCACTTCGCGCGGGTCCAGCACATGGCGCAGCACTACCAGCACGGCCAGCACGATAAAGGCCACCGCCGAGGCCGCCGCCAGCGCCACGCGCCAGCTGGCCAGGTTGGCGACCGCCACCAGGAACAGCGGCGCCGCGGCCCAGCCCAGGTTGCCGGAAATGCCGTGCACCGAGAACGCATGGCCCAGCCGGGGCTGCGACACATGCTTGTTCAGCAGCGTGAAGTCGGCCGGGTGGAATACACCGTTGCCCAACCCCGCCACGGCCGCGCCGAACAACAGCGCGGCGTAGCCGGAACTGGTCGACAGCAGCAAGGCCGCGGCGCCCAGGAAGGCCAGCCCGGCGAACAGCACCGGCCGCGCGCCGAAGCGGTCGACCACAAAGCCGGACGCGGTCTGCACCACCGCCGAGACCGCGAAGAACACCGTCATCAGCAGGCCCAGCTCGGCATAGCTCAGGCCGAATTCCGCCTTGATCCACGGGAACAGCGGAGCCAGCAACAGGTGGTAGAAGTGGGAGACCCCGTGGGCCAGGCCAACCAGCCCGATCACCTGGGCGTCATGACGAAGGGGATTGCGCGTGGGATCGAGTGCGGCGGTGGACATGGCGCTGGTGGCAGGGGCTATGCGGCAGGACAGGAGGCGGCAGCCCAAAAAATACGGGCCGAAGCCCGCATCATAGAGGAAAAGCCCTGCCCTCTGCAGCCAGGTGGCGGCCACGCCGCCCGCGGGCATGCCTCACATCTGCTTGAACAGGTGCGCGTACTGTCGCGCCACCGGCAGCAGTTCAGGACGGTCGCGCAGCCGCAGCGACAGCCGTCCCAGCGACTGATTGACCGCGCTGGCCACGCAGGTGATGTTGACCACGGTGCCGCGGTGCACCTGCCAGAAGCGCTCCGGGTCCAGCTGCTGCGTCAGCTCGCGCAGGCTGGTGCGGATCAGCGCTTCGCCGGCGCCGGAGACCACGTTGACGTACTTGTCGGTGGCCTCCAGGTAGATGACTTCGTCCACGGGGATGATGCGCACCTCCTGCCCCACCAGTGCCTTGATAAAGCGCAGGTACTGCCGCTGCGGCGCGCCGCCCGGGCCTGGCGTGGCATGCTCCAGCGATTCCAGCCGCGCCAGCAGCTGGCCAAGCCGGTCCGTCTCCGCGATCGAGGCTTCGGCCTCGGTGTCTTCATCGTCGGCGGGGCCGGCCAGGCGGTCCTTCAGGCGCTGCACCGTGGCCTCAAGCCGTTCGCGCTGGACCGGCTTGAGCACATAGTCCACCGCGGCGCGCTCGAACGCCTCCAGCGCGAACTGGTCGTATGCGGTCACGAAGACCACCAGCGGCGGGGTGTCGAATTCGATCAGTTCGCGCGCCACGTCCATGCCGCTCATTCCCGGCATGCGGATATCCAGGAAGGCCACGCGCGGCTGGTGCTCGCGTGCCGCCGCCAGCGCGGCCACGCCGTCGTGGACCACGGAAACGATACGGGCCTCGGGCCACAGCGACATCAGTTCGGATTCCAGCACGCGCGCCAGCAGCGCTTCGTCGTCGGCGATCAGAAGGGTCGGGGTCATGGGGGCGTTGGGGTGGTGGATGGGTCCTGACGTTGTCAGCGGCACCGCCCACGGGCGGTGCCAGCCGTTCGTCTTGTCAGGCGTGCTGGCAGGCGGTGCGCCTCAGAGCCGTTGCATGGCCGGCGTCGATACTGGCATGCCCTCCGGCACGCTGGTGACTGTCTGGGTCAGGGTGGGCGCTTCGGCCGGGCGCTCCAGCGGCAGCGTCAGCCGCACCACCACGCCTCTCGGGGTGTTCTCTTCCATCTGCATGGAGGCCGCCGCGCCAAAGATACGCGCCAGCCGCTCGCGCACGTGCGTAATGCCCAGGCCCGAGCCCTTGCCCGAGGCATGGCCGAAGCCCACGCCGGTATCGGCGATGATGACCTGCACCGCATTGTCGCCGGCCGCGCGCGCCGACAGCCGGATATGGCCGCCGATCATGCAGGGCTCGATGCCGTGCGTGACCGCGTTTTCCACCAGCGGCTGGATCAGCATGGGCGGGATCTCCACCTTCGCCAGTTCGCGCGGCAGGTCGATGTCGAACGAGAGCCGCTGGCCGAAGCGCATGCCCTGGATGTCCAGGTAGCTGCGCAGCAGCTCGAACTCCTGCCGCAGCGTGCATTGCTCGGCGCGGGTATGCGCCAGCGACATGCGCAGGAAACCGATCAGGCGCTGCAGCAACTGGCGCGCGGCGGGCGGGTCGGTGGCGATCAGCCCGTCGAGGTTGGCCAGCGAGTTGAACAGGAAATGCGGCTCGATCTGCGCCTGCAGCGCCATCAGCTGCGCGCGCACCAGCTGCTTTTCGGCTTCCTCGCGCTGCAGGGCGTCCAGCGCGGCCTGGCGCTCGAGCGACGCGAGCTTCTCGCGCGACCAGTAGAAATAGATCATCGAGGCCGCGGCCAGCATGCCCACCACCAGGCACATGCGCAGCATGCCGCCGGCTTCGTCCGCGGATTTGGGCGGCAGGTCCAGTGCCACGCGCGTGGCCCAGCTGCCGAACACCACGCCCGCGGGCACCGCGGCGGCGGCCAGCAGCAGGAACGGCCAGCGGCGCGGCCGGTCGTTCCACCAGATCACCACGCGCGGAATGTCGATCAGCACCCAGATCGACAGGCCGATCAGCTGGCTGTAGACAAAGTTGTGCCACAGGCTGCCGCCGGTCTGGAAGCCGTAGTTCAGGCTGATGGCGATCACCGAGTTCATGCACAGCACGAACAGAAGGTCGCGGCCGAGGATATTGAGCCGGGAGGGGATGGCGGTGGCGACGTTGGAGAAGCAGCGGTCCATGGCGTTCATGTTAGCGCGGACTGAGCCTGGCGCAATGCGGGAATGTGATGAGGCGGGCAGCGCTGGCCACCTCAGCCGCCCTGCCCGGCACGCCGGCCGGCCAGCGCGCGCCACCATTGGCCGGACAGCACATAGCGCGGGAAGGTGATCCACTGCTCGGCCAGGATGCGGCCGGCGATGTCCGCCGGCCCGGCAAACGGTTCCGGCGCGTGGGCTTCCAGCCGGTGCCCCCGGCCCTGCAGGGCCATCGACATGCCCATGCACACCAGCCCCAGCGCCACCGCCGGCAGGCTCAGGCGCAACAGGCCGTAGAGGCCCAGCACGGTGCCAGCCATGAACATCGGCACGGCCACGATATGCAGCAGCAGGTTGCGGGGATGCTGGTGGTTGCGGGCATAGCCGCGCCACTGCCAGCGCAGCAGCGGTTCGTCGTCGCGCATGATCGTCTCTCTCTCCCTTGTCCGGCCCTTGCAGACCGGCGGCCGCGCGCAAGCTTTGTTGCACTGCGGTGCACGTGCGGCGCTCGCCGGACGGCAAGCCGCGGGCACGTGCAAGCAATGTACCCCTCACCCGGGCACGAAGAAAGTCTCTTGCGACGAACGGCGGGCACGGGGCGCGAACGGCACCGTGCCGGGGCGGACGGCGCAGGGCCGGCGGCGCTCGGGTGGCCCCTGCGCCGCCTGGCGGCCGTCCGCAACCAGGCCGGAATCAGGCCGCCAGGGCCTGGCGCTCCTGCTCGGACAGCGCGCTGCTGACGGTGTCGGGCGACAGGTGCGGCGCAAACATGTTGATAAAGGCGTGCGCATAGCCGCGCAGGTAGGCACCCCGCCGCACCGCCACGCTGGTGGTGTTGGGCGCGAACAGGTGGTCGGCCGAGATCCGCACCAGGCCGGAATCCTTGCGCTCGTCATAGGCCATCGAGGCAATGATGCCCACGCCCAGGTCCAGTTCGGCGTAGGTCTTGATCACGTCGGCGTCCAGCGCGGTCAGCACGATCTCCGGCTGCAGGCCGGCCTCGGCAAAGGCGCTGTCGATCTTGCGGCGGCCGGTGAAGCCGGCGTCGTAGGTGATGAGCTGGAAGCCGGCCACGTCTTCGAGCGTGGGCTCGGGCAGGCGCGTGAGCGGATGGCCGGGCGAGACCACCAGCACGTGCTGCCAGCTGTAGGCCTCGAACGAGGTCAGCCCGGCCTCGGTGGCCAGGGCCTCGGTGGCGATGCCGATATCGGCCTGCCCCGTCAGCAGCAGCTCAACGATATGCGTGGGCGACGCCTCCTGCAGTGCCAGCGTCACATGCGGGTATTCGCGGCGGAATGCCTGCACCACGCGCGGCAGTGCATAGCGTGCCTGGGTGTGGGTGGTGGCAACGGTCAGGCGGCCGGTATGGCGGCCGGCGTATTCGTCGCCGGCCTGGCGCAGGTTCTCGGCCTCCAGCAGCAGGCGTTCGACGATGCGCACGATCTCGCGCCCGGGCTCGGTCAGGCCGGTCAGGCGCTTGCCGTAGCGCTCGAAGATCTCCACCCCCAGTTCTTCTTCCAGCTCGCGGATCTGGCGCGACACGCCGGGCTGCGAGGTGTAGAGCGCGTTGGCGACTTCGGTCAGGTTGAACTGGCGGCGCACCGCCTCGCGGATCGATCGGAGTTGCTGGAAGTTCATGACGTCGCCTTTTCTTGTTGGGTGGACGTGGTACGCGGTTGCGTGAACACACGCAGCTGGCGCGGGCGCACCGCGAGCAGTTCGCCTTCGCGGAAGCCCGCATGGCGGAAGCGCTCCAGCGGCAGCGCGACTTCGATCACGTCCTGGTTGTCTTCACGTTCGAGTTCAAGCTGCGCCACCGGGCCCAGCGTCAGCGCGCGGCGCAGCGTCACGGCGATGCCGTCGGCGCCGGGCGAATAGCGTTCCAGGTCGAGGTCATGGGGGCGCACATAGGCCACCGCGTCGCCGGCGGTCTCATGGCCGCTGCCGACCACCGGCAGCACCGCTTCGCCGGTATGCAGCAAGCCGCCGCTCTCGCCCACTTCCAGGCGGCCGTGGAACAGGTTCACGTTGCCGAGGAAGCCGAACACGAAGGGCGTGGCCGGATGGTTGTAGACGGCCTCGGGCGAGCCATACTGCTCCACGTGGCCGCGGTTCATCAGCACCACCTGGTCGGCCACTTCCAGCGCTTCTTCCTGGTCATGGGTGACGAACACGCTGGTCACGTGCAGTTCATCGTGCAGGCGGCGCAGCCAGCGGCGCAGCTCCTTGCGCACCTTGGCATCGAGCGCGCCGAACGGTTCGTCCAGCAGCAGCACGCGCGGCTCCACCGCCAGCGCGCGCGCCAGCGCGATACGCTGGCGCTGGCCGCCGGAGAGCTGCGACGGGTAGCGGTCGGCGAGCCAGTCGAGCTGCACCAGCTCCAGCAGCGAACGCACCTTGTCGCGGATCTGCGCTTCGCCCGGGCGCTCGGCGCGCGGCTTGACGCGCAGGCCGAAGGCCACGTTCTCGAACACGCTCATATGCTTGAACAGCGCATAGTGCTGGAACACGAAACCCACCTGGCGCTGGCGCACATGCTGGTCCGAGGCATCGCGCCCGGCCAGCACGATCTGGCCCGCATCGGCGCGCTCCAGGCCGGCGATGATGCGCAGCAGCGTGGTCTTGCCGCAGCCGGACGGCCCCAGCAGCGCGGTCAGCTCGCCTTCGTCGAAATCGAGCGAGACGTTGTCCAGCGCGACAAAGTCGCCAAAGCGCTTCTCTACGTTCTTGACCTGGATGCTCATGATGCTTGTCCTTGCAAACTTGCCAGCGGCCGCTCTGGTGCAGCCTCTTCGATTTCCTTGCGGGCGCGCAATTCCACCAGCGTCTTGATGCCGAGCGTGACCAGCGCCAGCAGCGTCAGCAGCGAAGCCACCGCAAAGGCCGCCGCGAAGTTGTACTCGTTGTAGAGGATCTCAACATGCAGCGGCATGGTGTTGGTCAGTCCGCGGATATGGCCCGATACCACCGAGACCGCGCCGAACTCGCCCATCGCCCGCGCATTGCACAGGATCACGCCATACAGCAGGCCCCAGCGGATATTGGGCAGCGTGATATGGCGGAAGGTCTGCCAGCCCGAGGCGCCCAGCACGATCGCGGCCTCTTCCTCTTCACTGCCCTGCGCCTGCATCAGCGGGATCAGCTCGCGCGCAACAAAGGGGAAGGTCACGAAGATGGTGGCCAGCACGATGCCCGGCACCGCGAACATGATCTTGATGTCGTGCGCTTCCAGCCACGGCCCCAGCCAGCCCTGCGCACCGAACAGCAGCACGTAGACCAGGCCGGAGATCACCGGCGACACCGAGAACGGCAGGTCGATCAGCGTGATCAGCAGGTTCTTGCCGCGGAAGTCGAACTTGGCGATGGCCCAGGCCGCCGCCACGCCGAACACCACGTTCAGCGGCACCGCGATCGCCGCCACTGTCAGCGTGAGCTGGATCGCGGCGAGTGCGTCGGGCTCGATCAACGCTTCCCAGTAGGTCTGCACGCCCTTGCGCAAGGCTTCATAGAACACCGAAGCCAGCGGCACGAACAGGAACAGCGTGAGGAACAGCACCGCCACCGTGATCAGCGTGTAGCGCACCCACGGCGCTTCGCCGGTGGCGTCAAACCTGTGATGGGCCGGGGCGTTGCCTTGCCCGCCCAGGCGTCCCGCAACTGCGCCGGCCATGTCAGAACTCCTTGCCCGTGGCGGGCGCTTCAGGTGCCAGCGCGGCGCGCACACCGGATTGATGGCGGCGCGTCCAGGCCTGCAGCAGGTTGATCAGCAGCAGCAGCCCGAAGGAAATCACCAGCATCACCACCGCCACCGCGGTGGCGCCGGCGTAGTCGTATTGCTCCAGCTTGGAATAGATCATCAGCGGTGCGATCTCCGACACCATCGGCATGTTGCCGGAGATAAAGACCACCGAGCCGTACTCGCCGGTGGCGCGCGCGAACGATAGCGCAAACCCCGTCAGCAGCGCCGGCAGGATGGCGGGCAGGATCACGCGCTGGAAAGTCTGCAGGCGGTTGGCGCCGAGGCTGGCAGCGGCCTCCTCCAGCTCCTGCTCAACATCCTCCAGCACCGGCTGCACCGTGCGCACCACGAACGGCAGGCCGATAAAGGTCAGCGCCACCACCACCCCCAGCGGCGTGAACGCGACCTTGATGCCAAGCGGCTCGAGATAGCGGCCGATCCAGCCATTGCCGGCAAACAGCGCCGTCAGCGCGATACCGGCCACCGCCGTGGGCAGCGCGAACGGCAGGTCCACCAGCGCGTCGATCAGGCGCTTGCCCGGGAAGCGGTAGCGCACCAGCACCCAGGCCACCACCAGCCCGAACACCGTATTGACGATGGCCGCCACCAGCGACGCGCCAAAGCTCAGCTGCAGCGACGCCACCACGCGCGGCGCCGTGACCGAAGTCCAGAACGCGTCCCACGTCATCGTGAAGGTCTTCAGGAACGTGGCCGACAGCGGGATCAGGACGATCAGCGTCAGGTAGAACAGCGTGAAGCCCAGCGACAGGCCGAAGCCGGGGAGCACCGTAAAGCGCTGCCTGGACGGGCTGCGCGGCGCGCGCGCGGCGCCGGAATCAGGGGCGCGAGGGGCGGCTGGCGGCGTGTCCGCCAGGGAAATGGATGGAGGCATGTCGTCTCGTCTGTGAGCGGTGCGCCGCCGGACCCTGATGGCTGGCACCCGGCGGGCCGTTCTTTATGACGCCAGCGCATATTGCGCCGGCTTACGAGACAGATTCTGCAGAGTCGTCCTTATAAACAGAACGAATCTTTATGAATTTTCTTAGACGGTTTAGATATAAGGGACGGTAGACACCACCTCGATGCCCGTCTCCCAGGCGCCGGATGACTCACTTACGGAGCCGGCATCGCCTGCCTGCGCGATGCGCTGGACCAGGGTATCGAGCAGCGCGAGGCCTTCAGGCCACTCGCCCAGTGCGGAATCGGCATTGATGTGGCCCAGGCTGCCCGCATCGACCAGTTCGCTGCCCCACAGCGTGCCCCAGCTGAAAGCGGTGCGCTGCGGCATCCAGGGGTCGTTGCGGCTGGCGACCAGGATGGTCGGGAACGGCAGCCGGTAGGTCGGCAGCAGCGCCGCCACGCCAAATTTGTCCGGATCGGCCGGCGCCACCAGCAATGCGCCGGCAATGCCGACCGGATCCAGCGCCGCCTGGCGCAACGACGCCAGGCAGCCGAAGCTGTGCGCCACCAGCACCGCGCCGCGCGCGGCCACGCGCTGGGCGCGCATCACGCCTTCGGAGACGCGCTCGGCCCACAGCGGCAGGCTGGGGCGCGACCAGTCGTGCTGCTCCACCCGCTGCCAGTCGGGGAAGCGCTGCTCCCAGCGGCTCTGCCAGTGTCCCGGGCCGCTGCCGTGCAGCCCCGGCACGGTCAGCACCTGCAGGTGCCGCGGAATGTCCAGGCGCGTGCCATGGCCGCCGGATAGCCGGTTCGCTTGGGTCATACCACCTCCTTGTCCAATGCATGCGCGGCGCTCGCCAGGCCTGTGCGCAGCCCTGCCGCACTGACCGGCGCGCCGGCGAAGGCGCCCTGCCCCAGGCCGATGCCCGCGGCCTGCAGGCGCTCGATGCTTTCGGCGCTCTGCAGGCGCCGCCCGATCAGCGTTACGCCAGCGTTGGCCGCGCTGGCACGCAGGCCCGACAGCTGACGGTCGGTCCAGGTGCGGCGCATGTCCAGCTTGAGCCAGTCCGGCAACGCGTGCGCCATCAGCGCACCGGCTTCCGCCGGATCCGACGCCTGCAGGCTTACCGCGAAACCGTTGCGCCGATAGTTGCCAACGACATGCAACAGCAATGCCAGGTCGTCATTGGCGCTGGCCGGCACCTGGATCACAAAGCGCTCCAGCGGCAGGCCCAGCGACTGCAATGCGCGCCGGAAGGCAGCGCCGTGGTCGTCGGTGACCGCGGCCAGCAGCCGGTTATGCACGTTCAGCACCAGCTTGTGCTCGCCTTCGGCGGCAAAGTAGTTGATGGCATGCAGCAGGCGCGAAAGCCGGTCCAGCGACACCAGGGTGTTGTCGTCGGCCGCCATCGCAAACAGCTTCCATGCCGCCAGGCCCACGCCGTCCTCTGCGTAGGTGTGGATCGAACCTTCATGCGCCACCAGCTGCCGGTCTGCCAGCGTCACCAGCGGCTCGAACGCGCTGGTCAGCGAGCAGTTGAAGAAC
Organism: Cupriavidus sp. CPT47-8839-RL05A; assembly: GCF_058792255.1. NCBI lineage: Bacteria > Pseudomonadati > Pseudomonadota > Betaproteobacteria > Burkholderiales > Burkholderiaceae > Cupriavidus > Cupriavidus sp. CPT47-8839-RL05A. The sequence continues at coordinate 155,087 of NZ_JBYTEG010000015.1, read as the reverse complement.
TGGCCCTGCACCTGCCCGCGCGCGTCGCGCCACAATTGCCGGTCAGCCAGCGGCTGGCGCGGCAGCGATTCCAGATAACGTTGGAGCGCAGGCACTGCGCCCGCGGGTTCATGCACGCCTGGCATGGCATTCCTTGGGTTGACCGGGCCCCTCGGCCCCTTGGTCGGATTAGTGATGACGGGCGCTTCATGCGCCCTCTGTGCGGTCGCACTGCATCGGCCTGCCTGCTCATGATAGGAGGTCAGCGCGCGCGAGCGAATGAAGATTACGGCCTGTCGATATGCGCGGCGCACATTGCCGCGGGTGGCACGGTCACGCTGCCCAGCTCACCTTCAGCGGCGCGGTCGTGGCGGCCGGGTCGGCATGCGCACCTGCATGCGACGGTACCTGCGCCTGCGGCACTTGCCGCATCACCCGCTGCAGCACCGCGGCCTCCAGCTGCGCAAAGCCCGCCGCGCCGCGTTCGCGCGGGCGCGCCAGCGCCACGCGCTCATCCATGGCAATGCGGCCGTCCTCGATCAGCACGATGCGGTCGGCCAGCGCCACAGCTTCCGACACATCGTGCGTGACCAGCAGCGCCGTGAAGCCAAGGCGGCGCCACAGCGATTCGATCAGCCCCTGCATCTCGATGCGCGTGAGCGCATCCAGCGCGCCCAGCGGTTCATCCAGCAGCAACAGCTGTGGATGGTGGACCAGCGCGCGCGCGAGGGCCACGCGCTGGCGCTGGCCGCCGGACAGGCGTGCGGGCCACTCCCTGGCGCGGTCGGCCAGGCCCACCTGCGCCAGCACATCGGCGGCTTCACCGCGGCGTGCGCGCGGCAGGCCCAGCGCGACGTTGTCCAGCACGCGCTTCCACGGCAGCAGCCTTGCGTCCTGGAACATCACGCGCACGTCGGCGTGCCGCGCGCGGCCCTTCGCCGCGGATTCACCGTCGACGGTGATGCTGCCGCCATCGGCTGCTTCCAGTCCCGCCACCAGCCGCAGCAGCGTGCTCTTGCCGCAGCCGCTGCGCCCGACGATCGCCAGGAACTCGCCCGGCGCCACGTCCAGCGCCACGTTGTGCAGCACTTCGCGGCCGTCATAGCGCTTGACCACCTGGCGCACGTGCAGCGCCACGCCGCCTGCCTTGCGCGGCGCCTCCGCCGCCGGCTGTGCCGCCTCGCGGCGCGCGAGGCCCGCTTCCAGTTCCACCAGCGCAGCCTGTTCTACCGGATACATCTGCATCTCGATCTCCTTGCTTGATTGGGGCGACGGGCCGGTCAGGCCGCGGCGTAGCCCGGATGCCAGCGCAGCCAGTAGCGCTCCAGCCCGCGCGACAGCCAGTCGGCCAGCTTGCCCAGCAGCGCATAGAGCAGGATGCCCACCAGCACCACGTCGGTTTGCAGGAACTCACGCGCGTTCATGGTCATGTAGCCAATGCCCGATTGCGCGGAGATGGTCTCCGCCACGATCAGCACCACCCACATCAACCCGAGCGCGAAACGCACGCCCACCAGGATGCCCGGCAGCGCGCCGGGCAGGATGACCTCGCGGTACAGCTGCCAGCCGGACAGGCCGTAGCTGCGCGCCATCTCCACCAGCCCCGTATCGACCGAGCGGATGCCGTGATACGTGTTCAGGTAGACCGGGAAGAACACGCCCAGCGACACCAGGAACAGCTTGGCGGTCTCGTCGATGCCGAACCACAGGATCACCAGCGGGATCAAGGCCAGCGCCGGGATATTGCGCACCATCTGCAGCGTGCTGTCGAGCAGCGTGGCCGCGGTGCGGAAGGTGCCGGTCAGCAGCCCCAGCAGCAGCCCCAGCCCGCCGCCGATGGCAAACCCCACCAGCGCGCGCCAGGTGCTGACCCCGACGTGCTTCCACAGCTCGCCCGAGCGCGCCAGCTCCCAGGCGGCCTGCACCACCGCCAGCGGGGCCGGCAACACGCGGCTGGAGAGCCAGCCGTTCCGCGAGGCCAGTTGCCAGACCACGATCAGCAGCACCGGCACGATCCACGGAGCCAGCGCGCGCGCCAGCGCCCGAGGTCCCTGGCGCAGCGGCTGCAATAGAGGAGCGTTCATGATTGCCCTCCCCTCAGCTCTGCGCGGCGCGCGGCACGATGCCAGTCGCCATGACTTCACCGAACGGGCCCGACAGCACCTTGCCCGGCAGCTTGTCGCGCACCGAGCGCGGCAGCAGCGGGAACACCAGTTCGGCAAAGCGGTAGGCCTCTTCCAGGTGCGGGTAGCCGGACAGCACGAAGGTGTCGATGCCCAGCTCGGCGTATTCGCGCATGCGCTCGGCCACGGTGTGCGGATCGCCCACCAGCGCGGTGCCGGCACCGCCGCGCACCAGGCCAACGCCGGCCCACAGGTTTGGGCTGATCTCCAGCGCCTCGCGCGTGCGGCGCGCGCCGCCCGCGTGCAGCGCGGCCATGCGGCGCTGCCCTTCAGAATCCATCTTGGCGAACACGGCTTGCGCACGCGCCACGGTCTCGTCATCGAGCCGGCTGATCAGGTCGTCCGCCGCAACCCAGGCGGCGGCTTCGGTCTCGCGCACGATCACATGCAGGCGGATACCGAACTTCACCGTGCGGCCATGGCGCGCGGCCTGCCGGCGCACCTCGTCGAGCTTCTGCGCCACGTCAGCGGGCGGCTCGCCCCAGGTCAGGTAGGTATCGACCTGCTCGCCGGCCAGCGCATGCGCCGGCGCCGACGACCCGCCGAAGTACACCGGCGGATGCGGCTGCTGCAGCGGCGGATAGAGGACGGTGGCACCCTTCACGGACAGGTGCTTGCCCTCGAAATCCACCTTGTCGCCGTCATGGCTGGCGGCCAGCACCTGGCGCCAGATGCGCAGGAACTCGGCCGAGGCCTCGTAGCGCGCGGCGTGGTCCAGGAACAGGCCGTCGCCTTCCAGCTCGGCGGTATCGCCGCCGGTGACCAGGTTGATCAGCAGCCGGCCGTTGGAAATGCGGTCGAAGGTTGCCGCCATCCGTGCGGCCAGCGTCGGCGCCATCAGGCCGGGGCGCACCGCGACCAGGAATTTCAGGCGCTGCGTGACGGCCGCCAGCGCCGATGCCGCCACCCATGGGTCTTCGCACGAGCGCCCGGTCGGGATCAGCACGCCTTCGTAGCCCAGCGTATCGGCGGCCACGGCAACCTGCTTCAGGTAATCGAAGCTGACCTCGCGCGCGCCTTCCGAAGTGCCGAGGTAGCGGCTGTCGCCGTGGGTGGGGATGAACCAGAATACTTGCATGTCGTTGTCCTATTGTTCCTGCCGATGGAGGTGGCTATCGCTTCGCCTGCTGCTGCGGCACGTCCCAGCGCGCATCGGCCACCTTGACTGGCCTGGGGATCAGCTTGAGCGAGTGGAAGGCGTCGGCGATGCGCTGCTGCTCGGCCAGCACCCCGGCGCTGACCGGGCGTGCGCCGTACGAGAAGCGCGAGACGGCGAGCTCAAGCACATCGGCCGGCAGCCCGGTTTCGCCGGTCAGCACCGTGGTGGCCTCCTTGGGGTTGTTTTGCGCCCAGGTGCCCAGCGTGGCCAGTTCGTCCAGGATCAGGCTGACGATCTCCGGCTTGGCTTGTGCATAGGGGCGCGAGGCCAGGTAGAACTGGTGGTTGCTGACCACGTTCTTGCCGTCCGCGCCGCGGCCATCGGCGAGCACGCGCGCAACCAGCTGCTTCTCGGCAGCCGCGAGGAACGGGTCCCAGATCACCCAGGCATCGACCGCGCCGCGCTCGAAGGCGGCACGCGCATCGGCCGGCGGCAGGTAGACCGGCTGGATCTCGCTGTAAGGGATGCCGGCTTTCTCCAGCTGGCGCACCAGCAGGTAATGCACGTTCGAGCCCTTGTTCAGCGCCACGCGCTTGCCGCGCAGTTCCGCCACCGAGCGGATCGCCGAACCCTTGGGCACGACGATGGCCTCGGCCACCGGCGCCGGCGGCTCATTGCCGACGTAGACCAGTTGCGCCCCCGCGGCCTGCGCAAAGATCGGCGGCGCCTCGCCGACGGTGCCGAAATCGACGGCACCGACGTTCAGCCCCTCAAGCAGTTGCGGGCCGGCGGGGAACTCGGTCCATTTGACGGTGATGCCTTGCGGCGCCAGGCGCTTTTCCAGCGTGCCGCGCGCCTTCAGCAGCGTCAGCGTGCCGTACTTCTGGTAGCCGATGCGCAGCACCTTGGGATCGATGTTCTTCGACTGCGCTTCGGCGCGGCCGGGCAGTAGCCCATAGGCCAGGCCGGTGGCAAGCACCAGCGCGGCGGTAATCAGGCGGCGGCGCTGGCTGGCCGTGCGCAACGGGTTGGTCAGTGTCATGCGATGTCCTCCATGGCCCGGGGCAATGCCCTGCTGGCCGGATTGATTCCAGGATGGTTGCGGCAGCACGCATCCCTGCCGGCCCCGCGTGGCGGGTGGCATGGCGTCGCTGCCGTGGCGCCGGGCAGGCCGGCGCCACTTCCGTCAATCAGTCAGTTCAGGCGGAACATCGCTCGGCCACCGCGATCGCGGCAGCGCGCTGGACCAGGGCGCCGGGCACCACATCGAGCGGCACCTCGATGCGCGAATGCGCCAGCGCATCGCGCACGCGCAGCACGCCCTCGTCCAGGCGTGCCGACAGCGCGGCATCGAAGCGCGCCTGGCGCACGCCGGCGGCTTCAAAGGATTCGATCTGCTGGTCCACGGCAAAGATGCCGGGCAGGATCTGGCGCGAGCCCAGCGCGGACAGCACCGGGCGCAGCGCGTAGTCGATCGCCAGCGCATGGGCCAGGCTGCCGCCGGTGGCGATCGGCAGCACGATCTTGTCGCGCAGGCCAGTCTGCGGCAGCAGGTCCAGGAAGGCCTTGAGCAGGCCGCTGTAGGCGGCCTTGTAGACCGGCGTGGCCAGTACCACCACCTGCGCCTCGGACACGGCATGCGTGGCCGCGGCGATGACGGGGTCGTCCACGCGTGCCGCCAGCAGCGGGCCTGCGGGCAGTTCGCGCAGGTCGAGGTGGCGGGTGCGTTCGCCGGCAGCCTCGAGCGCGGCACGCAGGTGCGCCAGCACCAGGCCGGAGCGGGACTGGACCGACGGGCTGCCGGAGAGCGTCAGGATGGACATCGGGCTTCCTTCTTCTGATGGACCGGTCGGCGCCGCGGCCGCCCCACGCGGCCCGGCGCGCCGGTCTCGTGGTTTATTTCTTGCCGGGCTGGTAGATCTGGTCGAACGTGCCGCCATCGGCAAAGTGGGTCTTCTGGGCTTTCTGCCAGCCGCCGAAGGCTTCATCGATGGTGAACAGCTTCACCTTGGGAAAGTTGGCCGCGTACTTGGCCGCCACCTTCTGCGAGATCGGGCGGTAGTAGTTCTTGGCCGCGATCTCCTGGCCCTCGTCGGTGTACAGGAACTGCAGGTAGGCCTCGGCCGCCTTGCGCGTGCCCTTCTTGTCGACCACCTTGTCGACCACCGCCACCGGCGGCTCGGCCAGGATCGACACCGACGGCGCGACAATGTCGAACTTGTCCGGGCCCAGCTCCTTGATCGCCAGGATGGCTTCGTTCTCCCACGCGATCAGCACATCGCCCAGGCCGCGCTCGACAAAGGTGGTGGTGGCGCCGCGCGCGCCCGAATCCAGCACCGGCACATGCTTGAGCAGCTCGCCCACGAACTCGCGCGCCTTGACGTCATTGCCGCCCGGCTGGCGCAGCGCATAGCCCCACGCCGCCAGGTAGTTCCAGCGTGCGCCGCCCGAGGTCTTGGGATTGGGCGTGATCACCTGCACGCCCGGCTTGACCAGGTCGCCCCAGTCCTTGATGCCCTTGGGGTTGCCCTTGCGCACCAGGAACACGATGGTCGAGGTGTACGGCGAGGCGTTGTGCGGCAGGCGCTTCTGCCAGTCCGGCTTGATCAGCCCTTTCTCCGCGATGGCATCAATGTCATAGCCCAGCGCCAGCGTGACTACGTCAGCGTCCAGCCCGTCTATCACCGAGCGCGCCTGCTTGCCCGAGCCGCCGTGCGACTGGCGCACGGTCACGGCATCGCCGCCCTGGGCCTTCCAGGCCTTGGCAAAGGCGGCATTGACATCGACATACAGCTCGCGCGTCGGATCGTAGGAAACGTTCAGCAGGTTGGCAGCCGCCGCGGTCTGCGCCGCGCTCAGGGCGCCAAGTACGGCCAGGCTGATAGCCAGTTTGCGGATCATCTTGTGTTGCTCCCGTCAGTGTCGTGAATGGGCGCCAGGCGCCTCTTGCCTTGTCCGCCTTGGGTAGCGGACTTGTGTCAGGAGCAAGACTACCGAGGGGGCTATCTGAACGGAACGAATGGTTTCGCCGATCCTTTGCTGTTTTTTGCATAAGATCGGACGGAAATATGGACATGCCGGCACAGGGGGACATCAAGTGTGGACGGCGTGATGGCAGTGGTCGGTGGCGCATTCGCCACGCTGAAACCGGCAAAGGCGGTTTTGCTCCCATCCCGAAGCTATGCCACCGCAAGCCCCTCGTTTGCGGCCGGCAGATTCGTTGCCGGTGCAAGTGCCAGATAGGGCCTACGCTGGTCTCTGCCGGTGAATATCACCCGTGGCCAGCCATAGCCGCCCGGCGCATATTCATTGAAGAACGGGATGCGGAACCAGATCCGGCTGTCGTGCACGTAATCGTCGTAGAGGGCGATCGCGACCTTCTCCAGGCGCGCCACAGCCTCGGCCGACGTATGCTGCTTGCTCCAACCGGGCAATCTCGGCCTTCTGGCGCTGGCATTCCGGGTCGTCGCGTTCGGCCTCCTGTACACCCAGCATGATCTTGCGTGGCGTCTTGGCATCCTCGGGCGCTGCCTGGAAGAAGGTGCGCTCGGTGACATACTGGCCGGTGCCAATCTGTGCGCGCAAGGTACGCCAGCTCAGCAGCTGACCCATGCCAAAGCGCAAGGCCTCTTCCACGTCTCGATACGTTGAAAAGAGTGCGGCCAGTCGTTGAACGCTGCCACCGTCGCCGGGTGGATCGCAAAATCTTCGGACAGGGCAGTGGAATTCCGAATCTCTTCCTCGAGCATCAGCGGTACGCCGCTCTTGAGCGCAGCGATGTACATGTCATGCAGGGGAATCTGGCTGAGCTTGCTGCTGTCGCCGTCACGCGCCTTGCCCTGTTCATTGAGAGCATCGCCCACGTCGGAGTGCACGCCGGGATAACCCACCTCCCAGCGGCCCCGCGTCTGGGGGTAGCTTTCATCGATCCGGATAGTGTCGAGCGGAAAACTCATGCGCTGCTCGTGAATCGAGTAGAAGTGGGCGCACCTGCGAACTTCTTTGGGTATATTCAGCGCACCATCGCGGGCAAAGCGGAAATGCCCGTCAAACATATCCAGGTCGACCGTGGCGCGAGTCGAATCTGGCAGGCCCACCGAGGCGACCGTGTCAAAGAGCCCGAGGAAGTTGACCTCATAGGGTAGCGCGCGCCGCCCCGTCTGGTCGCTGATCCGCCCGCCAGGCGCCCATTCCTTGATCAGCTTGCTGACAAAGACACGGGCGGACGCGGCCCCGCGCGAAAAGCCGAAGACGTTGATCCAGATCTTCTTGATCATCCGGCTCTGCGGACCGTCGTCGAAGCGGTTGCTATGGGTGATACCCAATATGCGAATCTTGTCCATGAGCTTGCCCACTCGACCATCGGCGACCGCATTACAGAGCTCTTTGGCCTCGCTGTCGCGAACTAGGGGAAAATCGCTCCGCCGAGTGATTGCATATTGCACGGAATTGAGCACCCGAATCATTCCCCAGACGCAACGCTGATCGAAGCCTTTGGCCAGAGCTTTGCCGTTCGAGGAATAGTCGAGTTCCCCTAGCTCTGGGACGGGGTACCCACTCCCGGGATGTAGAACGAAAAAATGCCTCTATCCGGCTTGTCCCTTGCAACGCTATGCAAACGTGCCACATTGGTGTGAGTCTTGAAGAGTGAGTCTCGCCACATCTTATTGTTCTTGTCGTCGTTGTTGTTGGTGCCGTCGAAGAACAGATTGATATGAATGGTCTGGGGACATTCACACAATGGGTCTCTCACGGTCCCCTCGCCCCATGCCCAGGCGTCCTTACTTTGCGCCAGTCGACCGCCTTCAGGCATCATGTCTGGCCATTTCACCACCGCCATTTCAGACCTCCCCGTCGGTATTTAAGATTCCATTCGTCGTCACGCACGCCTTGGGCAACGTCCGGCTCGTCGGCAGTGTGCTTGCGATCGACGCTGTTATTACCATTGGCATTGCCGTCGGCAATCATTAGCTTGACGCGATCACCAGGCAGGAAGATGGCCCAGGCACCGCCAGTCTTGGAGCCATCGTACTGAGGGATGCGAACGTTTTCGGCCTTGTACCAATAGCCTGGGGTCTTGCCGTCCCTCACCTTCTCAACCAGCCAACGCACGGTAACGCGCAGATCGGGCTGCCACTGGCGCGGGAAAGTCATGCAGCAGCTTTCTTTTCCTCCCCCCGATGGGTGTCCATCGGATTCGGCTGGCATGATGTTCGGGCCACCACCACCGACCTCGCCGGGACCTTCAACTTCGAAGGAATGAATGTAGTAAGGGGTGTAGTTCAGCGCCTTCATGCCGCCGCTGATGTATTTCGATGTCGAGACTCGGCTTTCGGGCTGCCAGGACGGCTCCCCGCCGGCACAGCCAGTGAATATCAACGCCAGGCCAGCCATAGCGCAGACGCAGGCGACACTTCGATTCATGACTTGGCTCCCGCTGCGACAGTTGGCAGCACGTCGTTCTGCATATCGGTCCCTTTGGGCTTGTCCCTTACGCGGCCCATGTCGGGCGCATAAGAAAACGCCCGCACCGGCAAGCCGGTGCGGGCGAAGTTTCCATTCTGGAAACGGGTAGACAAGTCATGAAGAGCGCCCCCGCATCTCCATGACAGGACGAATGTTATCGGCTTGCCTGCGACCTGGGGTTGATCAAGGTCAAGTGCGGGGCAGCCTGCCGCGCCTGCGCCTCAGCCGCCCTGGCGGGCGAGCAGGTCAGCCATTTCGTCGGCATGCTCCTCTTCCACCGCCAGGATGCCCTCCATCATCCGGCGTGAGGTCGGATCGCGTTCTCCCAGGAACTGGATGATCTCGCGATAGCTGTCGATGGCGATGCGCTCGGCCACCAGGTCTTCCTTGATCATTTCCGTCAGCGAAGTACCCGCCACATATTCAGCATGGGAGCGGCTGGTCAGGCCGTCGGGTGCGAAGTCTGGCTCGCCGCCAAGCTGGACGATGCGCTCGGCGATCTGGTCGGCATGGCCTTGCTCTTCATTGGAATGGGCCAGGAATTCATCGGCCACGCTCTTCGAGTTGGGCCCCTTGGCCATGTAGTAGTGTCGGCGATAGCGCAGTACGCAGACGATTTCGGTGGCCAGCGCAGCGTTGAGCAGCTTCAGCACGGTATCGCGATCCGCGGCATAGCCCGCGGTCACGGCGCCATCATCGATGTGCTTGCGGGCACGCTCGCGCAATGTCTTGACGTCTGAGAGGAAAGGCTTGTCGGTCATTGAAGGGCTCCTTGGGGATGGGGCTGCGTCAGCGCAGCGCCTTGTAGGGAAATTCAACCCTTCTGCAACGCGAGAAGTGTGCCACTCGGCGGATGGCGCGGAACGGCGCGGCTGGCGACGACCCCTGGCATCGTGGCGTGAAAAAATTGCACGCGGCGGGACCGCCTTACACGCAACGCGCGATGGCAAGACGAAAAAAAGCCCCTGCGCTGTATCGCAGGGGCCTGACCATGATCGACCGCCTGTGTGCTCCGGCAGTCGATCGAGCCATGGGCAGCCTTAGTCCAGCTTCCGCCCGAACGTGAACTCCCCGTCGACATAATCCACCGGCACCACATCCTTGGCGGCGAACTTGCCTTCCAGGATCGCCCGCGCCACCGGGTTCTCGATCTGCTGCTGGATCGCCCGCTTGAGCGGACGCGCGCCAAACACCGGGTCGTAGCCTGCGCTGGCGATCTTCTCCAGCGCCGTCTCGCTCACCTCCAGCGTCATGTCCATGCGGGCCAGGCGGCCTTGCAGGCGTTGCAGCTGGATGCGCGCGATCGACTCGATATGCTTCTGGTCGAGCGCGTGGAACACCACCACTTCATCGATCCGGTTCAGGAACTCCGGCCGGAAATGCGTGCGCACTTCCTGCCAGACCGCACCCTTGATCGCTTCCTGCGGCTCGCCGGTCATCGACTGGATGATCTGCGAACCCAGGTTGGACGTCATCACGATCACCGTGTTCTTGAAGTCCACGGTGCGGCCCTGGCCATCGGTCAGGCGGCCGTCGTCCAGCACTTGCAGCAGCACGTTGAAGACGTCCGGGTGGGCCTTCTCGACTTCATCCAGCAGCACCACGCTGTACGGCTTGCGGCGCACGGCCTCGGTCAGGTAGCCGCCTTCCTCGTAGCCCACGTATCCCGGCGGCGCGCCGATCAGGCGGCTGACGCTGTGCTTCTCCATGAATTCGCTCATGTCGATGCGGATCAGGTGCTCTTCCGAATCGAACATGAACTCGGCCAGGGCCTTGCACAGCTCGGTCTTGCCGACGCCGGTAGGGCCCAGGAACAGGAACGAGCCATAAGGCCGGTTCTCGTCCGCAAGCCCGGCACGCGAACGGCGGATGGCATCGGACACCAGCCGCACGGCTTCGTCCTGGCCGACCACGCGCCCATGCAGCCGGTCTTCCATCTTCAGCAGCTTCTCGCGCTCGCCCTGCATCATCTTCGATACCGGGATGCCGGTGGCACGGCTCACCACTTCGGCGATTTCCTCGGCGCCCACCTGCGTGCGCAGCAGCTTGTTGGGCTGCTTCTGCTCGCTGGCCTCGGCGTCGGTGGCGGCCTTGAGCTTGCCTTCCAGGCCCGGCAGCTTGCCGTATTGCAGCTCGGCCACCTTGTCCAGCTTGCCTTCGCGCTGCAGCTTGGCGATCTCCAGCTTGACCTTCTCGATCTCTTCCTTGAGCGCGGCCGTGCCCTGCGCGGCGCCCTTCTCGGCCTTCCAGATCTCGTCCAGGTCGGCGTACTCCTTCTCCAGGCGCGCGATTTCCTGCTCGATCAGCTCCAGGCGCTTCATCGACGCCTCATCGGTCTCTTTCTTGACCGCCTCGCGCTCGATCTTCAGCTGGATGGTGCGGCGCTCGAGCTTGTCCATCGACTCCGGCTTGGAATCGATTTCCATCTTGATGCGGGCGGCCGCCTCGTCGATCAGGTCGATCGCCTTGTCGGGCAGGAAGCGGTCGGTGATATAGCGATGCGACAGCTCCGCCGCGGCGACGATGGCCGGGTCGGTGATTTCCACGCCGTGGTGCAGCTCATACTTTTCCTGCAGCCCGCGCAGGATGGCAATGGTGGCTTCAACGCTCGGCTCATCGACCAGCACCTTCTGGAAGCGGCGCTCCAGCGCGGCGTCCTTCTCGATGTACTTGCGGTACTCGTCCAGCGTGGTCGCGCCGATGCAATGCAGCTCGCCGCGCGCGAGCGCCGGCTTGAGCATGTTGCCCGCGTCGATCGCGCCCTCGGCCTTGCCGGCCCCGACCATGGTGTGGATCTCGTCGATGAAGACGATGGTCTGGCCCTCGTCCTTGGCGACGTCGTTCAGCACCGCCTTCAGGCGTTCCTCGAACTCGCCGCGGTACTTGGCGCCGGCCAGCAGGCCGGCCATGTCCAGCACCAGCACGCGCTTGTTCTTCAGGCTCTCGGGCACTTCGCCGTTGACGATGCGCTGCGCCAGCCCCTCGACGATGGCGGTCTTGCCCACGCCCGGCTCGCCGATCAGCACCGGGTTGTTCTTGGTGCGGCGCTGCAGGATCTGGATCGCGCGGCGGATCTCGTCGTCGCGGCCGATCACGGGATCGAGCTTGCCGATGCGGGCGCGCTCGGTCAGGTCGATGGTGTACTTCTTGAGGGCCTCGCGCTGGCCCTCGGCCTCGGCGCTGTTGACCGAATCGCCGCCGCGCACGGCCTGGATCGCCGACTCGAGCGACTTGCGGTTCAGGCCGTTTTCACGCGCGATGCGGCCGGCGTCGCCCTTGTCGTCGGCGACGGCCAGCAGGAACAGCTCGCTGGCGATGAACTGGTCGCCGCGCTTGATGGCTTCCTTCTCGGTGGCGTTGAGCAGGTTCACCAGGTCGCGGCCGATCTGGACCTCGCTGGTGCCCTGCACTTGCGGCAGGCGCTTGATGGCGGCATCGAGCGCCGTCTGCAGGCCCTGCACGTTGACGCCGGCGCGCGCCAGCAGCGCCTTGGCGGCGCCGTCGTCCTGCGCCAGCAGCGCGCGCAGCAGGTGCTGCGGTTCGATGTATTGGTTGTCGTTGCCCAGTGCCAGGCTTTGCGCATCAGCCAGCGCTTCCTGGAACCGGGTGGTCAGCTTGTCAAGACGCATAAGGATTCCCTCTCTCGGATAAGGTCGTGTCCTGATGCGGGGGCGTCGGCGCCGGTCTTCGCTGCCGGAGCGCCCGTATGCCCTGCCGGACACTGGATGTCTTTCCGAAAGATAAGGCTTTGTCGCGACATTTCAAGGCCGCGCCGGTACGCAATCACCCCGTTCAGCACGCCATGCCGATACCCCAGGCTCCGACGCTCTCAAGTGCCGCAAGCGATACGTGGCTAGGCGGCACGGCAGGCTCCCTTGTCCGCCAGGTTGCGCACCAGCACCAGTGATTCGCCCTGCACCACCACGCGCCCGTCCGCGCCCGTGACGACGCTGGCCAGGTTGACCAGGTCCTTGCCCGCGCGCACCCGCACGATGCGCACGCATGCCGTCAGCGGCTCATCCAGCCGCGCGGCTGAAGCGAGGCGCAACGACTGCTTCATCCACCCCGTGCCCCGTCCGGGCAGTTGCGTGCCGAGCAGGTCCGAGAACATGCCGGCCAGCAGCGGCAGCGGCACCACCGGCCCGCCAAAGCCGCGCGCGCGGGCAAAGGCCGGATCGGCGTGGTAGGGGTTGGCGTCGCCGGTCAGGTTGATGTATTCGTCCAGGTCCGCCTGGGTGAAGGCGCGTGTTGCACGGGCTTCGTGACCGGGGCGCAGGCCGTACAGTGAGGCGTCGCCCGCCTCTGGCGCCGGTGCCGTGTCGCCGGGTAGCCGGGCCAGTCCCTCCGGCCCGGCACCCGGCAGCCAGAGCGACTCGCCCACGGCCGTGACGCGCTGCGCATCGCCCGGCCCGCCCGCGCTGCCAACGGTGGTGCCGTAGCCCGCCAGTCCGGCGGGCGCGTGCTGCGGCGCCAGCGCGATCCGCACCGTATCGCCAACGAAGGCCGGTGTCGGGAACATCAGCGTCTGCCCGACCGGCAACGCCGGCCCGGGCAGCTGCCGCCAGGTGTGGGCGCACAGCAGCGAGAACAGGAACATGCCGTGCGCCACGGTGGCACCGAAATGCGTGCCACGGGCAAAGCACGGATCGCAGTGGATCGGGTTGTCGTCGTGCGACAAGGCGGCGAAGCGGTCAAAATCGCGCTGCGACAGCACGCGCGGCAGGGCATCGTTCATCAGTCAGGCACCTGTACGGTATTAGCGTTGACGGTAATCGCGTTGCCGGCAGCAGGCGATGCGGCAAACGGCGGCACGTTGGACGGCAGCAGCGTCGGCGCCGGCGTGTTGAGGGTGCCCCCGCGCGGCGTGGTGCGCACCACCTGCGACGGCGGCAGCGCCTTGCCGGCGGTGAGGTTGTCGTAGACCGCGTCCAGGGCCCGGTTCAGGTAGACGTGCAGCGGCACATAGCGGTTGCTGTAGCCCGGCACCAGCCCGATGAAGGCATCGAGGTGCTGGGCGTTCTCGACCTCCACGTACGACAGCTTGCTGGTCACGCCCTCCTGCTGCCGGTTCAGCCCGAGATACGGGCGCGAGGTATGGTTCACCGGCAGCAGCCCGTCGCTGCGCCCGTGCACGATCACCGCAGGCTTGCCGCGCAGGTTGCCGTTGCGCAGCGTCAGCGCCTGGCCGGCCTGCAACGCACGCGCCGCGGCGTCGGAGCCGGACAGCAGGCTGCGCAGGCAGTTGGCGCCGTCGTAGTTCAGGTCTGCCCGCAACGTCGACGGTGAAACGGACGCCAGGTTCAGGTACGGGCCATGCTGCGGATCGAGGTCATTGATCAGCTGGACCGGCGGCTGCGGCGGCACGCCGTTGCCGATGGCGAACATCGACGCCAGCGCCGCGGGTGCGATTGCCGCGGGCTTCAGGTCGGTCAGCGTGCTGGCAAAGCTGTAGCCGCACAGCCGGTCGGTGACGCTGGCCTGCGCATAGGCGTTGGCATAGTTGACCGAGATCGCGGCGGCTACATCAAGCACGGCCAGCGACGGGTGCAGATCGTCCGTTTCCGCTTCCCAGCCGGCGGCACGCAGCGCCTGCAGGGCGCTGGCGCTTTGCTCGTCCGTGTTCGCACCGCTGACCAGGCCCTTTTCCGCCAGCGTCTGGCAGCGGTTGGCAAAGAAGGTCGCCGTGGCCGGGTTGGTGTAGAGCGGCGCCTGGGCCAGCGCGGTGGCCCGCGCGGCGCAGTGCTGCAGCAGGTTGGCCGTGGTGCTGTAGTCGTACAGCGTGCGGCCCGAAGCCGCCACCGGCGTCGCGCCGCGTTGCACCACGACGCCGGTATCGGGCGGCATGTTCAGGTTGGGCTCGCCCACCGCAACGCCGTCGATCAGCCCGCCGGCATCCTGCTCGGCCGCCGCCACCGCGGCACCGCCGCCGTTCGATACGCTGGAGGCGATCACCACGATCCTGTCCTTGTCCAGGGTGCGCTGGCGGGTGCCGTTGGCGGATACGGCGCCGAAGCGGTCATTGATCGCCCAGATCGCAAATTCCACCGCCTGCAGCGTGAACTTGCCCCAGTCCTTCTCCGGGTTGCGCTGCGAATGCGCGTGCTTGAATGCCAGCCGGTGCGGGTTGGCAGCGGTGAAGTCCGCCAGCGAGGTGGCCCCCGCCGGCGCGGCGAACTGCGCGTTCTTGCCGGCCGCAGCGCGCGTGGCGCGGGTGCCGTCGATCAGCGGCACGGTGTCGGTATCCAGGTCATGCGGCGCGGCGCCGGTGCCCTTGTCGGTATAGGCCACCGCGCAGCCGCGCTTCAGGCCCCACTCGCCGGTGGCGATGGCGCCATAGACGCCGCGCGAGCCGGACGAGGTGGCGGTGATCACGCATGGCTTCGAAGTGTTGAACGACGCAGGGATCTGCACCAGCATGGTCACGTTCTGCTGGCCCGAGCCATCGTCCGAAAAGGCCAGGTACTCCACGCCGGCCACTTTGCCTTCGGAGCCGGTGGCATTGCCCTGAGCGTCGACATTGGGGCCGTAGAGCGAGCCGTAGCCGCCGCTGGCGGTGGTGTCGACGAGGGCACGATAGTTGGTATGGATCACATAGCGCCGCAACTCCGCCGCGGTCGGCGCGGTGGGATTGGCCGGCAGTGGCGCGGTGGCGCTGGCGAGGCCGTCCTTGCCCAGGCCGGCAGTGAGCAGGTCGTCGGTGGTGCCGTTGTAGCTGTTGATCGTGACCGTGCCGATATTCGCCGGCTTGGTATTGGGGTTGCTGCCGTTGCCGTTGTTGTTGTCATCGCCCGAGCCGCAGGCGGCGGCCAGCATCGATGCGGCGGCCGCCAGCACCGTGAGCCTGAGGCGGCGTTTCTGCTGCAGCGGGATCTGCGTGGAATGCATGTCAACCTCCTCCTGTCGCACCCGGATGGCCGGGGCTGTCGAGTTGTCTTCAGATCGAGGACTGCGGAGACTGCGAACTGCGGAAATCGGAAACACGGCAACCGCTGGCGCGGCCATGCGCCTCAGCCAGAGAACTGTGCGCGCAGCTTGTGCTTTTCCACCTTGCCTGACGGCGTGCGCGGCAGCGCGTCGAGAAAGCGCACATGGCGCGGCACCTTGTAGCCGGCCAGCTGCGCCTTGCAGTGGGCGATCACGGCATCGGCCTCCAGCACAGCGCCCGGGCGCAGCACCACCAGCGCCATGCCGACCTCGCCCCAGCGCGCATCCGGCGTGCCGATCACGGCGGCCTCGGCCACGCCCGGCAGCTGGAACAGCACGTTCTCGACTTCGGCCGGATAGACGTTCTCGCCGCCCGAGATAAACATGTCCTTGGCCCGGTCGACGATGTAGTAGTCGCCGTCCTCGTCACGATAGGCGATATCGCCGGAATGCAGCCAGCCGCCGCGGATCGCGGCCGCGGTGGCCTCGGGCAGGTTCCAGTAGCCTGGCGTCACGCCGGGGCCCTTGATCAGCAGTTCGCCACGCTCGCCCGGGCCCACGTCCACTCCAGCCGCATCGACGATGCGCGTCAGCATCGACCCCACTGGCTTGCCGATGGTGCCGATCTTGCGGCGCGCGGTGCCTTCGTCGCAGACAAAGACCGTGGGACCGGTCTCGGTCATGCCGAAGCCGAAGCAGATGGTCACGCCCTTGGCCAGGTAGGCCTCCAGCAGCGGCCTGGGCACCGGCGAGCCCCCCGCCGACATATTGCGCACGCCGGCGAAGTCTGCCTGCGCGAAGCGCGGGTGCTGGCTCAGGAACAGGTAGACCGCCGGCACCGCGAAGAACATGGTGATGCCCTCGCCGCTGGCGCGGTCGAGCTTGCCCAGCACCACCTGCGGCTCGAACTGCCGCATGATGTGCACCGTACCGCCCGCGTGCAGCACCGGGTTGGCATACAGGTTGAGGCCGCCGGTGTGGAAGAACGGCAGCACGCTGAGGAACACGTCGTCGCGCGTGATCTTGTTTGCCAGCATCGCGTTGACGGCATTGAAGAAGACCATGCCATAGGTCTGGATCACGCCCTTGGGCCTGCCGGTGGTGCCGGAGGTATAGAGCAGGTGCCAGACCTCGGACTCATCGCGGCACGGCATCTCGATGATGCGGCCGGAGGCGGCGTCGAGCACCGCCTCGTACTCGGTCCAGCCGCCGGGAACGTCGGCGGCCTCATCGTCGGCCAGGTGCAGCACCGCGCGCAGCGGCATGGCGCGCGCCAGATCCGCGGCCACGGCGAGGAAGCCGTCGCCGGCCACCAGCACCTCGGGCGTGCAGTCCTGCAGGATCGGCAGCAGCTCCGCCGCCGGCAGGCGCCAGTTCAGGCACACCATCACCATGCCGGCCTTGGCGCAACCATACAGCATCTCGAAATAGTCCGAGCTGTTGTGCGCCAGCACCGCCACGCGCGTGCCCGGCGCCAGTTGCAGGTGGTCACGCAGGTATTCCGCGAAGCGGCTGGCGCGTTCGTCGAAATGGCGATAGGTCACCTGGCGGCCGGTCTCCACGTCCACCAGCGCGACCTTGTCGGGGAAATGCTGCGCATTCTTGTGCAGCCAGTCGATGACGTACATGCGCTAGCCTCCGCTCAGCTTGCCACGTCCTGCACGGGCCCGGTGCCGCGCAGCCGCCCCACCACGCCCTGCGGGAAATAATAGACGCTCAGGATAAACAGCAAACCCAGCCACAGCAGCCACCGGTCCGGATGCAGCAGCGACGACAGCAGCGGCAGCGCGGCGGTGGCGTCGCTGGCCAGTTTCATCACGTCCTGCAGGTAGGTTTGCGCCACCAGGAACAGCACCGTGCCGATCACCGCGCCATAGAGCGTGCCCATGCCGCCGATCACCACGATCAGCAGGATGTCGACCATGATCTCGAACGACAGCGAGGTATCGGGCCCGTTGTAGCGCAGCCAGATCGCCATCAGCACGCCCGCCAGCGTGGCGAACATCGCCGACAGCACCGTCGACACGGTGCGGTACACCACGGTGCGGTAGCCAATCGCCTCGGCGCGGAAGTCGTTCTCGCGGATCGCCTGCAGCACCCGGCCAAAGGGCGAGTTGACGATCCGCAGCAGCACCAGGAACAGCACCACCGCGCCGGCGAACACCAGGTAGTAGCTCAGCAGCTTGCCGCTCAGCGGCACGCCCAGCCATTCAGTGTCGCCCAGCGTAAAGCCGGGGCGCAGCACCTCCGGCACCTTGAAAGTCAGCCCGTCTTCGCCGCCGGTCCATTCCGACAGCTGCGACACCAGCGTGGCAAAGGCGGTCGCCACCGCCAGCGTGATCATGGCAAAGAAGATCGCGCGCACCCGCAGCGAGAACAACCCGATCAGGAACGCCAGCAGCGCTGACACCGCGAGCGCACCCACGGTGCCGGCCAGCAGCGCGCCCCAGCCCGGCTCCATGCGCGACATGGCGATGGCCACGCCATAGCCGCCGATGCCGAAGAACATGGTGTGAGCAAAGGAAACGATGCCGGTATAGCCCAGCAGCAGGTCATAGCTGGCCACCAGCACCAGGAAGATGCAGATCTTGGCCGCCATGTTGAGCGCGCGCGCGCCGGGGAAGGCAAAGGGCGCGCACGCCAGGGCCACCAGGATCACCAGCAGGATCACGGTCAGCACGCGGCTGCGCGGCAGGTCGCCGGAGAGAAGTCGGATCATGGTCGTTGCCCTCAGCGCCGCGCCACCGGGAACAGCCCCTGTGGGCGCCACAGCAGCACCAGCATCATCAGCAGGATGTTGGAGAACAGAGCCACCTTGGGGAACAGGAAACCGGTGTAGTTGGCCATCAGCCCCACCAGCAGCGCACCGACAAAGCAGCCCGTGGTCGATCCCAGCCCGCCGATGATGATGACGATAAAGATCAGCACATTCACCTGCGCACCGATCGCCGCGGTGATGTTCTGCTGGTACAGCCCCCACAGCACCCCGCCCAGCCCCGCCAGCGCCGCGCCCGCGACGAACACGCCGATAAACAGGCGCCGCACGCGGTAGCCAAGCGCTTCGACCATCTCGCGGTTCTCCACGCCGGCGCGGATCAGCAGGCCGATGCGGGTGCGATTCAGCAGCAACAGCATGGCGATAAAGATCACCAGCCCCAGCGCCATCGCGATCAGCCGGTATTTCTCGATCGCGGCATCGCCCAGCAGCACCGCGCCGCGGAAGGTGGTGGGCACCTGCAGCGCGATGGTCTCTGGGCCCCAGATCGCCTTGATCAGCTGCTCGGCCACGATCATGCCGCCCATCGTGATCAGGATCTGCTTCAGGTGCTGGCCGTAGACCGGGCGCACCACCACGCGCTCGAAGAACAGCCCGACCGCGCCGGCTGCGACCATTGCGGCTACGATCGCCAGTGCAAACACCGACAGGTTCAACGCCAGGCTGTCGGCTTCGACCCAGCCTGCCAGTGGCAGCAGGACCGAGGCGGCCACATAAGCGCCCAGCGCGATGAAGGCGCCGTGGCCGAAGTTGAGCACATCCATCAGGCCGAACACCAGCGTCAGGCCCGACGAGACGACGAAGATGATCATTCCCATCGCGAGCCCGGCAATGGTCAGCGTGAGCCAGGTCGACGGGCTGCCGACCAGCGGATAGGCCAGCAGCATCAGCAGCGGCGCCAGCGCCAGCGGGGTCCAGTCGAGCCGTACCTTGGGCAGGTCCGACGGTGCGGCGGCCGGCAATGTCGTTGAAGTGGTCATGTGTGTTGTCCCGCGTTACTGGTGCGCCGCCAGCGACAGCCCCAGCAACTTCTGCTGCAGCCCGTCGTCTTCAGCCAGCGCCGCCATCGTGCCCGTGTGCACCGTCCGCCCATCGTCCATCACCGCCACCGTATCCCCCACCGACTTCGCCATATGGAAGTTCTGCTCCACCAGCAGGATCGACACCTCGGTCTGCTTGAGCTCGCGGAACACATGGATCATGTTCTGGATGATGGCCGGCGCCAGGCCCTTGGTGGGCTCGTCGACGATCAGCAGCTGGCGCGGCTCGATGATGGCGCGCGCTACCGACAGCATCTGCTTCTGCCCGCCCGACAGCACGCCGGCGCGCTGCTGCCAGAAGGTCCTAAGCGCCGGAAACATGCGGAACACCCAGTCCAGCCGGCGCTCGTCGATGGCGCCGGTGCGCGCTGCCAGGCGCATGTTTTCGGCCACGGTCAGGTCGGAGAACACGCTCATGTTTTCCGGCACGTAGGCAATGCCGGCCTGCGCGATCGCGGGCGTGCTGTGGCGCGTGATGTCGGTGCCGTCAAAGGTCACCGTGCCGGTGCTGGCCTGCCACAGGCCCATGATGGTGCGCAGCGTGGTGGTCTTGCCGGCGCCGTTGCGCCCCAGCAGCATGGTCACGCCGCCGCGCGGCACCTCGAAGCTGACGCCGTGCAGGATGTGGTACGGGCCGATATGGGTCTGCACGCCCTGTAAACGCAGGATCGGCCCGGTTGCTTGTGCGTCAGCCATGGCTGCCCTCCTCTTCCGGCATGCCCAGGTAAGCCTGCTGCACCACCGGCGAGGCGATCACCTCGGCCGGGTCGCCGTCGGCCACCAGGGTGCCGTTGTGCAGCACGATGATGCGGTCGGCCAGCGAGCGCACCACGTCCATCTTGTGTTCGACCAGCAGCACGGTCTTGCTGCGGTCCTGGCGGATCTCGCGGATCAGGTCAAGGATCACCGGCACTTCATCCACGCTCATGCCCGCGGTGGGCTCGTCGAACATGAACACGCGCGGCTGCAGCGCGAGCAGGATGCCGACCTCCAGCTTGCGCTGGTCGCCGTGCGGCAGCGAGGCCACCGTCAGCTGGCGCTTGCCGGCCAGCGCCACGCGCTCCAGGATCGCCATGGCCTGCGCCTGCACGTCGCGGTGGCTGGTCCACATCGAGAACAGGTCGATGCCGCGCTGCTGGCGCGCCTGCACCGCCAGGCGCACGTTCTCCAGCACCGACAGCTGCGGGAACAGGCTGGTCAGCTGGAAAGCGCGGCCGATGCCACGGCGCGTCTTCTGCGACACCGGCAGGCGCGTCACGTCCTCGCCATCCAGCAGGATCTGCCCGGCCGTGGGCGGCAACTGGCCCGAGACCAGGTTGAAGTACGTGGTCTTGCCGGCGCCGTTGGGGCCGACGATGCAGGTCAGCTCGCCGGGCCGGAACGCGCACGACACCGCATTGACGGCCACATGGCCGCCAAAGCGGATGGTCAGGCCGCGCGTCTCCAGCAGCGGCTGCGCCGCGGCGGCAGTCGCGCCGGCGTGCCCGGCGGCCGGCTGCGACGGCGCCGGCGCGGACCGGGTGAAGGATGCTGGCGCGTTCATCATCGGTGGTTGCGCACGGGCACGGCCATTTCTTCGGGCTTGATCTCGCGCACGAGCTCAGGCACGCCCCAGGCGAAGGCCGGATCCACCTTGATCTTGAAGTGGTACATCGACTGCATGGCCTGGTGGTCTTCCTTGCGGAAAGTCATCTTGCCCTTGGGGGTGTCGAATGACATGCCTTCCATCGCCGTGATCAGCTTCTCGGTGCCGGTCTCGCCGCTGGTCTTCTTCAGCGCCTCCACCAGCGCGATGCCCGCGGTCATGCCGCCGGCCGTGAAGAAATCGGGCGGCGCCTTGAACTTGCTGTAGTGGTTGGACACCAGCCACTCATTGGCCTTGTTCTTGGGAATGCCGAAGTAGTAGTACGTAGCCCCTTCCATGCCCGGGAAGTTCTTGTAGCTGGCCATCGCCGGCAGGATGTTGCCGCCCGTGGCAATCTCGATGCCGTAGCGCTTGGGATCCAGATCCGCGATCTTGAACGGGTTGCCGGCACCGGCCCAGATAATGAAGATCACCTTGCGACCCGGCTTGTCCTTGAGCGAATCAAACAGCCGCTGCGCGCCTGCGGTGAAGTCCGTGGTGCTGGTCGGCAGGTATTCCTCATGCACGACCCTGGCGTTCTTCAGCGCGCCCTTGAAGGCCTTGACGCCGTCGCGGCCAAAAGCGTAGTCCTGCGCCAGCGTGGCGATCTGCACGCCCGGCTTGTCCAGCGCCACGGCGTTGGAGATTGCGTCCTGCGACGAGTTGCGGCCGGTGCGGAAGATATAGCGGTTCCACTTGTCGCCGGTGATCGAGTCGGCCACCGCGGGTTCGACCAGCAGTACCTTCTTGTATTCCTCTGCCACCGGCAGCATCGCCAGCGCGGTGCCGGAAGAGGTGGGGCCGACCGCGATATCGGCGCGGTCGTCGCTGTAGGCGGCGGCCAGCTGGGCCTTGGCCACGTCCGGCTTGCCCTGGGTGTCTTTCTCGATCACCACCAGCTTGTTGCCGTTGACGGTCATGGTGCCGTTGGTGGCGTACTCCAGACCCATCATCAAGCCGGTCTGGGTCTGCTTGGCGTAGGCCTCGAGCGCGCCGGTCTTGTCATAGACGTGCGCTATGCGGATGTCCTTGGCCAGCGCGGTGCCGGCGGCAAGCAGGCCGGCGGCCATGACCAGGGCACGTACGGCGAGTGGGTTGCGTTGCATTGCTGTCTCCTGTGTTCGGTCTCGTTTGTCTTTGTCTGGATGAAACCTGCTGCAACTGCCTGGGAAAGCTCTACAAACTATTCGCGCGCGCGCCCTGCCAGGAAGCACCGCATGCCGTCGGCAGTCTCGGCGCTGGCGATCTGTGCGACAAAGGCCGCGCGCTCGCGCTCAAGGCCGGCCGCCAGGGTGTCGGCGTCCCAGCGCAACAGCGCGCGCGTGCGGGCCACGCTGCCCGGCACCTTGCGCATGACGCCACGCGCCAGCGTCGCGGCATCGGCCTCGGCCGAACCCGGTGCGGCCAGCGCAGTCGCCAGCCCGAGCGCCGCCGCCTCCGGCGCGGCGACGATCGTATTGTTCAGCTGCCAGGCGCGCGCCCGCGGCGTGCCGACCAGCTGCGGCAGCATCGCGGTCCAGCCGCCGTCCGGGCTGAAGCCAACCACCGTGTAGTACGGCGCGATGCGCGCATCCCGCGCCAGCACCGCCATGTCGCACGCCAGCACCAAACCCAGCGAGCCGCCCGTCAGCCAGCCCTCCACCGCCGCCACCACCGGGCAGCGCAGCGCTGCCAGGCGCAGGATCGAACGGTTCAGCAGTGCCAGCAGCCGGTCGGCGTAGCTGGCTATCGCGTCGCCCTGCGCAGCGAATGCCGCGACATCGCCGCCGGTGGAGAAATTTTTCCCGGCATGCGTCAGCACCACGGCATGAATCGCCGGGTCGGCTTCAATCTCGTCCAGCGCGGCGAGCAGCGCTTCCAGCAACTCGGGCACCAGGCTGTTGTGCCGCTGCGGCCGGTTCAGGCGCAGCAGCGCCACGCCATCGGCGCGCGCCCACTGCACCAGGGGTTCTGCGTGGGCGTTCATCGCGGCTGCAGGCCGTGCGAGATCAGGTCGAAAGCGGTGTCGACCACCTTCTCCATCGAAGGCGGGCGCTTCCAGCGCGCATAGCGCATGCCCAGGAAGTTGCTGATGCCGATCAGGCACCAGGCGCGCACCTCGGCATCGCCGGGCACGATCTCGCCCTGCTCTTCGGCGCGCGTCAGGCGCCGGCTGTAGAGCTCGGCAAACACCTGGAAATAGCTGCTGTAGATGGTCTCATCGACCGAGTACGAATCAAGCACGATCCGGTACAGGTTCTTGTGGCGCGAAACGAAAGAGAGAAATGCCTTCAGCCCCAGGCGCTCGGCTTCCATCTGGGTGGCCGCGGCGGCAACGTGCTTGCGCAGGTGGGCGCGCACCAGTTCCAGCATGTGCGCGACCAGCGCGCGGAAGATGTCTTCCTTGTCCTTGAAATACAGGTAGAAGGTGCCCATCGCGACCTTGGCTTCCTGCGTGATCTCGGAGATCGACGCGGCGTAATAGCCTTTCTCACCGAACACCTTCTCGGCCGCGCGCAGCAGCGCCTCGCGCGTCTTCTGCCCGCGCGCGGTCTTGGGCGGGCAGATGCCGCCGGCATGACCGGGTTCGCGGGTTGCGCCGGGTTCGCGGGTTGCGCCGGTTTCGGGCGGTGCGCCCGTGTCGGTCTGGGACATCTTGTCTCCGGTGGCGCTGCGCGCCTTGTCATTGGAATGCCAGCCGCTTCATGTCTGCCGGCGCAGGCAGGTGCCTCCTCCGCGCCTGCCTGCGCCGGGAATCGCCACTCAGGCAAAACCTGATAGCTGATTCATGTTTCATCGTATAAATTGCCCACCGTGGATGTCAATAGAGAGGCACCCTCACCCGGTGGCATCCAGGCCGCTGCCCTTTACCCTCCTGCCAGGAGAGAACCGTCGTTGGACGCTTCCGATTCGGCACCTGCCGGCCCCGCTTCGCCGCCGTTCGCCAGCCACCCGGCACGCGGCGCCTTGCCAGGCTGGCGCGAAACCGGCCAGGGACGGCCGCTGCTGTTGCTGCACGGCTGGTCCGTCACCGGCGAGGCCTTCGACGGCCAGCGGGCGCTCGCACTGGCGGGATTCCGCGTGATCGCGCCCGACCATGCCGGCCACGGCCTGTCGCGCGAGCGCGACGGCACCACGATCACGGCGCTGGCGCGCGACGTCGCCGGACTGGTTGCGCACCTCGGGCTGACAGACGTGGTGGTCGCTGGCTGGTCGATGGGGGCGATGGTGGCATGGGCGCTGCTGCGGGACCATTCGGGTCTTCCGCTGGCAGCGGTCGGCAGCATCGACATGACACCGAGGCTGGTGACCGATGCGGCCTGGCCGCATGGCCTGCACGGCCACTATGAGATTGCGCACGCCGCGCAGATGGCGGCCCGCATCCGGGCCGACTGGCCCCGGCTGGCGCCGTCGGTCGCGCTGGGAATGTGGTCGGCGGGAAGGCGCCCGGAAGGCGCCGCAATGCAACGCATCGCGCACATGGCGGGCCAGTGCGATGCGTTGGCGCTTGCCGCTTTATGGGAAGACATGGCGCGCCAGGATTTCCGGGAGACATTGCGAGCCACCGGGCTGCCGCTGTTCCATTTGTACGGGGAAGCCAGCCGGCTCTATGCGCCCGCGGTGGGCGCCGCCACGCTCGCACTGCGGCCCGGGGCGGGATTCAGCGTGGTGGGGGGCGCCAGCCCCCACCCCCCCCCCGAGCAACCAC